>JAYTHX010000416.1:0-26803 GCA_043732195.1 Polyangiaceae bacterium
GCTGCACCAGTGCGGTCTCCCGACCAAGATGGCGCTCGAGCTGTTCAAGCCGTTCATCTACAACAAGCTCGAAGAGCGCGGCTACGTCAACACCATCAAGTCCGCGAAGAAGATGGTGGAGAAGGAGCGCCCCGAGGTCTTCGACATCCTCGAGGAAGTGGTCTCCGAGCACCCGGTTCTCCTGAACCGCGCCCCGACCCTCCACCGCCTCGGAATCCAGGCGTTCGAGCCTGTCCTCATCGAGGGCAAGGCGATCCAGCTGCACCCGCTCGTCTGCGCGGCGTTCAACGCCGACTTCGACGGTGACCAGATGGCCGTCCACGTGCCGCTCTCGGTCGAGGCGCAGATGGAAGCGCGCGTGCTCATGATGAGCACGAACAACATCCTCTCGCCCGCCAACGGCAAGCCGATCATCAACCCCACGCAGGACATCGTCCTCGGGCTCTATTACGCCACCCGCGAGCGCAAGTTCGCGAAGGGCTACTACCGTGAGGGAACGCTCACGGTGTCCGGCAAGGCCGGCGCCATCAAGCTCGAAGGCTACCTCAAGGGCGTCTACTCCTCGCCCGAGGAGGTCCGGATGGCCTACGACAACGAGGAGGTCACGACGCACACGGGCATCCGCGTCCGCGTCATCGACCCCGGCACCGGCAAGCGCATCGTCGTCAACACGACGGTCGGTCGCTGCCTCATCTCGGAGATCCTCCCGGACGGCCTGCCGTTCGAGCTGATCAACAAGACCCTCGACAAGAAGGCGCTCTCGCACCTGATCGATGCCTGCTACCGCATGCACCGCAACAAGGCGACCGTCCTCCTCGCGGACCGCCTGCGCTCGCTCGGCTACGAGCACGCGACGCGCGCCGGCGTCTCGATCTGCATGGACCACATGGTCATCCCGGACGCGAAGCACGTGCTCCTCAACGAGGCGCAGGGCGAGGTCCAGCAGGTCGTCGATCAGTACCAGGAAGGTCTGATCACCGACGGCGAGCGCTACAACAAGATCGTCGACATCTGGGCAGGCGTGGCCGACAAGGTCACCGCCGAGATGATGATCGTCATCGGCAAAGAGAAGGTCACCGACCCGGACACCGGCAAGGAGCAGATCGAGCCGAGCTTCAACCCGATCTACATCATGGCGGACTCGGGCGCCCGCGGCTCGACCCAGCAGATCCGGCAGCTCGCCGCGATGCGCGGTCTCATGGCCAAGCCCTCGGGCGAGATCATCGAGACTCCCATCACCGCGAACTTCCGTGAGGGTCTGACGGTTCTCCAGTACTTCATCTCGACCCACGGAGCTCGTAAGGGCCTCGCGGACACCGCGCTGAAGACTGCGAACTCCGGTTACCTCACGCGCCGTCTCGTCGACGTCGCGCAGGACGCCGTCATCTCCGAGTTCGACTGCGGCACCCTCGACGGCATTCGCGTTGCGAAGCTCGAGGACGCGGGCGAAGTCATCCAGCCCCTCGGCGACCGCATCCTCGGCCGCGTGACCCTCGAAGACGTCGTCGACCCGCTCACGGGCGAGGTCATCGTCGCGGCGAACACGGAGCTCGAAGAGGAGCTCGTCACCAAGATCGAGGAGGCTGGCATCGAAGAGATCGTCATCCGCTCGGTGCTGACGTGCCAGACCCGCCGTGGTGTCTGCGCGAAGTGCTACGGACGCGACCTCGCACGCGGCTACAAGGTCAACATCGGCGAGGCGATCGGAATCATCGCCAGCCAGTCGATCGGCGAGCCCGGCACCCAGCTCACGATGCGCACGTTCCACATCGGTGGAGCGGCGGCCCGCGGCAAGATCGAGCAGAGCTCGATCGAGGCGCGTACCGAGGGCATCGTGCGAGTCCGCGGCGCTAACCTCGCGCACCGTCGTGACGGCACCGTCACGATCATGAACCGCCACGGCGAGCTCGTCATCGTGGACGAGAGCGGCCGCGAGCGCGAGCACCACCGGCTGATCTACGGCGCCGTCCTCAAGTGCGTCGAGGGTCAGAAGGTCAAGGCTGGCGACCTCCTCGCCGAGTGGGACGCCTTCGCGAACGTCATCCTCACCGAGGTCGGCGGCGTCGCGAAGTTCGGCGACATCGTCGAAGGCGTCACGATGATCGAGAAGCTCGACGAGGTCACGGGCCTCTCGCGCAAGGTGATCATCGAGTCCCGCGCGGCGGATCTCCGCCCGCGCGTCTCGCTCAAGCACCCCGAGTCCGGTGAGACCCTGCGTCTCCCGAACTCGACGCTCGAAGCGCGTTATCTCCTCCCGGTCGGCGCGAACATCGTCGTCCAGGACGGTGACCTCCTCGAGCCGGGCGACGTCATCTCGAAGATCCCCCGCGAAAGCACGAAGACCCAGGACATCACCGGTGGTCTCCCGCGCGTCGCCGAGCTCTTCGAGGCTCGCAAGCCGAAGGACCACGCGATCATCGCGGAGATCGACGGCGAGGTCTCCTTCGGCAAGGACACCAAGGGCAAGCGCAAGGTCGTCATCACGCCGTTCGGCCATGACGGCGCGGCGCTCACCGACCAGTCCCGCGAGTACCTCATCCCCAAGGGCAAGCACATCCACGTCCAGCCTGGTGACCGCGTCCGCGCGGGCGAGCCGCTGCAGGACGGGCCGGCGAACCCCCACGACATCCTTCGCGTCAAGGGCGAGAAGGAGCTCGCGGCGTACCTCGTCAACGAGATCCAGCAGGTCTATCGCCTGCAGGGCGTCGCCATCAACGACAAGCACATCGAGGTCATCGTTCGTCAGATGCTGCGCCGCGTGCGCATCAAGGACGTGGGAGACACCTCGTTCCTGATCGACGAGAATGTCGAGAAGCACATCTTCGAGAAGGAGAACGCACGGGTCATCGAGCGCGGCGGCAAGCCGGGCATCGCAGAGCCGCTGCTCCTCGGCATCACGAAGGCGTCGCTCTCGACCGAGTCGTTCATCAGCGCGTCGTCCTTCCAGGAGACCACCAAGGTGCTGACCGAGGCCGCCATCAACGGCAAGACGGACACCCTGCGCGGCCTCAAGGAGAACGTCATCATGGGCCGGCTCATCCCGGCCGGCACCGGCCTCGTGGCGTACAAGACCCTCAACGTCGTCATCGACGGCGAACCGGTCGAGGAGCGCTTCAGCCCGCCGCAGGCAGCGCAGGCGCCCTCGCCTCCGCCGTCGCTCAGCGCGGTGAACGAGGAGTAGTCAGTCCGAACGTTCCCGCTCCATCCGGGGGGAGAAGAGCGGGGGGGAGGGCCGTGGTCGAAAGACCGCGGCCCTTTTTTTTGGTGCGTAGCCGCTCGTGTTGCTCACCGTGTCGCTCGGTGGGCGTCGTGTGCTCGAGGAGCAACCTTCGGGGTCGCGTCGTCGGGCTTGGTGCTGTTCATCGGGATGACCTCCGGCGGCGTCGAAGGCAGCGCGCATGCCAGGCGCCCTCAGATCTTTCCTCGGAGGTACTCGCGCAGCCGCCACGTTCGACCCGTCGGATGATCGACAACCACGCCGTCCTGGCAGCCGATCGGGCGGCGCTTGTCTCCGCGCATGCCGCTACCGACCTGGCCGCGTCGCTGCTGCGCACGCGAGCCGCGGGCCACCGTGCGCGCGGCGTCGACCAGGCGCGCGGCGAGTCACTCGTGGGCGATGGCGCGGCTCTGGTGCTGCGAGCGCTGGCTCTTGCAATGCACCGCGATGCCCGTCGGCAGGTGCACGAGGTCGATCGCCGAGCTCGTCTTGTTGCGATGCTGTCCGCCGGCGCCGGAGACGCGGGTCGCGCGCCACTCCAGGTCCGCAGCGCTGACGCGGCGCGCTCCCGCCCCGACTGCCTCCGGCAATACGCCGACAGTGATCGTGCTCGTGTGCACGCGCCGACGCTTGTCGCTGGGCGGAATGCGCTGCCTCTCGGCGACCGGCGGACCGCTCGGCGGCTCGAAAACCATCGTGATCGCGCCGCCCACCTTGCCGGGATTCTCGAGCTCGATGAACGCGTAGACGCGGTCGTCGCTCGACTTGAACGTGCCCGTCGCGTCCTGCGGCTCGTGTCCGTCGACCCCGTGCGCGAGCACCAGCCGCTTCACGCCGAGCTTCTTCGCAGACGCCGAGGCGCTACCGCCAGCAGGGTTCGTCTTGCCGTCGGCGCTGGCCGTGACCGGAAAGGAGTGCTGCGGCCACGAGCGCCTTCCAGCCAAGCGATGCGATGGTCTTCATGACGACCCTGACTGCAACCGTCAGACCGCGCCCGATCGCGCGGATCTCGGGAGTTTTTGCGCACCTTCACCCGTCCCTCGTGGCCCGCGAGACACGCGCCGCGCGGGCGCGCAGCCGCCCAGGCTACGGCGCGGCGGCCGGCGCTTCCTCGGACGACGCGTTCGCGTTGCCCGCGAAGGTCCACGCGGCGGGCAGCGTCGGTCCCTCGCCGTCGAACCAGGGATGGAGGCGCCGCTCCTCGAACGTGTTGGAGCGCGGGCTGCCCTGGCAGATCAGGCAACCGGAGACTGCCGAGCTCGAGAGGGGATGCGTGAAGCGGTACGTGACCGCCCCGGCGATCTGCCGACCATCGAGGAGGTCGTGCAGGCAGAGGCGCGAGCCGCAATGGGTGCAGGTGCCGCTCGCGATCGCCGACCCACGCGTCGGGTGCCGCGTGACCTGGCTGAAACGATGCTCACAGGAGTTGGACATGAGCGGGAGTAACCGGACGAACGTCGGGAAGCTACTCACGCAGATCAAATTCGACCGGACTACCCGCTGCTCGCGGGCGAGCACGACTTCGCGACGCTGCTCGCGAAGACCACGCGGCGCGCGGAGCCGGTCGCGCTCGAGGCCAATGACCCGGGCTTCATCATCTACACGTCCGGGACCACGTCGAAGCCGAAGGGCCTCGTGCACGCCGGCATCGGCTTCCTCGTCGGCGCCTACGCGAACGTGAAGTGGTCGCTCGACCTCAACGAGCACGATGTCTACTGGTGCACCGCAGACGTGGGGTGGCTCACGTTCCCGATCTTCGCGCTCGTCGGCGGCCTCGCGCATGGCGCCACGCACGTGATCTTCGAGGGCAGCATCGACACGCCCACGCCAGCTCCCCCTACGAGCTCTTCGAGCAGTCGAGCTGATCTCGCTCGTCGGCGAGCCGCTCGATCCCGAGACCTGGCACTGGACGCACGGGACCCTCGGCAGGGGGTCGCTCTTCCTCAACAACACGTACGGCCAGACCGAGACGGGGACGGCGTGGACGAGCAGCATCGTCGGGATCTCGCCCACGCGCCCCGGTAGCTGCGGAGAGCCGCTGCCCGGCTACGACGGCCGCGTCCTGCGTGAGGACGGCACCGACGCGCCCGCCGGCGAGCTCGGCGCGGTGGCCATCGGCAAGCCGTTTCCGTGCCTCGCGCGCACGGTGTGGAACGACCATCCGCGCTACGTCGAGAACTACCTCTCTGCGTTCCCGGGCTTCTACTTCGCCGCGGACGGCGGGCTGTTCGACGCCGACGGTCAGCTCTGGGTCACCGGTCGCCTCGACGACGTGATCAACGTGGCCGGCCATCGCATCGGCACGATGGAGCTGGAGGCGGCGCTCCTCACGCATGCCGCGGTGTCGGAGGCGGCGGTCGTGCCGCAGCCCGACCCCATCAAGGGGGTGGTGCCCGTGGCCTTCGTGGTCCTGCGCGCGGGGCACCAGGCGAGCCGCGAGCTCTCGCTGGCGCTGGCGCAAGCGATCGTCGCCGCGGTGGGCTCGATCGCGCGTCCGGCGCGCGTGCTCGTGGTGTCCACGGTACCGCGCACGCGCAGCGGAAAGATCATGCGCCGTGTCCTCCGCGACCTGCTCGCGTCGGGCGAAGCGACCGGCGACCTGAGCAGCCTCGACAACCCGGAGGCAATCGACGTCGTCCGCGCGGCCGTCGCCGCCCCGGACTGATCTCGGCGACGGTCCGGAGCCACGGCCTCCAGCAGTCGCTTTCGCGCCGCGTTGTCGCTCGAGCATGCCGCGATGCGCGGCGATGGGCTCCTCGCCGCGCTCACCGCGGCGATCGTGAGTTCGGGCCGGCGGCGCGGCGGCTCGACTGGAGCACGATCTTCAGGCGAATCAGCACGCGATCGGCCTCAGCTCCAGGTCCCGGCGGGAGCGCGTCATCGGGCCGCCCGGCGAGAGCGATGGGAGCGGCGGGGGCTCCTGCGCGCGCGCTTGCCGCAAGCGCGCGGTCCCCTCGTTCTTCGCGGCGAGCGCCGCGCGGAGCGCTTCGTCCTCGTCTCGATACGCCATCTGCCTACGCCAGCATCGCGCCCCGCGAGGTCATCCGAAACGAAGCGAGCGCGCGAGTGCGCGCGCCGAGGCCGTGACCGCCGCGATCGCCGTGCGCTCGCCCGGGCCGGCGAGGTTCGCGACGGCGCGGCCGTCGGTCACGAAGATCTCGAGCACCACCTCGCCGCTCATGCCGGTGGTCTCGAACGTGCCGCCGGCGATCGCGAGCTCCCCCGCCGCCTCGGACCATTCGTCGAACGGCGCGGACGCCCACGCCTGCGCGCGGAGGAGCGCCGTCATTCCCTCGCGCGTGAGCGCGTGATCTCCTGCCTCCTGCGACCGCACGTTGAGGTACACGCCGCGCTCGACGGAGCGCACGTAGAGCCCCAGCTGCGCCTCGGTCGCGGGCTCCATCACGTCGGCGATCCATTCACTGCCGGGCGCGAACGAGAGGGCATGGTCGCGGACGGTGACTCTCATGGGCTCTGGCACGGCAGCACGGCAGCACGGCAGCACGAACGCACGATAGACGATCGCTTTGCTCACGGCAGGGGCGTCGACGGGGAGACCTCCGCGCGGAGGATGACGTCGCCGCCGCCGGGAGCCGGCAGACCCCGGCACTTCGCATGGACGATGTCGCAGTAGTGAAAGCAGGATGCGCTGCCCGATCTCTTGCAAGACTGGTAGCAGGCGAAGAGCGCGCCCGTGCAGGCATCGGGGTCGCCGTTGCCGATGCGGAGCGCCTCTTCCTGCGAAGCGACGAGCTCCTCGCCGGGCTCGCCGGGCGCAGCGCACGCGCCGAGGGCGACAGCGAGGGACACGGTGAGGGCGGCGACGGTCTTTTTCATCATGCCTGCGCGCACAGCAAGAGGAGTGCCGGCGCGCAGCTCGCACGAGAAGCACGAACAAGCGAATGGCTGCCCGCGCGCGCGCCTACCTCGGGCGCGCGCGCACCTCGCGAAGGCGCTGGAACTGCCGCGAAACGCGGGCCATTTCGGCGGAACCTTTCTTGCTGATGGGAGGGAGCGCGAGACGACGCGCCACCCACTTCACCGAAAGAGAGCTCACCATGAAGACCCAGATCCTCGGTTCCTGCCTCGCCATCGCGTTCGGCCTCTTCGCCTGCGCCGCGCCGACCGAGGAGGACATCTCGCAGTCCGCGGCCGCGGACGCGCCCGCGGCGAAGTCGGAGGCGGAGGCGCGCGCCGCCGAGCACACCGGCGAGTCGAAGGAGGAGCTCCGCATCCGGCTGGCAGCAGGCTGCGCGGTCACGTGCTCCGGCGGCAACCAGACGTGCTGCTGCTCGGTCGGCGAGAAGTGCGAGTCGGACGTCACCTACTGCCAGTGCAAGGACGCGCACGATACGCGCTTCACCGGCACGATCTTCGGCAAGGTCGCGACCCCCTGAGGTCCGGCCGTGACGCGGGGCCGGCGGGATCCGCTACGCTGCGCGGCATGGCGCTGCGCTACCGCATCCTCAACGTCTTCACCGTTCCCGGCGATCGCCTCTCCGGTAACCCGCTGTGCGTCTTCGAGGACGGCAGCGCGCTCGCCACGAAGCAGATGCAGGCGCTCGCGCGCCAGCTGAACCTGTCGGAGACGACCTTCATCCTGCCTTCCGAGCGAGCGACCGCGCGCGTGCGCATCTTCACGCCGACGTTCGAGATGCCGTTCGCCGGTCATCCGACGCTCGGCACGGCGCACGTGGTGCGCTCGCTCGCGGCGGCCGGAGACGCCGTGACCCTGGAGCTCGCGTCCGGCGTCGTGCCCGTGACGGCGGAGGGGGACCGCTGGACGCTCGTGGCGCCCCGGGCCCCCACGGCCTCGCCGGTCTCGGCGCGCTCCGAGGTCGCGCGCATGGTCGGCCTCGATGCGTCGGAGCTCGCCAGCGACCCGCTCTGGATCGACACGGGCGTGGCGCAGCTGGTCATCCCGGTCGTCAGCGTCGAGGCGGTGCGCCGCGCCACGCCCGTTGCCGCGCTCATCGCGCAGCACGGGATCCAGCCGGGCGGCAGCGAGGCGATGGCGTACCTCTGGGCGCGCGAGGAAGGCGTGCCCGACCGGATCGTGGTGCGCTTCTTCTTCACGCAGGACGGCGCCATCGTCGAGGATCCGGCCACGGGTTCGGCATGCGCGAACCTCGGGGGGTACCTCCTCGAGACCGGCGTCGCGGCCCCCTTCGCGGCGACGCTCCGCCAGGGCGACGCCGTGCAGCGGCCTTCGCGGCTCGACCTGCGGGTCGACGAGCAGCGGCGCATCCACGTCAGCGGCGGCGTCGTTGAGCTCGGCGCCGGCCACCTCGAGATCTAGCGCCGCGCGCCGCCGCTCAGAGGCCGCGCATCGCGTCGGAGCGGAGCGGGATGTCGCCGGCGATCGCCGCGTCGATCACCTGCGCGATCCGCGCGCGGTCCTGCGGGAGGCGCCCGCCCAGCGGCAGGTAGTTCGAAGCGTGGTTCGTGCGGAACACCGCGTTGGTCGGCGAGGCTTCGCTCACCATCGTCCGCAGCTCGCGCAGGAGCTCGGGCACCGCGGGCACCGTGAAGCGCCCCTTCCTGGAGAGCTGATGAAGCGGCGTGCCCGGCACGACCGTCACCGTCAGCGCCGAGAAGAAGGCGGGATCCATCCGCGTGACGAGCTCCGCGGTCGCGCGGGCGTGCTGCTCGCTGCGATCCATGGCGATGCCGAGCAGCGCGATGACGCTGAGCTGCATGCCAGCACCGTGCGCGCGCTCGGCGGCGAGGACGTGCGCGGCCGCGTCGTCGCCCTTCGCGATGCGCTTCAGCGTGACGTCGTCCCCGGACTCGGGGCCGATGTAGAGCAACGAGAGCCCGAGCTGCTGGAGCTCCCGGAGCTCGGCGTCGGTCTTGGCGAGGACATTCCGCGCCATCGCGTAGCACGACACCCGTCGCAGCCGCGGGAGCACGCTGCGCGCGCGCTCGAGGATGGCGCGCCAGTGGTCCATCGGCAGCATCAGCGCGTCGCCGTCGGCCACGAACAGCTTCTCCACGTCGTCCGCGTGGACCCGGCCCGCGAGGTCGAGATCCTCGAGCGTCGCAGCGACATCGCGCACGCGGAACGTCTTGTCCCGGTACATGTCGCAGTACGTGCAGTGGTTCCACGAGCAGCCGATGGTGGCCTGCACGATGAGCGCGTCCGCCTCGGACGGCGGCCGGTAGAGCTTTCCTTCGTAGCGCATGCGGCGAGGAGGCGAGTCTAGCGGCGCGGAACGGCGATTGCTCGGGAACGCGCCATGAAGACCTTTATCGCGATGGTGACGACCGGTGCGGCTCTGGTGATGGCGTGCTCGAACCCGCCAAAGGAGCCCAATCCCGGCGTCCAGACCACCTCTGCCGGCGTGGTTGCGAACAAGGACGTCGTGCCGCGCATCACCGAGGCTCGCTGTGAGCGCGCCAAGCGCTGCGGCCAGTTCGGCGCCGACAAGAAGTACAAGGACGAGGCGGGCTGCAAGAGCGAGATCAGCCACGATCTCGAGGCGGACTTCAGCGCCAAGGAGTGCCCGCACGGCGTGAAGACCGAGCGCCTCAGCACGTGCGTCTCGAAAGCGCGCGGCGAGGAGTGCGGCAACGTTGCGGACAAGCTCAATCGCGTGGCGGACTGCCGCCAGAGCCAGCTCTGCATCGACTGAGCGATCTCGCTACAGCGTAGCGATCCGTCCGCGCGCGTTCACTTCGCGCGCGCGGTCGCGGCGACGCGTGGCGAGGAGCACCGCGGCGCCCAGCAGCACCGCCGTGGCGCCCCCGTTCGATGGCGGCGCCCGACGCGGCGAGGCCGCGCAGCCACCGCCGCCGTCGTCGGTGGGCGCGCCGCTCGAGCCCTTCGGCGTCTCGCCACTGCTGCTTCCGCCGCCATCGCTGCTCGCGGAGCCGCCTGCGTTGGTCGTGCAGCACTGCACGTCGTCTGCGCCGGGGCATAAGCCGGGCGTCGAGACGTGGCTGCCCAGCGCCGCGCACGCCGCGGTCGTGAGGCAAGTGCCGGTTGCGCCCGTCGTCTGCACTGTGCACGCATCGACGGGGTCGCCGCTGGAGGAGCCCGCGTCCGCCACGCGTTTGCCGCCGAAGCGATCGAGCACGCTCTGCGCGTACGCGATGCGGGTCGCCGTGCTGCACGCACCGCAGCCCTCGTAGTTCGTGGCGAAGGACGAGGTCGACGCGCTCACCGTGGTCGTCGCCTTCAGCTTCGTGAGGCCGTACCCCGGGAACATCGTGAGCTCGAACCAGATGAAGTCGAGCTGGAGCTGCAGCGAGACCGCGCTCTTGCCCTGCTGCGCGGCGTAGGCCTTCACGTTGTCGCCAGGCGTCGTGTCCCAGCGCGCGCCCACCGACCACTGCGCGATCCCGCGCCCGGGGCCGCCGCTCTGCGCGATGGTCGGGTCGAGGCCCGACTCGACGTCGAGGTTGCCGACGATGCCGGCGCTCTGCTCGCCGGTCAGGCCCTTGGTGCGGAAGTAGTCGAAGGCGGGCTGCTCGTTGGGGAAGGTCTCGAGCAGCTGCGCGGTCTGCCCGAGGTCCTCATCACCGGCGGGGCCGACGCCGCACGCCGCGAGCGCGAGCGCGAGGGCGAGCGCCAGCGCGGAACGGTGAAGCACGTGGGCCATGGCCTCATCGTAGCCGACCGCGTGATAATCACGGGGCATGAAGCGAAGCACGGCCCGGGCGCTGCTCCTCCTCGCAGCCTGCACGCGACGTGAGCCCGCCTCGCCGGGCCCCGCGCCGGCGCCGCCGGTGGTCAGCCTCGTGCCCGCGGTCCTCCCGCCCCCCAGCGCGGCGCCGCTGCCGGTCGCGGCGCCCGCCCCGGCGCCTGCTCCGCCGAAGGGGACCGCCACGCTCGTCCTCCAGCGTGTCGAGGCGGTGTGCATCGTCGGCGTGGGCGCGCTCAGCCCGGGCACGATCCCGGTCGGCACCGACCTCCTGATCGAGACGAGCGAGGGCGACGACGCGAAGCCCGCGCGTGACTTCGTCTCGTGCCCGAAGCAGACCGCCGACCGCAAGCCGCCGAAGCTCGGCGTCTGTCGGACCTGCCGCGCCTACGGCGCGTGCAAGATCGTGAGCCCGGAGGGAGCCGATCGCAGCGAGGTGCAATGCGGCAAGGATCACATCGTGCTGGAGGTGAGCGCAGGGCGCACGATGCTGCGCGGCCCGTTCGGTGAGCGCGAGGTCGCGCCCTATCCGATGAAGGTCCTGCCGCCGCGAAAGGACTCCGGCGGTGCGACATCACGTGTTGAACTACCCATCGCGGGATGGCGCGCTTCCTCCTCGTCCCGGTCGTGCTGCTCCTCGGCTGCGCGGCCAGCCCGACCCCGGCGTCGCCTGGCGCTGCGCCCACGTCGCCCGCGGTCGTGGCGGCGACCATCGGGGGCGGCGTCTCGATCCTCGCAGAGAACGGCCTAATCACCACCGTCGCGAAGGGAAACGTCGCCGCCACGGACGGCGCCGAGACCATTGACCTCGGCGAGGCGACGCTCCTCCGCGGCTTCATTTGACGCGCAGACGCATGCCTCGTTCGAGATCGGCGAGAGCTACCTCAAGGATGAGCACGAGGTTGTCCCCGCACGGCATCAACGCGCATGAGCTTGCGGAACATCGGGGGCGCCGGCGAGAGGAACGAGGAGGCAGGTGAACGCGAGCAGGATCCCCGGTCCGCCGGCGATGAAGAACGCGCTCCGCCAGCCCCAGCGATGCTCGATGAAGCCGCCCACCAGGTAGCCGAGGGTCGCGCCGTGGCGAGCAGTCGGCCGACGAAGTTGGAGAGCTCGAGCTCCACCTGGATCTTCGGCAGGACCGCCGAGATCACCATCCGGTCGAGATAGTTGAGGAGATTGAGGCCAGTGAGGAGCGCCAGGATGAGCCCCGGCCTGCGGATCATTGACGGAGCTCAGCGCGCCCAGCACGCCGGCCGGCCGCGGCGATCTGCGGCGCGCGCAAAAAAAATAGTTTTCCGGGAGTGATCGGTCTACGTGGCTTGTTCGCACTCGAGCACCCATGAAGAGAATTTCGCGCCGCAGGAAACCCGAGGCTCCGGGACTCAAGGGACCGCGGACGTCCGGGGGCCCCGCCTACCGCGTCCTGCTCTCTCACGACGAAGAAGGCTGGTCGGCGCGGGTCGAGGGGCTCACGGGCTGCCGGGCTCGCGCCACCACGATTCCGAGGGTCTGCGCGCACCTCCGGAGCGTGTTGCCCCAGTATGCGGTGCCGCGGACCGCCGCGCTGAACGTGATCTTCGAGCACTCGGCCGGCGTCCGGGTCCGCAACCTCCGCGTGCTCCGCGAGCGCACCGAGCGCGCCGCGCGGGCGATGCACGACGAGACGCGCGAGCTCGCGACCACGCTCTTCGCCGAGGGGCTGACGATCCGCGATATCGGCGAGCTCCTCGGGATCTCGTATCAACGCGTGCAACAGATCATCAAAGGCGACTGACTACCCGCGCAGCACTAGCCAGGCGACCAGCGCCGCCGCCAGGCCGAGCACGGTCAGCACAGCCTTCGGCACGAGGCTCTTGGCGGGGCTTCCGACTCCGGCTGAACTTGCTCTGCACGGGCCTGACCTTGACCACGTCGACCGAAGCCTGGAACAGGTAGTCACCTTGCGATCCATCTGGAGCTCTCGTTCGTGGGGTCGCCGCTGGCCAGCGCGTCGCGCAGCGCGTGCCACGCCAGGGTGACACAGGCGCGGCGCGCTGGGAATTCACTCGCGCCGCGCAAAGGCGCGAGCGCCGCGGCGTCGGGCGGGAGGTCCGCCCCCGCGACCAGCGCCTCGAGCGTGCCCACGAGCGCCGTGTACGCTGCGGCGTCGCGACCGACGACCGTCTCGGTGAGCAGCGACGCCGAGGCGCGCGCAATCATGCAGCCGCGCGCCTCGAACGTCACGCGCTGGACCACGCCGCCTTCGTCGACGATCGCGTGCACCGTCACGCGGTCCCCGCACAGCGGGTTGCGCAGCGTCGCGGTGTGCGTCGCCCCGGCGAGCGGCCCGGCGTTGCGCGGCGCCTTCCCGTGGTCGACCACGAGCTGCTGGTACAGCGTCCTCAAGTCGCGCGTCGTCATGCGGATCCTACGCCAGCAGCTCGCGCGCCTTCACGAGCGCCGCGCCGAGGCGATCGACCTCGTCCTCGGTGGAGTACACCCCGAGGGACGCGCGCACCGTGGCGTCGATGCCGAACCGATCCATGACCGGCTGCGTGCAGTGGTGGCCCGTGCGCACCGCGACGCCCTCGAGATCGAGCGCAGTGCCGAGATCGTGCGGGTGGAGATCCCCGACCACGAACGAGACGATCCCGCTCTTCTCCGGCGCCGTGCCGACGATGCGTACCTCGGGGATCGCGGCGATCACGCGCGTCGTGTACGCGAGGAGCTCGGCCTCGCGCGCCCCGATCCGCTCGAGCCCGACGGCGCGGATCCAGTCGATGGCCGCGCCCAGGCCGATCACCGCGGCGATGTCGGGCGTGCCGGCCTCGAAGCGATGAGGCACCTCGTTGAAGAGGTTGGGCTCGGCGAAGCTCACCGAAAGGATCATGTCCCCGCCGCCCTGCCACGGCGGCAGCTCCTCGAGCAGCGCGCGCCGGCCCCACAGCACGCCGCTGCCGGTGGGCCCGTACAGCTTGTGCCCGGAGAACGCGTAGAAATCACAGCCGAGCGCATGCACGTCGACGGGACGATGCGGCACCGCCTGCGCGCCGTCGATCACGCTGATCGCGCCCACCGCGCGCGCGCGCGCCGCGATCGCGGCGACCGGCAGCACCGTGCCCAGGCTGTTGGAGACGTGCGACACGGCCACGATGCGCGTGCGCGGGCCGAGCAGCGCGTCGAGCCGGTCGAGCATGACCGCGCCATGGTCGTCGATGGGGAGCACCCGCAGCCGTGCGCCCTTCTCCTCGCAGAGCATCTGCCAGGGGACGAGGTTCGAGTGGTGCTCGAGCTCGGTGACGACGATCTCGTCGCCCGCGCCGACGTGCCGCCGCCCGTACGTCTGCGCGACGAGGTTGATGGCCTCGGTGGTGCCGCGCACGAAGACGATCTCGCGCGGATCGCTCGCGCCGAGGAGCGCTGCCGCCTTGCCCCGCACCGCCTCGAAGGCCGCGGTCGCCTCCACGCTCAACGTGTGCACCCCGCGATGGATGTTCGCGCTCGCCTCGTAGGTCCTCAGCAGCGCGGCGATCACCGCGGCGGGCTTCTGGCTCGTGCTCGCGCTGTCGAGGTAGGCGAGCGGCGCGCCGTTGATGCGGCGCTCGAAGGCCGGGAACTCGCCGCGGATGGCGGCGACCTCGGCCGCGGAGAGAGGACGATGGTCGACCACGCCGTTCGAGCATACGTCGGCGGGGCGCGGCGCGCGGTCTTCTCAAGCATCGCGGCCTGACCTACCGTTCCTGCCCATGGCCACTCCGAGCGCAGCCCTCGAACGCGATGCGGATGTGCTCGACCGCGCGCTCGCCTGGCTCGACGAGGGGCATCGGGTCGCGATCGCCACGGTGGTGGAGACGTGGGGCTCGTCGCCGCGTCCGCGCGGCTCGCAGCTCGTGGTGCGGGACGACGGGCTCTTCTTCGGCTCGGTGTCGGGCGGCTGCGTCGAGGGCAAGGTGGTCGAGGCCGCGCAGGCCGCGATGCAGGACCGCCAGTCCCAGCTGCTCGAGTTCGGGGTCTCGAACGCCGAGGCGTGGGAGGTCGGCCTCGCGTGCGGGGGCACGGTGCGCATCCACGTCGCCCCGGTGGCCTCGGGCGAGCTGCCGGGGTCGATCGGTCGCGCGCCGCTCGAGGCCTCGCGGCGCGCGCGGGTCGAGAAGCGCGCCATCGTCATGCTCACGCCGCTCGACGGAAGCACGGCGGCCACGTGGGCGCCGGGCGATCCGCCGCTCGAACCCGCGCTGGCCGAGGCCGCGCAGCGGTCGCTCACCACCGACGATGCGCAGGCGGTCGAGGCCGCCGGTGGTCGCGTGTTCGTGCAGGCGCTCAACCCGCCGCTCCGGCTCGTGATCGTGGGCGCGGTGCACATCGCGGAGCCGCTCGCGCGGATGGGCGCGCTGCTGGGCTACGCAATCGTGATGATCGATCCCCGGGAGGGCTTCGCTCGCCCGGAGCGCTGGCCGGGGCTCACGGTGGCGACCGATTGGCCCGACGAGGTGCTGGCCACGCTGGCCGTCGATCACCGGACGGCGATCGTCGCGCTCACGCACGATCCGAAGATCGACGACCCCGCCCTCGAGTCCGCGCTGCGCAGCGACGCGTTCTACATCGGTGCGCTGGGCAGCAAGAAGACGCACGCCGCGCGCGCGCAGCGCCTCGCGGAGCAAGGATTCACGCCGGCGCAGATCGCGCGGATCCATGGGCCCATCGGCCTGCGCATCGGCGCGCGCTCGCCCGCGGAGATCGCGGTCTCGATCGTCGCGCAGCTCACCGAGCGCCTCCGCAGCGGTGGGGCGAAGGCGGAATGAGGTTCGACCTCGAGCTCGCGGTGGTGGAGGCGGTCGGCGCGATCCTCGCGCACGGCCAGCGCCTGGGGCCGGGCGGCGCGATGCTCAAGAAGGGGCACGTGGTCACGGAGGCGGACGTGACCGCGCTCCGCGCAGCCGGCGCCACGCACGTCGCGGCGGTGCGCCTCGACGAGGGCGACGTCGACGAGGACGAGGCCGCCGCCCGGATCGCGGCCGCGATCACCGGGCCGCACCTCACGGTGGCACGCGCCACCACTGGCCGCGCGAACGTCCTCGCGGCGGCGCGTGGGGTGCTCGTGGTGGAGCGCGAGCGCCTCGACGCGCTCAACGTCGTCGACGAGGCCATCACCGTCGCGACCGTCGCGCCGTGCAGCGTGGTCGAGGTCGGCGCGATGGTGGCGACGGTGAAGATCATCCCGTTCGCGGTCCCGGCGGCGCTCGTGGAGCGCGCGGCGAACGCGGCGTTCAGCGGCGCCGGCCCGCTGCTCGGGCTCGCGCCGTTCGCGAAGAAGCGCGCCGGGCTCGTCCTCACCACCCTCCCCGGGATCCGCGCCGAGGTGCTCACCCGGTCCGCCGAGAACCAGCGCCGGCGCCTCCAGTACGTCGGCGGGGAGATCGCGCGCGAGCTGCGCGTTCACCACGACGTGGCGTCGGTGGCGCGCGCCATCGCCGAGCTCGTGGCCGGCGGGCTCGACCTGGTGCTGGTGCTCGGGGCGTCGGCGATCGTCGACCGCCGCGACGTCGTGCCTGCCGCGATCGAGGCCATCGGCGGGGCGATCGATCACCTGGGCATGCCCGTCGACCCGGGCAACCTCCTGCTGCTCGGTCGCCACGGCCGGGTGCCGATCGTCGGCGTCCCGGGCTGCGCGCGATCGCTGAAGCCCTCGGGGTTCGACGACGTGCTCGAGCGGCTCGCCGCCGATCTCCCCGTGACCGGCCGCGACCTCATGCTCCTGGGTGCGGGCGGCCTGCTCGCCGAGGTCGCGAGCCGCCCCTCGCCGCGGCAGCCGGAGAGCCATGCGCCGCCGCGCGTCGCGGCGGTGGTTCTCGCGGCGGGCTTCTCGCGCCGGATGGGCGGCACCAACAAGCTCCTCGCGCCGCTCGGCGGCGTTCCGATCGTGGTGCGCGTCGTCGACGCGCTGCTCGCCTCGAACGCCGTGAAGCCGCTGCTCGTGGTCGTGGGCCACGAGGCCGATCACGTCCGGGCCGCGCTCCGCGGCCGTGACCTCGACTTCGTCGAGAATGCCGCCTACGACGAAGGTCTCGGTGCGTCATTGCGGGCCGGCATCGAGGGTCTGTGTGCGCGCATCGACACGGGCGAGCGCGCCGAGGTCGACGGCACGCTTGTCGCCCTCGGCGACATGCCCTGGATCCGCAGCACCCACGTCGATGCGCTCATCGCCGCGTTCGATCCCGCCGGCCCGCAGACGATCTGCGTGCCCGTCCACGATCGCAAGCGTGGTCATCCCGTGCTGTGGTCGGCACGTCATTTCGCGGAGATGCGGATGCTCGGCGGCGACGTCGGGGCGCGCGCGCTGCTCGAGAAGCACGCCCGCGCGGTGCAAACGGTCGAGGTCGACGACGCCGCCGTTCACCTCGACATCGACACGCCCGAGATGCTCGCGGAGGCGCGCTCGCCAGACGCCGTCGAAGCTTGAGATCGCAGCATGCCTCTGTAACCCCGCTCTCCCTTCACGTGTGATGACCCAGGGTCGGGCGGAGGCTCATGCGCCTCCAGTGCTACGAGGGCCTCGACGTCGCGAGCGCAGTCTACGAGTGGAACTACGCGCAGCTGATGCTCGAGGTTCGCCTTGCCGAGGCGTCCGGTGAGCGCGCTCGCGCGGCCATCGAGCAGCGCATCTTCGGCGAGAAGTTCCTGACCAAGCGGCCGATCCTCCAGGCCATCGAGGCCGACAGGCGGCCCGCCGCCGGCGCTGCTCATCGACGAGATCGACCAAACCGACGAGCCCTTTCTCCTTCAGCCGCGAACTACTGCGTGGAGATCCCCGCCTTGCGCCCGCGGAGGACGAACTTCTGGACCTTGCCGGTCGCAGTCTTCGGGAGCTCCGTGACGAAGTGAAAGGCCTGGGGGCACTTGAAGTGCGCGAGACGCTCGCGCACGAAGGCGCGCAGCGCGACGTCGGTGGTGGTCTGGCCTGCGCGCAGCACCACGAACGCATTCGGTGACTCGCCCCACTTCTCGTGCGGCATGCCTACCACCGCGACCTCCTGCACCACCTCGTGCTGCAGCAGGACGCCCTCGACCTCGACCGACGAGATGTTCTCGCCGCCACTGATGATGACGTCCTTGATGCGGTCGCGGATCTCCGCGTACCCGTCGGGGTGGACCACCGCGGCGTCACCGGAGTGGAAGTAGCCTCCTCGCAGCGCGACCGCCGAGGCCTCGGGATCCTCGTAGTAGCCCTTCATCACCACGTTCCCGCGGACGATGATCTCGCCCACGGTGACGCCGTCGTGCGGGACCTCGTGGTCGTGCTCGTCCACCACGAGGAGCTCGCCCGACGTCACGAGCTCGACGCCCTGCCGCGCCTTCAGCACCGCGCGATCCGCAGGCGAGAGGCGATCGTGCTCGGGCCGCATCTCGCAGACGGTGATGAACGGCGCCGTCTCGGTCAGCCCGTAGACGTGCGTGATGTCCCAGCCGAGCTCGCCCTCGACGCGCTCGATGGTCGCGGCGGCCGGCGGCGCGCCGGCGGTGAGCACGCGGACGCCGCGCGGCGCTCCGACGCGCATCTCCGCGGGGGCATTCGCGATCGCGATGAGCACGGTCGGCGCCGCGCAGAGCATCGTGATCGATTCGCGCGCCAGCGCCTCGAAGATCTTCGCGGGCTCCACGCGCGGCAGACACACGTGCTTGCCGCCCACGGCCGTGACGATCCACGTGAAGGTCCACCCGTTGGCGTGGAACATCGGCAGCGTCCAGAGGTAGCGATCACGGGAGGTCATCGCCACGTGGACCAGCGTCCCGACGGCGTTCATGTACGCGTTGCGGTGCGTGATCATCACGCCCTTGGGGCGCGCGGTCGTTCCGCTCGTGTAGTTGATGGTCAGGAGGTCGGACTCGGCGATCGCGGGGCGCTCCAGCGCCCCCGGAGAAGACACGGCCGCGACCTCCGCCTCGTAGTCGAGCCACCCTTCGCGCGCCCCGCCCAGCACCACGAACGCGCGGACGCCCGGGAGGCGCTCGCGGATGGTGTCGATCATGGCCGCGTGGTCCGGCTCAGCGCAGACCACCTTCGCGCCGCAGTGCGCGATGATGTACGCGAAGTCGTCGGCCACGAGGCGGTAGTTGATCGGGACGAGCACCGCGCCGAGCTGGGGAACGGCATAGAACGACTCGAGCATCTGGTGCGTGTTCGCCGAGACGTACGCGACCCGGTCGCCCTGCTCGACGCCCAGGCGCTGGAGCACCTTCGACCAGCGGTCACACCGGTCGAAGAGCTGCGCGTAGGTGAGGCGCACCGCGCCATCCACCACCGCCTCGCGGTCGGGGTAGAGACGACGCGCGCGTCTCATCAGCTCGAGGGGCGTGAGCGGCGTCTCCATGAAGGGAGGATAGCGCCGGGGTCACGCCGCGAGCGTCACTTCTTGATCTTGTCGGTCTCGGTGCCCGCCTTCTTGACGAGGCCATCGAGCGTGTCGAGCTGCTGGTCGAGATTCTTGGTCGCGTTGCCGAACTGGTCGTCGCTGACGTTGGGTAGCTTGTCGAGCTCGTTCGTGACCATGCTGCGCTGGGTCATCACGGTCTGCAGCGAGTCGCGTGCCGACGTGGGCGCCTTCGCCCCAGCCTTGTCGACGAGCGCCTTGAGCTCGACGATCCGCGCGTCGACCTTCTCGAGTCGCTCGGTCGCCTTGGCACGCGCCACCTGGCGGGCCTCGGTCATCTTCGCGTCGGCGGCGGTGGTCTTCTTCATCGCGGGCGTGCCGGAGGCGTTCGCGGTGGTCTGGTCCTTCTGGACCTCCGCGGCGTTCACGCGCGCGTCACTCCGGTTGTCGGCCGCGTTCTCCTGCTGCTTGCGCTCGGTCTTGAGCTGCGCGTCGTGCGCGTCCTCGGCCTGCTTGTTGGGGTCGCTGCCGCAGGCGAAGATGGCCGTAGAGAGAAGCGCGGATAGAACAAGAGAGCGGTTCGTCATGGCCCGCGCACTGCGGGCCCCGTGCCAGCCAATTCCCCCTGCGAAAGCGGGGCCGCCCGGGCGGCGCAGGCGGACAGATCGCCACGCTCGCGGCGATCCGGGGCGGATTGACGCAGGGAGCGTGTGGCCACGGTCGCGGCCATCTGCTAACGCGAGCCGCGTGAAGCCTCTCGCCTGGTTCGCGTCGTCCGCTGTCGTCCTCGCGGCCTTCGCGGCCGCCTGCTCCACCACGCCGGCGTCGGAGCCCGTGCCGACCGACGCCGGCGCCGCCGAGGCGGGACCGGCGGATGCCGCCGACCCCTATCCGGTGACGACCATCGAGGGCGAGCCGCAGCGCACCGGGGATCCGGTGAAGGGCTATCACGCGCTGGTCAACGAGCCGTACGTGCCGTGCGGTATCCCCGACTCCGCGTACAAGCGCGTGATGGGCGGCACCGCGGCGGCGAAGGACCTCATCGCGGGTCGTGATGGTCGCAACGCCACGCTTGCCTACAACTTCACCGCGATGAAGACCAAGGAGGGCGTCGACCTCGTCACGTCGAACTGCCTCACGTGCCACGCGGGCCGCGCGAACGGTCAGCTCGTGGTCGGGCTCGGCAACGCCGACGGTGACTTCACCGCGGATGCCGAGTCGCAGATCCAGAACTTCGAGGTCCTGGGATCGATCATCTCGGATCCCAAGGAGGTCACGGAGTACGTGAAGTGGAAGGAGCGCGTCACGGTGGTGGCGCCGTACTCCGTCCTCAGCACGCGCGGTCCGAACCCGGCCGATGGCTTCACCGCCGCGCTCTTCGCGCACCACGATCCGAAGACGATGGCCTGGAGCAGCACGCCGCTGATGGCCTTGCCGCCGCCCGAGGACGTGCCGGTCGACGTGCCGCCGTGGTGGCGCATGAAGAAGAAGACGTCGATGTTCTACGTCGGCGCGGGCCGCGGGGATCACGCGCGCATCATGATGACGGCGTCGATCCTCTGCACGAGCTCGGTCGAGGAGTCCGCCGCCATCGACGCGTACTTCGCGGACATCCGCGCGTACATCCTGAGCATCGAGCCCCCGAAGTACCCGTTCGCGATCGACGCGGCGCTCGCGGAGCGCGGTCGGCCGGTGTTCGAGGCCACGTGCTCACGGTGCCACGGCACCTACGGCGCGGCGCCCACGTATCCGAACCGCCTCGTCTCGACGCTCGAGATCGGCACCGATCCGGCGCTCGCCTGGGGCACCGCGGAGTTCGCGCAGCCGTTCACCGACTGGTTCAAGCGGTCGTTCTTCGGCGAGCTCTCCCGGCTCGAGCCGAAGCAGGGCTACGTCGCGCCGCCGCTCGACGGTATCTGGGCGACCGCGCCGTTCCTGCACAACGGCTCGGTGCCGACCATTGCCGCGCTCCTCGACAGCACGCAGCGTCCGAAATACTGGACGCGCACGTTCGTCTCGACCGACTTCGATCAGGCGGCGCTCGGCTGGAACGTCCGCGTCCTGGATCATGGCAAGAAGGCCGAGACCGACCCGGGCACGCAGCGCGACCTCTACGACACGACCACCCTCGGCTACTCGAATGCCGGCCACACCTTCGGGGACGCGCTGTCCGCGGGCGACCGCGCGGCCGTCATCGAGTACCTCAAGACGCTCTGACCGGGATGTACACGGAGGCTCGGTGGCTCCGTGTAGATCGCGCGATCAGAGCTTGCGCAAGCTGCCGTCGCCCGAGAGCTTGGTGCTCGTCGCCTTCGCGAACGCCTCGGTCGCCTCGAAGACGCGCATGAAGTTGCCGCCCAGGATCTTGAGGACGTCGTCGTCCGTGTAGCCCCGCTTCATGAGCTCCAGGGTGATCTTCGGCAGCCCGTCGATCCCGGTCAGCCCCTCGGGGAGCGCGTCGACGCCGTCGAAGTCGGAGCCGAGGCCGACGTGGTCGACGCCCGCCACCTTCACCATGTGATCGAGGTGATCGATGAGCACCGAGAGCGGCACCTTGGGGATGGGCTCACCCGCGGCACGCAGCTTTTCCACCGCCTCGTTGAACGCCGTCCAGTCATTCTTGTACTTTACACGTAGATCGGCGATGACCTTCGCGTTCGCGGCACCGAATTTCGTGACCGCCGCTGCGTACTCGGGCGAGAGGAACATCGACCAGAAGTTCACCATCGCGACCCCGCCGTTCTTCGCCAGGCCCCGGAGCATGTCGTCGCTCAGGTCACGCGGGTGGTTGCCGATGGCGCGCGACGAGGAGTGCGACGCAATGACCGGCGCCTTCGTCACCTTCATCACCGACCAGAATGTCTCGTCGGACACGTGCGAGATGTCGACGAGCATGCCGATACGCTGCATCTCGTGCACGACCTCCTCGCCGAACGGCGCGAGCCCGTGGTGGCGGACGACGGGCGGTCCGTTGAATCCTGCCGAGTCGGCCCACTCGTTGGTGTTCGAGTGGGTGAGCGTCATGTAGCGGCAGCCCAGGCGATGCAACACGCGCAGCGCAGCGAGCGAGTTCTCGATGGCGTGTCCGCCCTCGATGCCCATGAGCACGGCGACCTTGCCCTCGCGTTTGGCGCGGCGGATGTCCGCGGCGTTCGTCGCGAGCAGCAGCTCGGCGGGATGGCGCTCCACCTGACGGTACGTGACGTCGATGAGGTCGATGGCGCGCCGGAGGGCGCCGCCCCCCGTGACGGTGGGCCGCGTCGCGAGGTCGCCCTCGACGTAGATGGAAAAGAACTCACCCGTGATGCCCCCTGCCTTCATCCGCGCGAGGTCGGTGTGCGTCTTGCGGGACGGGGTCCCGAGGTCGTAGCCCGTGGAGAGCATGAACGACGGGATGTCGTTGTGACCGTCGACGACGATTGCTTGCCGGTGCACCCGCTCGGCGCGCGCCTCGACGGTCTCGCCGGCAAGGGGGCCCTGGAACGGCGCGGTCATCACTCCGGCCTCGGTCTCCGGGAGCGCGCTCGCGCTCGCGCTCGCAACGGAGCCTGCGTCGCTGCCGCGGTCGGCGCGCGCGGCCACCGGCGCCTTCGCCGACTCTTCACCCCAGCACGCCATCAGCCCCGCGCCAGCGAGGACCACGAGCCAGCCAGGCCTCTTCATGCGCGCGATGCTACCCCAGCTGGGACTGCGGAGCACTCGGTCGCGGGCGGGCGTCGAGGGTGGGCTCGTACGGCGGGAGCTTCACGCGCATCGTGGTGCCGACGCCCTCGGTGCTCTCCACCTCGATGGTGCCGCCGTGTGACTCGACGATGGTGCGGGTGATGTAGAGGCCGAGACCGGTGCCTTCGCCGTGCTTCGTCGTGTGGAAGGGCTCGAAGAGACGCCGCATCACCTCGGGTGTGATGCCCACGCCGTCGTCGCAGATCTCGATGCAGGCCCACCCGTCCGAGGTGGAGGCGGTGGTCACGCGCACGAGCCCGCCTCCGCGACGGTCGACCGGGATGGCTTGCGCGCCATTGACCACCAGGTTCAGGAACACCTGCCCGAGCCGCGACGTGCTCCCGCGCACCGGCGCGAGATCCCCGTAGTGCCGTTCGAGACGCGCGCGGTGCCGGAGCTCGCTCTGCGCGATGTTGAGCGCAGCGTCGATCACGTGGTGCAGATCGACGAGGCCGCCCTCCTGCGGGTCGATCCGCGAGAAGGTCCGGAGGTCGCGCACGATCGATCGCACGCGCTCCAGGCCCTCCATCGCGACCGACAGCATGGCCACGCACTGCGCGAGGCCCTCCGCGACGTCCTCCGCGCGTCCCTGTCCGCTGGCCGCAGCGTGGGCCTCCGCCGACAGGCGCGGCAGCTCTCGCGCAAGGACCTCGTGGTTCGCGAGCACGTAGGCGAGCGGGTTGTTGATCTCGTGCGCGAGGCCGGCGGCCATCATCCCGAAGGTGGAGAGCCGGTCGGCCTCGAGCAGCTTCGCCTGGAGCGCCCGGCGCTCGGCGATGTCGCGGATGACGCTGAGGAGCACGAGGTCTTCGCCGATCTTCGTGGGCCGCGAGGAGACCTCGACCGGGAAGTACGTCCCGTCCTTGCGCCGGTGCTCGGTCTCGAACACGATACTCGCCACCTTCGCGCGCCGGAACTGCGCCTCGAAATCCGCGGTCTGATGGCGGATCTCCCGGATGCTCATGGCGAGCAGCTCGTCGTGCGTGTAGCCGTAGGCGAGCGCCGCGGCACGGTTCGCCTCGACGATGCGGCCGTCCTTGCAGTCGATGAAGAGCAGGATCTCGTGCCCGTGCTCGCGCAGCAGCTCGTAGCGTCGGCTGGAGAGCTCGTGCTCCTTGCGCCTCGTGACGTCACCGAGGATCGCGAGGTGCAGGTCCGGCTCGATGTTGCCCATGCCCGCGACCCGCACCGCGCGCTCCTGGCCCGTGTTGGTCAGGATGTGCACGTCCTCGCGGAACGTTCCGCCGGACTGGAGGATGCGCCAGAGGCGCTCGCTCTCGTCGTCGTGCTCGGCGAGCCGAAAGTCGGTGGCGCGTAGCCCGATCAGCGCCTCGCGCGGCGTGCGGAACAGCGAGGCTGCCGCCTCGTTCGCGACGAGGATGCGGCCCTGATCATCGACGCCGAGGATGGCGTGTGTCGAGTGCTCGAACGCCGCGACGTAGAACTCGTTGGGGATCTCGCGTAGCGCCATCGTATCTCTTGCCTCAACGTAGGTTGTGATACGCCGAACGTCCACGCCGAGAGGTATTCGCCATGCCCATTCGCGAGACCGAAGCCGTCGCCAGCTTGAAGATCCTCGCCGCCGTCGCGCGCGCCGACGGCAGCATCCACCACGACGAGCGAAAGTCGCTTGCCGCGGCCCTCGAGCTCCTCGTTCTCGAGAACCCAGTCACCGTGGATGCGCTGCTCGTGGGAGACGACGCGATCGACGTCGCCGGGGAGCTCGCGAAGCTCGAGTCGCCCGAGGCGCGCGAGCAGGTGTACCGAAGCGCCTTCTTCATGGCCCACGCCGACGACTCGTGCACCAACGAGGAGCAAGCGCTCCTCGACCTCATCGCAGCCGAGACCGGCGTGACCGACGAGCAGCGCCAGAGCCTCGCCCGTCTCTTCGTGCCGTCCGCGCAGCACACCAGCCTGCTGCCGGTGCGCGTGAGCGCCATCGGGGATGCCGCGCAGCGCTCGAGCACGGTGAAGAAGCACATCCTCAAGTACGCCGCGCTGAGCGCCGTGCTCGGTGCGTTCCCGGTCCCCGGCCTCGCCATCGCCACCGATCTCGCGGTGATCGCGCTCCAGGTGAAGATGGTGCGCGACATCGGGCAGTACTGGGGGCACTCCGTCGACCGCAACGCCGCGAAGTCGATGCTCTACGGGATGGGCCTCGGCACCGGTGCGCGCCTCGCAGTGAACAATCTCGCCAAGCTCCTGCCCGGCTGGGGCAGCGCCGTCGGCGCGACGACGTCGTTCGCGTCCACCTACGCGCTCGGCAAGGTGATCGAGACGTTCTTCGCCGCGGATGCGAAGGGCGATCTCGCGGCGCTGAAGGACGACTTCAAGGCGGCGGAGAAGGAGGGCAAGGCCACCTTCGCGGAGCAGCGGGATGCCGTCGCCGCGGAGGGAGCGCACGCGCAGGTCACGCTCGATCACCTCACCGCGGACCTGAGGGCGGGCCGGATCACGCAGGAGGAGCTGGAGCAGCGCCTCGGCGACCTCGCCGACGCGCGCGCCTGATCAGAGCTCGCCGACGGCGCCGAGGCGTACGCCGTAGGTCTTCGCGTCGGCGAGATCGCCCGCAAACGGGAGGATCACGCTGAGCGTAGGCTTGAGCCTGCCGAGGTGGAAGCGCAGGAAGGGCTCGACCACCGCCACCGTCGAGAACGAGTCGTCGGTGTGCGAGTGCTCGTGGAGCTCGCGCATCCAGAGGTGCACGCCGGGCTCGATCTCCGGGGTGGCGCGGTAGGAGGCGCGCACGCCGCCGACCAGCTCGTTGATGTAGACCTCGTCGTCGCCGGTGAGGTCGATGAGGTTCTCGAGCTTCACCATCGGGGAGAGGGTCGCCTTGCCGAGGTGGAAGTTGGCCTGCACCTTGGGCACGAGCCCGAGGTTGCCGCTCTCGAAGAGCGCCGACTCGTACGCGCCTCGCACCGCCGCGCCCGCGTGAACCGCGGCGAAGCGGTCGTAACGCGTGTAGGCGTACCGCCGGTCGGGCTCGGCTGCGACCTCCTCGCGAGTCGGGGCCTCCTTGCCGCCGGCGGTGGGCAGGGCGATCTCGAACGTGCCCACGAGGTTCCACGTGCTTCGCTTCACGAGCACGTAGCCGACCTCGAGCTCGAGGTTGCCGGCGGCGAAGACGCTGCGGCTGTCGGCGGCGCCGGCGCGCGAATCGAGCTCGGCGTTCACGATGGGGATCCGCGCGCCGAATGTGAGCCGCTCCCCGACGTGCCGCTCGACGCCGAACAGCATCGAGGTGGCGAAGACGCGCGTGCTGTCGAAGACGTTCGCGGGGCGGCTGGAAGTGGGACGCGCGCGGCCCTCGCTCAGAACTTTGGTGGTGGTCGAGCCCAGCACGACGTCGGCGATGACCTCCCAGCGCGCCTCGGCCCCCTCCTTCTCTTCCTCCTCCTCGTGCTTCTCCTTGTCCTCCTCCGTCACCGCGCCGGGCTCGGGCTTCGACTCGTGGGTCGTCGGCTCGTCGTGCGCGGCTGCCGGGCGGGCAAGAGTGAGGAGAAGCGTGGCCGCGAGGACCGGCACCGCCGTACGCACAAAGCGCATCGTCATGCCCTACGCAGCTACCAGATGTCCCTGCGGGGCGGCGCGCATGAGCGGTGTTGCGCGCGTTGCTTACGCACTCGTAACCGTCCCGCAAGGTCGTGTCGGGTCTACCCGCTCGTGACGAGGAACTGCGCGGTGCGCGGCGCGCGCTCGGGGTGCTTTCGCAGCTCGTCGACGAGGCGCAGGACGTCGCTGGGGTGATCGACGTCGTACCAGGCCGGTAGCTCGCGGAGCGTGAGCGCTTCTGCACGCGCGCGCACGCGCAGCGTCTCCAGCACCGCCGGCGTGCCCCACGGCAGATCGTGGAGGAGGCGCGG
>JAYTHX010000417.1:0-3103 GCA_043732195.1 Polyangiaceae bacterium
GTGCGCCGCTGGCTGGCGACGAGCCGCAGCACCGGTCCGCACTCGGCGACGCGCGGCAGCGGCCCGTCCGTGAGGCGCTCGGTCTCGATGGTCACCGGGCCGGGGAAGCGTTCCATGATGGCCGGCATCGCATGTCCGCCCGCGCGGAGGAGCTCGGCTTCGGCGTCGTCGGCGTTCATCAGCCCGGGCGTGGTGTCCACGGCGCCCGCGATCACGCGCGCGACCAGGCTCACGTACTCGCTCGCGACGTCGACGATCACGGACGGCAGGACCCGCGCGTCGCTGTTGCGTGAGGACGGCGGACGATGCGCCGCGACGCTGATCTGCTGCTCCGAAGGCGGCATCGTGCGGATCGGCTCGGGCAGCGGCGGCGCCGCCCGCGGCGTCGAGCGCGCGGCCGAGACCGGCGGCGCCGGCGACGTCCACGACACCGGCGGCGAGAGGGGCGTGAGGCCATCCATGTCGATCATCGGCGTGATGGGCATGGACTCGAGGTCGTACGCCGAGACCATCGAGACGTCGGAGTCGTCGGGCTCGATGATCAGCCCGCTCGAAGGCGGCGACGACACCGGCGCGACGGGCACCACCGGCGCCGTCGCTGCCGCGATGTAGGGCGTGGTCGCACGCAGCGACGTCGGCGACTCGGCCTTCGGCGATGACGGCGGCGGCACCTCCACCGAGAGCGGCGAGAACGTCACGTCCTCGGAGAGGCTGGGCGGCGTCGCGTCGCGCGAGGTCGGCGGGGGGCGCTCGCTCTGCGTCCCGTGGATCTCGTCGAGGAGCTCGCGCTCCGCCGCGTCGGCGCCGAACCCGCCCCCGAACATCGACGACGACGAAGGCACCGGGTTGAAGTCGAGCTTCGGCGCCTCGCGCCGCCGCGGGTTCCGCGGCCCCGAGGAGGAAGGGCCGCCCGGTCCATACACCACCGCGGCCGCAGCCAGTGCCGCCGGGCCGAGGTTCGACGGCGCGGTGACGGCAGGCAGGCGGCCCGTCGCGTCCGGCTCCTCACGCGGGATGGGCGCGCCCGAGGGACGCCGCAGCATCACGTGGAGCGGCGGCGGCTTGTCGGTCGACGCGCGACCGAGCTCGCTGTCCGTGGGCAGGATGGCCTGCACCACGGGATCGCGCATGGTCGCCGACGCGCGCGAGATCGGCGCCTCCATCAGCTCGCGGATCGGCGGCGCGAGCTCCTCGACCGAGGGGCGATCGCTCACCTCGCTGAGCTTCGTGGGCGGCGCCATCGACGCCATGCCCTGCGGCGTCGTCGAATCGCTCGTGCCCGGCGGGACCGTGCCCTTCAGCTTCCGGCGCAAGATGAGACGCTCGAACGCGGCGCTCGCGTTTGCGATGATGCCCTCGACGTCGGCGAGCGTCTGCTGGTCGATGCCGGTATCGCCGCCGTCGCCGAGGAGGAGCGCGACGACGCGCGTGCGCACGACGACCGGCACCACGATCACGACGGAGGTCCCCGCGCGTCCGAGGTCGGCCATCAGGATCGCGTCGAGGCCTTCGCGCGCCGGGATCTTCTGGAGGATCGTCTTCTTCTCGCGCGCGGTCGCGAGGACGCTCGGCATGTCGAGCGGCACGCCGATGCGAGCCACGCGATCCCGCGGCGAGCCATCACCAAACGAATCGCGGCCTTCCGCGATCTCGCCGTGCACGATGAACACCGCCGTGTAGTCGAAGTACTGGCGCGCGAACTCGAAGACGAGATCGAAGATGGTGTCGCGCTCGCCAGCCTCCTCGAGCTCGGCCTTCGCCACGTCGACCGTGATCGCGCCGCGCCGGCGACGGAGCGGGCGCGCGGGCGGGGCCTCGGTGCTCCGCACGAGCGTGCGCGGGCCTCCGCCGGTCGGCACCGCGGGGCGCACTGGCGACGGCGGCTTCGACTGCGGGCCGGCCGGCGAGCCGCTCGGCGGACGCGGCGCCCCGAGGAGGATCTCCGCCGCGCGCAGCGGCGGGAACGAGCTCGAGGTGCGCGGGCCCGTGCCCGTCATCTTCTGGAGGAGGCGCTGGAGGCGCCGGTCGAGCGGGACCCCGTAATCGCGGCTCAGCGCCTGGCGGATGCGCACCAGCGGCGCGATCTTCTGGGAGATGGGGAGCGCGAGGGCGAACGACAGCTCCTGCTCGACGTCCAGCGTGAGCGGCTCCGCCACCGCCAGCACCAGGCCGTAGCGGTCGACGCTCAGCGGCGCCAGGTTCCGCTGGACCGCCACCTCGGCCGCCACGAGGCGCATCGCCTCGGCGTCTGGACGCGCGAGCTCGCCCGGCGGCGCGGGCGGAAGGCCGAGCGACTCGGCGACGATCAGAAGTAGCTGTGCCTCGTCGAGGCGGCAGACCTCGAGCAGGTTCGTGATGAGGTCTCCCCCATAGAGAACCTGTCTGGCGAGAGCCTCCTCGACCTCGCGGATCGATGCGATCTCGCGCTGGACGATGAGTGTGCTCAGGGACATGAGCGCGTGGAGGTCAGCGTCGCGTGCCCTGGGAGCCGTGTCAAATCCCGAACGGGCTACTTCTGCAAGTGCTTCGCTACGTGGGCCTCGAGGGCGGTCACGAGGCCCGGGATCGTGAACTCGGCCGCCTCCACGTCCACGCGGATGCCCCGCTTCAGCGCGGCCGCGGTGGTCACGGGGCCGATGCTGGCCACGCAGGTCTTCGCGAGGAGGGCCGGGGCGCGCGCCTCCAGGGCATCGCACAGGTGCTCCACGGTGCTGGCCGAGGTGAACGTCACGACGTCGATGTCGCCGCCGTCGAGCAGGGCCGAGAGGCCCTCGAGGAGCGCCCGCGGCGGGGAACGGGTGAGGTAGACGGGAACGACGTCGACCGTGCACCCCGCGGCGCGCAGCGCATCGGGCAGGACGTCACGTGCCACCTCGGCCCGCGCGACGAGGATGCGGGCGGGCCCGGTCGAGGCGGCGGTCGTGATCGCGGCGAGGAGATCGGCGGCGAGGCCTTCCTGGCGGTGCTCCTTCGCGACCAGATCGGGGACGAGCCCGCAGCGCTGGAGCGCCGCGCCCGTGCCGGGGCCGATGACGGCGAGCTTCGCCTTGCCGAACACCCGGGCATCCCTGCCCTGCCGCCTGATCTCGGCCCACAAGGACTC
>JAYTHX010000418.1:0-10201 GCA_043732195.1 Polyangiaceae bacterium
CGGTTGAGGAGATCGCTACGAGACCCGGGCGGACACCGCCACTTCTCGACCGCACGCCTCGCCGCTCGGTTTCCTCCGGATCTCGGCGATCGTTAACAGCCGTCCGCGCGCGAGAGCCCGACAGCTTCTCGAAGGGGGTGAAAGCGAAGACCTCGTGGGGTTGGTCGATTCCTTCCACGCGCATGCGGTACTCGTGCGCGGGGGGCAGATGCGTGAACGAGACCTCCGACTCCGTGGGGTCGAGCGCGCGCGCGTCGTCCTTCAACGTCTTCTTCTGGATGATCGTGCCGTCGTCGCTCTCCATCACGAGCACGTGCCGGAAGCCGTCCACCGCGTCGAGCGAGAATGGAAAACGCACCACGAGATCGTGGCTCACGTCCGCGCCGCCCTGACACGGGCACTTGCTCGCCACGTTCTGGAAGACCCGGCAGCGGAACGGCGGCTTGCCCGCGGGCTCGGCCTCCTTCGGCGCGGGACCGCTGTTGGCATTGCACGGTCCGAGGTCGCGCAGGCGGCAAGGCAGGGATTGCGGTTCGGCCGCGGGATCGAAGACGAAGACGTTCGCGCGCCGGCTCTCCAGGTCCTTGGCGGAAAGGCTGAGAGGATTGAATTCTCCGCAGCCCATGAAGCTGGAGCCCCCGACCTTGGTGAAGCGAGCGGCGTCGACAGGGCGGCGGGTGACGCGCTTCGCGTAGGCGAGAAACAGCTCCCTGCGGCCATCGACGCCGAGCACATCCGCCTTGGCGAGCGCCGCCTGCTCGGCCGGTTTCTCTTGGTAGTTGCCGGCCTGAAAACGACGGATCGCCTGCTTCGTGGACGCGTCACGAATGCCCCTTTCGTTGATCGGAGCTTCCTTGTCGTCCCCGCAGGCAAGCGTGTTCAGCATGTGCTGCGCTTCTTCGAGGTCCCACTTTTCCTTCCAGTTCGGTCCGTCATCGGTCCCGGAGAAGAGCGTTTCCCACGCGTTGCCGTCGTGGGTGAACAGGGCAAATAGCGCGTGGGCGCGGCGCTCGCTCAGCTCCTTGTTGAGCGCGTCCGTGCCGGCGAGATCCGTGTGCCCGAGGATCAGCGCCTTCCGGCCGTCGTCGGCGGAGAGCGCCTCGGCGATGCGCGCCAGGAGCTCGAACGCGTCGGAGCGGACGAAGCTGCGCCCGAACTGGAATGCGTGCCGGCCACCTCGTGGCACTGGAAGAACGGCGTGAGGACCAGCGTGGCCGGCACGTTGGCCTCGACCGACACCGGGTCGATGGGGGCGACGAGCTCACGGACGGTGACCGCTTCACCGGTCTTGATCTTCGGCTGGCGCGGGGTCGCCCAGCGCGGCTTCAGCGTGGCGCGCGCGGCGTCGACGCTCACGAGGCTCGCGTTCATCCGCGTTTCGTCGACGCCGTCGAGGCGCGCCTCTCCCGAGCCGTTCGCGGGAACGACGTGGCGGGCCGGCCCGCTGGAGAACGCCACGTCCACTCCGTCCACCGGGTCCCCCACCTCGTCGAGCACCGTGACCGAGAACGAGCCTTTCGTCTCCGCGGGGGCAAGCGGCGCAGGCGCGGTCGTGCGCGGTTCCTCGACGTCGGGCGGCCGGCCGTGCGGGTCGGCGATGCGCTCGAGCCGGAGCCAGCCCGTCTCCACGGCGCGTCGCACCGTGCTCTGCAGCGCGCGCCTGAAGTCGACGTCGTCGGGGCGTGCCGCAGTGTGGCCCGCGATGGATTCGTAGACGTCGAGCAGGGCGTGCGCTGCCTCCGAGTCGTGGGCGCCAGCCGCGTCGAATGCGAAGTAGATGAGGGAGATCGCGACGTCGACGGCTGCAAATGACGACGCTCCGGCATCATCGCCGGCATCTGCGAGCGACCAGCGCCAGGTGCGCCCGAAGCGATCGCGGTGCATCCACGGCGGTCTCGAACGGCCCCTGGTCACGGCCGAAGGTTCCCCGGCACGCCGCGCCATCGCGCCGGATACGTACGAAAGTGTGATAGGCTCGCGCCATGTCGCCCGCTACTTTCGCCGGCGAAAGTAGGCCGTGGGTCGCTCGCGCGTTGCTCTGGCTCGCGCTGCTCGTGCCGCTGCTCGTGTCCGGAGACGCGCTCGGTCAGGTGCGCTCCGGATCCGGCGCCAGGAAGCGCGGACCGCATATCTTCTACACGCACGGTCCGCCCCACGCTCCCAACCTCCTCATCGTCGCTCGCGCGATAACCATCGATGCCGCGATGCGTGCCGCCGGGCTCCGCCATGCGGCGATCGTCGCCGAGGGGCCCTCCAGCCCAGGCGCGCGCGGCGATCTCTACACCGAGGACCCGCTCGAGACGCGCACCGTGCAGACGCGGCTCGACCCCGGCGCCCAGATCGTCCCGGTGCTGCGGGACGTCTGGCCTGAGATCGGCGAGCAAGGCGCCCGCACGCTCGCCGCGCAGTTCGCCATCGAGACCGGCGCCGGACGTCACTGCTACAATTTCAACATCGGCAATCACAAGGCCGGCCCTGGCGAGCCGCACATGTACTTGCGCGGGATCTGGGAGGGTCTCTCCCGCGACGAGATGGATCGCATGCAGAACGATGCCAAGTTCGGCTCGCTCGTTCGTGAAGAGAGTCTCTCGGACATACAGCGCAAGGGACACGCCGTGCCCGCGGGGAAAATTGTCGTCATTCTCGGACCTCCCCATCCGGGCGCGCGGTTCCGCGCCAACCCCACCATCGAGGCCGGCGTCGAACGGTTCGCCGCGCTCCATCAGCGCATCGGCGCCAGGAACGCGCCCTATCTATCGGCCCTGCGCGCGGGCGACGCGCGGAGCGTCGCCCATATCCTGGGCTCGCGGTCCGTCGGATACTTCACCGGGAACGCCGACGCCTACGCGCAGGGAATGCTCAACTATCGCGACATCATCGACGAGGGGCTCGGCCCCGTGCTCCAGCGGTAGCTACTCGACGGTCACCCGCCGCGAAGAATCGATGCTCGTCGCGAATCGTAACGCGGTATCACCCGCGCCGCGCAGGCGCGCCGTCACCTCGAAGCGGATGATGAGCCCCGCGCTCTTCGAGGGCACGTGCTGGACGATCACGTCGGTCAGACGCGGCTCGTAGGTCTCGATGGTGTGCCGCATCGCCCGCGCGATCGCCGCGATGGCGTCGGGGAACGAGTGAACCATCTCCGAGACGGAGGGCAATCCGTAGTCGGGCCGGATCGGCATCGAGCCGAGCCGGGTCGTACACATGGACTGAAGATGATGGAGGATGCTCTCGCGGAGCGCCCGGTCCGCCGACGCGTTGCCGACGTCGCGGACCGTGTGCGGGGCGCGCACCCGGGCCAGGAGCGGCACCGCAGCGCGACCACGCGAGCTAGCATCGTCCGATCTCATCCTCTGCTTCCACGCGGAAGCGCGATCACGAGCCCGGCTCGTTCCAGTCGTCGCTCGTCGAGGTGCCGGCGGCCGGGTTCTCGACCATGATCGAGCGGTAGCGGAACGCGATGTCCTCGAGGTAGTCGACGTCGGACGCGACGGTGGCCTTCGCATGCGACTCCGAGTAGCGGTCGACGGAGACGACGATCGCGTCCTTGAGCGTGATGCGCTCCTGGACGACCTCCTTCGCCCCGTCCTCCGACCGGCCGACGATCTCGATGATGATCTCCGGCAGGACCTCGTTGCGCCAGTGGGCCTGCAGGATCTGCGGAGATGCCGCGCCTCGCTCCTTGGTTACGACGAGCGGCTTGTGCTGACGGAAGCCTGCCGCCGCGCCGCTGTTGGCGTCGACGGGGACCGAGGAGCCCATCTTGAACGCGATGAACTCCATGTACTTGTCGGAACGGCCCGTCTTCTTGGTCTCCGACTTGAACTGGCCCTGCTGCTTGCCCTTGATCGAGATGTAACACTGGAACGACATATGCCTGACTCTCCTGGGGATGATGGGAATGGTCTCTGAGACCGACGAAGGGCCCGTCGGTCTTCTCGTGTTCTAGTTGCGTGCTCTCTTGTGTAACGTCTCTTTCATGCGGGCTCATGTCCTCCAATCGGCTGTCGTCGTCGGATCGGGTCTGCTTGGCGCCCTCGTTTTCGGTTGCGGGAGCCCGCAGACACGCAGCAAGCTCGAGGACCAGTCCCGCCGCATTGCGCCGTTGCCGGCCTGCATCCTGCAGCTGCCCGAGCGACGACCGGGCAGCGCGGGGACGGCGAGGAAGCTGCGCGAAGACGAGATCGTCAAGTTGATGTTTCCAGGCTTCGACGAGAAAACGCGGTCGTTGCCGCATAATGCCGTGAGTTGTACGGGCGTTGCCGTGTTCGACGACCCCGTGTTCAAGGATGCGCAGCTCGTACGTCGTAACGCCTGGCCGTTCGTCGAGCAAGAGGGCGATGTGACCTACGGGGGCGGCGGGGATCGCCTCAAGATCGTCTGGCTGCGGACCCATACCTCCGACGGCGGCGCCGTGGGCCCGCTCGCTGTCATCCGTTCGGGTGACCACTTCGCCGAGCTCTTCGCCATCGGGACGTTCAAGAGCCCACCCGACCGGACCCGCCTGTCCACGGTGCGGATGGGGGGCGAGTACGTGGTGACGGCCGAGGACGACGGCTGCGGCTCCCATAAACCTGGCTCCGCGTGCTCCACCACGCTTCGCGTACTCCTGCCGCGAAAGGGACGGTTCAGCCCGCTGGTCGACGTGCCGCTCGAGCGCATCGCATACTCGGGCCGCGCCGAGCGCGGGTCGCTGGGGACGCTCGAGTACCGCCTCACGTCCGTGCCCGAGTTCAAGGATGATGCCATCAAGCTGGTCGAGCAGGTGCGTGTCAAGGACGACACCGGCCGCGAGCTGCGGAAGGCCGAGCATGAACGTATCATCACCGTCGATGCCAGGGGCACCGCCACCGCCAGCGAACCGTCGCTCTGGGACGAGGTGATCAAGAGCGAGGACCTGAAGCCAGAGGGAAAGCCCGAGCCAAAGCCCGAAGGCAAGGCGCCCCGAAGCCGCTAGCGAGCTCCGGAGGTCTGGAAGAACACGGGGCGCGCTGCGATGGCGTCGGCGCCCAGCGAGATGCGGACGCGCAGCGAACGCGCCGAGCCCGATTGGAGCACCAGGGAGCTGCGGCCGAGCTGCGCTCCGACCTTCGTGCCGGGGCGACGACCCAGTGCGGCACGCGGCTCCTCGCCCCGCACGATCTCGATCTCCGCCTCGATCTCGAGGAGGCCCCCCGTCACGTCGTCGACCACCTTGCGCAGGCGCAGGTTGTCTTCGCCCCCCGGCAGGAGCCGATCGAAGGTCGCGCGGTCGACCGGCCCGATCTCGAGGCGCACGAGATCCGACTGACCCACCATGTGCCTGCCGATCCGCGTCTCGCTCCCGAGCCGGTGGTTCTTCCGGCCGACCCGCAGCCGCTGCTCCGGGTCGAGCCGCACCCGCCGCGGAAAGAAGTCGACGACGCGGATCGTGAGCGAGCCAAACGCCAAGGCGAGCGCCGCCTCCAGCGCCTGACGGCTCCGCGGTCGTCGCGCGAGCACGCGCGCGCGGCCCAGCATCGCCACCGAGGACAACGCCGCGTCCGCGCGACGCGGCCAGAGCCCCGCCGACGCGAGCGCGCGTCCCGTGAGCGCGTCCGACCCGCTGACGTGGGTGCTCCACGCGAGCCGACTGCGCCGGAGCGCGCGGTAGCAGAGCGCCAGCAAGCGATGATGAAAGAGGTCATAGAACGCGCTCAGCGTCGCGCCGTCCTGCCCCTGCGCGCGGAGGACGTCCTCGGTGAAGAAGCTCGCCAGCGGTGACACGGCGCCCGTGGCGCCCAGGAAGGTGGACGTGACGTCGACCGTCCCAGCCGCGACGCGCATGAGCGCGACGTCGCTCGCGTGGAAGATCAAGCTCGGATCGTGGCGAAAACGAATGGTCTCTTCGCGCAGGAGGCGGCTCGATCCCACGGGCGCCGACGCGCCGACGACGCGCTCGAGGTGCTCGATCAGCGCGACGAACGGAATGCCCGGCGCGCGGACGGCGAGCTCGGCGAGCTCGGTCGCGAGCGCTGGCGTCGGATCAAAGACCAACGCGCGCTCCGTGGGCGCGAGGATAGCGGGCGAGCAGACGACCTTCGGCGTCGAGCAGCTCGACCTCGACCCATTCGCTCGCCGCGATGCCGCCCGCGAAGAGCGGGACCAGCACCTCGCCGAGGAGCTGCAGATCGCCGACACCGCTGAACCGCCGCGCATCGAAGGTGAGCCGCACCACCGCGCCTGCGTGGAGCTCGTCGCGGTCGGAGGAGCTGTTCCGCAGCCGTTCGACGCGCAGGAGCGGAGTGAAGCGTTCGACGCCGGGCTTCGCCTCGGGCCACTGGTCGAGCGCCGGCACGTTCGCGAGCGCCAGGACCGACGCCAGCGTCTCGGTGTCGGTCAACGCCGTCAGGTTCGCCTTCGTGAGCTGGAAGAAGCGCCAGAGGCGATCACCGGTCAGCGGCGGCGCGGCGTTCCGGGTCACCGGCGTCACGTTCTCGAACGTGACGAGCGACGGTGACGTCGCGGTGTTGAGACAGACATCGCCGAGCCCGACTGCGGCGGCGCGTTCGCCGTTGGTGGCGAGCACCTCGACTTCGGCGGCCACCTTGTCGGCGAGGAAATGTGTCGCGCCGTCGGCGGAGAACGAGAGGCTCACGTCGAGCCGGGGTCCGAGCACCGATGGGGCGCGATGGATCTCGTAGCAAACGTCGGTCACGCCGTCCTCGAGGCGGGGCGGGAAGAAGCGTGCCCATGGCTCGAGCGGCGTCGTGCGCAGCCCGCGGCTCACGAGGGCGACGCTCTCGACGGCATAGACCTCGGCGTCGGCGTGCTCGCCGTCGAAGGCCACCGCGCAGCGTCGCTTGTCCGTGCCGAGCTGCAGGTTCAACTTCGGTGGACGATACACGTTGAGCGCGGGCACCGCGTGAAGCAGCAGGGTCGCGGGATCCAGCTGGATGCCTTTCGGGAGCGGCTCCGCGAGCGTGCAGCGGATCTCGATGCGACGGATGCCCGTACCGAGCTCGGCGACGGCCTCGAAGCCGGCAAGCTCGAGAAATGCATAGCTCTGAGGGAACACGAAGTAGTCACGAAGCGCGAGGAACGCGGCCGCGATGGGCAACGCCGGGCCGGCGGAGGGGTCGCGCGCGGAGCCCCTCATGCGGGCGGCGACCGGCGGCGAGAGCGTGACCGTGCGGTCACTCTCCGGGGTGCCAACGACCACCCGTGCGACGTGCCGGAGGAGAAACGCCCGCGCCTCGAGCGCGGCGGCGACCGGATGCGCGAGAAACAGCCGCAGCGCTGCCGGCGCCGCCGCCGCGAGCTCCGTCGCGCCGAGCAGCTCCAGGGTCAGCGTCACCGTGAGCCGGTCGTTCGCCACCGTGACACTTTGCAACGTCCAGGGGCTCACCTCGCAATCGGCGCTGGAGCGGAACACGCACGTCGTGCCATCGACGGGACGCGACGCGAACGCGGCGCCCGCGCGCACCGTCTGCCGCGTCAGCATCTTCGGCGACGGCGTGAGCGCGACGATGGTGCCGCTCGGGATGGGGCGCAGCGCCTCGGGGCACAGGTTGTCGATGATCGGGTGGATGACCTCCGGCAGATCGTCGTCGAGCCGCTGCCGCAGCCTGCCAAACGAGAAGGCGAGGCCCTCGACCAGACGCGTCACCGCCGGATCCGCGCCGCGGCCCAGGATCGGCGCGAGCGTCGGCTCCCGCTCACCGAGCTCGTCACAGAGCTGGATCAGGTAGTCGACCTCCGCCTTGAAATCGTCACGAAACATCGATCAAGGCCTCGCTGGTGCGGGTGCGAGCTCGCGGTCGCCGTGCAGGGCAGGGAACGAGAACACACGACCCGTCTCGACGATGCGCGCGGTCAGGCGCACGAACGTGCCGATCGACGCTTCGTGACCGAACAGCCGTGAGAGCACGGACGCGAAGACGAGCGCGTCGCCTTCGCCATCGAACCCCGCGTTGCTCAGATCGACATGCACGTCGTGCCCGAGCACCAGCGCGCCGAGCCGGTCACCCCCCTCCGGCTGCCGCTGGCGCGCGCGCCCCGGCGTCGCGGTGACGCGCTGGATGGCGAGCAGCTTCTGCGCGTGCGCGCGCGCCGCTTGGGCATCCCCGAGCGGCCGCAGGTCGAGCACGTGCAGGAGCGTCTGCAACGTGCCCGCGCTGGCGATCGAGAGCGCGGTCAGCGCCGTCGCGGCGAGCGTTCGCCAGCGCAGCTCGTCGCCGTGGGGCGGCGCGCGGTATGCCGTGACGGCGCTGATGTTGCGGAAGCTGACGCCGCGCGGTGACACCTCGGTGGGGATGCACACGTCGCCGATCCCGAGTGCGTTCGGCAGTGCGCCGTTGCCGGCGCGCACCTCCACCGAGAGGAACTCGATGTCGGGCACCGGCGGCGCGCCCGCCGGGCTGCCGAGCGACAGCTGGATCTCGTTGCCGCCGCCGAACGCGCTCGGCACCGAGCGGGCGACGTAGAAGACGCCCTCCAGTGACTCCGGCGGGGCGGCCTCGAACTCGGAGAACGGCGCGACGGGCACGATCCCGGGGCGACCCTCGACGCGCGCGAGCACGCGCGTCACCGCGTACGTTTCGCCGTGACCGAGGGGCAATCCCGCAGGACGCAGGCCGTGCACGGGGCGCTCGAGCGTCGGCCGGATCGGCTCGGTGGTGGTCTCGAAGACGTTGGCGACCGGCACGCAGTTGAGCCGCACGTTCTCCTTGGTGACGTTGAGGGTCGACGGGAGCTGCGCGTCGAACCGGAGCCGCAGCTCGACGCGCCGCGTGTCGGCGGGCGGCGCTGGCGTCGTGCATGCCGGCAGCGCGGCGCCGAGCTCCACGAACGCGAGCTTCGCCGGCAGGACGAAGTACTCGCGGACGAGCCGCAGGCCCGGGTGCTCGAACGGCTCCGGGGGGAGAAGCGCCTCGCTCGCCAGCAGGCCCCACGGACGCACGGCGTTTCCGAGCGACCACGTGGTGCCGGCGGTGCCGCCGATCCGCAGCTCGACGTCGGTGAGATGCGCGCGCAGGAAGAGGAGCAGCGTCTGCGCTGCGCGCGAATCGCCGGTGAGATGGATGCGCAAGGGAAAGAGCGATGCGAGGAGGCCCGCGGGTGCCGCGTTCTCGTTCGATGCGGCGAGGGCGAGGTCGAGGCTCTGCCCCTCGGACGCCGACCAGCCGATGCGCGCGTCCTCGATCGACCACGGCACGTGCTCGAATCCCGACCACGCGCGGAAGCGGCACGCCGTGCCATCGAGGGGAATGCTCTCCACTTCCAGCCCCGGCGGCACCGTGACGCGTCCCCCGCGCTTCGGCGGCGCGAGCTCGACGATGGTGGCGGCAGGGAAGGGCCGCGCGAGCTCCGGCGCGAGCAGGTCGGCGAAGAACTGCGCCGCCACCGGCGCACCGGCGTCGAGCAACCCGTGCACCTGCTCGGTCAGGTACGAGAAGGCATCGAGCAGGCGCTCGACGTCGGGATCGTCGCTCGGCTCGGCCAAACGCGGGGCCAGCGCCGGGTATGCCCGCGCGAACGAGACGGCGAGCTGCGCCAGGGCTTCGAGATCGGGAGAGAACGCGCGGGTCATGCGGGATCAGGGAGAGGTCGAGACGAGGTCAGCGCGTGAGCGACGCGAGGAGGTTGGTCATGGGACCGTCGAAGCGCAGGGGCGGCGCCGCGTCCGCCATTCGCACCGAGAGCGGCGCCATGCTGGCCGGCGGCGCCTCGGTGGCGAGGGTGGCATCCCAGATCCCGTCGCCGTTGGGATCGCGATACCAGAGCGATGCCAGCATCCCAGGATCAGCGTCGCCCAGCGCGACGAGCAACGAGCCCGCCTCCACCGCCCAGAACGTCGACGGCACCGTGGCATTCCAGCCGCAGAGTCGGCGCACGACGTCGAGCCACAACGCTGCCGACGCCGGGCCGACCTCGCCGAGTGGCAGGCGCACCGTCATGGCCCTCTCCGGTGTCTCGACCCCGCGGATGGCGGCGGTGAGGTCGCGCAGGCCCTCGATGACGAGCCGCGATCGCTCGACCGGGTGATCCGCGAAGACCGCCGACCAGGCGTTCGCGGCGGGGGTGGCGCTGCACCACGCGTCATAGTCGGCGGCGGCGCGCTCGACGTCCTCCGCGGTGGGCGGCCCGACCACCGAAAGCCGGCTGGCGAGGTCGCCCGGCGCGAGCGTGGCGAAATCCGCCGAAGCGTCGTGCGCCCGCTCCAGGAAATCCCCGAAGGCGA
>JAYTHX010000419.1:0-10196 GCA_043732195.1 Polyangiaceae bacterium
ACGCCCGGCGGCGTGGTGCGTGCGCGTTCGAGGTCGTCCTTGCGCAGCGCGTCCACGAGGAGATTCTACCACGCGCGCCGTGGGGGGGAGAGAGCACCGCGACGCTCCCTCTGTGGTCAGCCTCCGGAGCGGCCGCGTCTGGCCAGCGCCTCGACGAGCAGCGTCGCGCTGAGCCGTTCGAGGCTTTCGAGGCCCGTCTTGCCGAGGATGCTCGCGCGATGCGACTTGAACGTGCTCCGCGACATGCCCGAGCGCGTCAGGAACGACGCGAGGTCACCACCCTCGAGGAACCACGCGACGATCAGGTTCTCGCGCCCCGTCAGTCGGTAGCTCACGCCGGCGCGCCGCGCGATGGCGTCGACGAGCTCCGCGGCGGTCGCCGCGTCGACGTGCTCGGCCACCCAGCTCTGGAGCTCCGACGTCGCGGGCTTGATGAGCACTCGCGCGCGCAGGCGAGCCGCCGTGTTGACGACGTCCGGCTCGCAGCTGCCCGTCACGAGCGCGCACGGCAGGTCGGGATGCTTTTCGCGGATCCAGCCGAGGAGCGCGAGCCCTGCGCGCGGTCCCTCCGGGAGACCGACGTCGAGGAGGCAGCCGTGAGCCGATCATGGCTCGCGATGGCGACGCGGGCCTCCGTCGCCGACGGCGCGTGCGTGCGTGGACGATCGCCCAGCAGCCGATCGATGACGCGGAGCGTGGCGAGATCATCTTCGACGACGAGGAGCATTCGAGCCTGGATACGAATCCTAGACCGCGCGCGCCCATGTCGCACGTCGACTCCTGTTCTCCCATCGTCCAAATGGTCGATGGGAGCGCGGCACCGGCTGCAACCACGATGTTCACAACCGCGTACCGATTTCGCCCTCCGCCGAGAAAATTGCAGGTCGAGCGCTCGACGGGTCGCGTCCCGTACGTCATCTTCACCGTCGCGCTGAGCCGGTGACTCGTGCGCGCACAACGCGCAGCGAGAGACCAGCGATCCGTCAGCGCATCGAGGTCACCATGGGGAAGTCCGCAAGACACCGCGCCAAGCGCGGGAGCGTCCGGAGTTTTGTCGTCGCGCGCCGCCTGGGCTACGCAGCGATCGTCATCACCGCGCTCTGCGCATGCGATGTCGGCCGCTCCGGACCCGAGCCGATCGCGGAGTGCACGAGCTACGCGGCGCACGCGGAGGCCTGCCTCGGCGCGCGCGTCGCCACGAAGCTGCGCGCGTCGTTTGCCAAGCCTCCGACCGACGAGCCGGGACGCGAGGCGCTTCGTGCGCAGTGTGAAGACCAGGCCGCGCAGCTGCGTCGGAGCTGCCGTTAGCCCCGTCGAGTGATTGCTGGTCGTCGAAGACGGTCTCGCGGAGGACTCATGCGTTCAACTGTCAGGCGTGCGCTTCTCGTTTCCGCCCTTGCGGCCGGCGTGCTGGTCTCCCGCCCGAGCGCGGCCGACGATGATCCCGGGCCACCGCCGGTCGCGCCTGCGGCCGGAGAGGGAGGCTCGTTCTTCGACCATGTCGATCCTCGCACCGGCGCGATGACGTATCGCTTCCCGTTCGAGCTTCCAGCAGCGCGCGGGATCTCCGGGCCAGGCCTCGCCCTCCAGTACAACTCGTCGGGCTCGCCCGGTTCGACGGATCTCCCGAATGGGTCGTCGATGTCGACGGCGACGGCTACACACGGCTACACCGATGTCCTCGAGCGCTTCGAGGACGGCACGGGCCCGCGTGACTTCCACGACGCGAAGGTCCGGTTCACGCGGAAGTTCGGCGTCGGTGACATCGTTCCGCTTGTTCAAGGACTAACGGTGCCCGGCCCGGGGTTGGTGCCGTTCGTCGATGACCCCGCGGCGCAGACGAGCTCGCTCATCCCCATACCGGGCGTGTGGGACCCGACGCCCACCGGGCGCAGAACGCAAGTCTTCTACGCCGACGTGAACGGCGATGGCCTGCCGGATCTCGTGACATCGAATCGGACCGAGAGCGGCGGCACGCTGAGGATCCGATCGGGGGACGGCACGGGGCGCTTCTCGTGCGCGTTCGGCGACCCCTGGAACTGCATCCTCGAATACAACGACGTCCAGGACCCGGCCAAGAGCACGTACTACTACGAGGCGACGGTCACCTCGACGAAGAAGCCCTGGTTCGGGGATCCGGCGCCCATCACCGGCGCGATCCCGGACCGCCCCCCCCACCTGCACGACGTCACTGGTGACGGTCTTCCCGACATGATCGCGATGGGAGCGAACAGCACCATCGAGGTCTGGGTGAACGTCGACGGCCAGAGCTTCGCGTGCGTCGGTGCGGGTGGCAGCTGCACGGTGGGCTCGATCTACGACGACGTCCACGGCGCGTGGCGCAGTCGAAGGCGCAGTTCACCTACGGCGCGCAGCGCCGGCTGGCGACCTACAAGATCGACCGCACCGCGCCCTCCGTGTGGAGCACCCCGTCTCCGAATTACCCGCTCCCCACGGCGGCCACGAAGCAGCTGACGCTCGCCAGCTTCACGTACGCGTACGATTTGGTCGGCAATCCCAAGCAGGTGGACGACCTGTCGCCGGCGGGGGACTGGCCGAGCGACGATGTGTGGCCCCAGCGGCGACGCACGCTAGGCGTCGACGACCTGTACCGGGTCACATCGATCGCCTACAGCTACAACGTCGCGGGCAAGCGCCTCTCGTCGGTCGTCCTCCTCGCGGTCGTTGCATTCTGCACGTTCACGGCGAGCGTGGCCCACGCTGACGAGATCGCGGATCTCGAGAAGAGCCTCGCGCAGGAGCATGCCGCGCTCTCGACGTCCGACTGCTCGGCGGCCTGCCGCGCGCTCGCGTCGATCCGGCGCGCCGCCGACAAGATCTGCGCGCTCGAGCCGGGCCCGCGCTGCAGCGCCGCCCATGCGAAATCCGACGACGCGACGCGCCGCGTCCGCGATGCCTGCCCCGAGTGCGCGGTCGCGTCGGTCGTTCCCGACCGCAAGCCGGACAGCCCCGCCACTGCGCCGGTCACGCCCGCGCCCGCTCCGCCGCAGGTCGGGCAGGAGCGTGAGTCCGTTCACACCACCGCGAGCGCCCCGGCCCCGGAGTCGCGCCGCGGTGGATGTGCGAGCTGCCACGCGAGCGGCGCCTCGCTCGGCGAGGCCACGACGGGCGTGCTCGCCGTCCTCGCGCTGGCCGGCCTGCTGCGCCGGAAGAAGCGGACGTAGCCGCCGCCCCCGACTGTGCCATGGCACAGCCCCGGGCGGCCCTGTCCGGGGCGGGCGGGGCCGGATCGCGTGATCTGGCGTGAATCGGCGGTGGCGCGGCGGTTGCGGAAGCGATCGGCATGCGCACCGCTTTTCTCCTGACCGTCGCCGTCGTCGCCCTCGGGTCCGTCTCCGCGGGCTGCAACCGCCCGTCGTGCGCGCAGTTCGACAGCTCGCCCCGGGAAAACGCCGCCGCAGGGGCTCCCGCCTCCTCGAGCGGCGGGTCCGCGGTGCCCACCACCGTCGACGCGTCGCGGACCGTCCTCGAGGCCGACATCGTCCAGCTCGATCACGAGCAGAACCGCATCTACGCGATGTCGAAGTCCGGCTCGCTCGCCGTGGTCGATGCATCGCAGCCGGGCACCCTCGCGCTCCTCGGCAAGACGACCCTCTCGGGTGAGCCGTTCGAGATGTACCGCCGCGGCGACGTGCTCCTCACGATGTCAAACCGCGGCGTCGGCAGCGACGGCAACGTCGCTCAGCCGCTCGCGGAGGGCGCGCCGCTGCCTCCGGAGAACCCGAACGCGAGCGCGCTCGTCACCGCGCTCGACATCTCCGATCCCGCGCACACGCGGCAGCTGACGACGTTCCGGGTCCCCGGTGAGATCGCCGACTCGCGCGTCGCGGGCAACGTGCTCTACCTCGCAACCTACGAGAACGGGCAGTGCTGGGGCTGCAAGGACCACCGCACGCTCGTCACGACGTTCGACATCAGCGACGCCACCGCGCCCAAGCAGGTCGATCAGGTGGCCTTCGAGAACCCCGCGAGCGCCGACTTCAACGCCGCGTGGTCCACGCCGTGGAAGCGCAGCATCATCGCCACCCCCGAGCGGCTCTACGTCGGCGGCCTCGGCGCGAACCCCACCAGCAACGCCGGCGAGGGCATCATCGAGGTCCTCGACATCACGGATCCCGGCGGCAAGCTGGCACGCGGCGCCACGATCGTCACGTCTGGTCCGGTGATGAGCCGCTGGCAGATGGATGAGTCGGAGGGCGTGCTCCGCGTGATCAGCCAGCGCGGCGCGGGCCGCAGCGCGAACGGCGAGGCGTTCCCGGACATCGACACGTTCCGCATCGAGAGCACGGCGTCGATGCCGCGCGTCGGCCACGGCATCATCACGCTGCCGCGCCAGGAGGGCCTCAAGACGGTGCGCTTCGACGGCATCCGCGCTTACGCCATCACGTTCAACCAGACCGACCCGCTCTTCGCCATCGACCTCTCCGACGCCGCGCATCCCGCCCAGAAGGGCGAGCTTCACATGCCGGGGTGGATGTACTTCCTCGATCCCCACGGCGACCGCGTGCTCGGCCTCGGCCTCGATCGCACCGACCCGAGCGGCAACCTCAACGTCTCGCTCTTCGACGTCTCCGACCTCGCGACGCCGAATCTCGTGCAGCGCGTCGCGTTCGGTCCGACGAACATGTACGAGGACTTCATGATCACGAACGGCGTGCTCGCCGAGGATCAGGACCGCATCCAGAAGGCGTTCCGCGTCTTCGAGGATGGCCTCATCGCCATCCCGTACTCCGGCGGCAGCAAGGACGGCAGCTCGTGCAACACCGGAGGCGTGCAGCTCGTCGACTGGACGAAGAGCTCGCTCACGAAGCAAGCGCTCCTTCCCATGCAGGGCAATACGCGCCGCGCCATTCGCCGCGACAGCGAGTCGATGAAGGAGCTGCTCGCCGTCTCCGACTCGAACGTGACGTCGTTTCGCATCGACGACCACGCGGTCTCGCGCTCCGTCGCCGACGTGGTCATCGGGACCTGCGTGAGGCGTCAGTCCTACCCGGGCGGCGGTGGCATGGGCGGCGGCTGGAACGAGGGCAACGACGTGATGGGCGGCGGCGACCACCGCGCGTTCGAGAACGGAATGTGCGAGTGAGCGCGCTCAGCGGCGGACCAGCGTGGCGGTGCCGCGCAGCCGCCCGTCGTGGAGGGTGACCTGCATGCGGTCGCCTTCCACCTTCGCGGTGGCGTGCTGGATGCCGCCGCTGTCGTCGTGGAGCTCGAGGGCGACGGCGCCGTCGGGGCGCGGGGTGGCGGCGGTGATGGTGCGGGTCACGCTCGAGACCGGACCGTTCACCGTGATGCGGCGGCCCTGGATGCGCACGTCGACCAGCTTGGCCTCGAGGTTGGTGGGCTGCTCGGCGACCACGTGCTCGACGTGCCACTGGCCGTGCGCGACGAGCGCCGCCAGCGCCACCGGATCGCCCGTGGGGTCGGCGGAGATGGTGGAGCGCTCGTGCCGCGCTCGCTCGGCGAGCACGCCGCACGCGCCTGCGACCACGAGCAGCGCGAGCGCATGCGACCACTGCGCGCGCAGCACGCGACGGAGACGTGACACGCGCTGGCGGACCGCGGGCGCGGGGAGGCCCGCGTCCTCGGCGATGGTGCGGAGCTGCTCGCCGTCGTGCTCGCGGACCAGCCACTCGAGCGTCTCGCGCTCGCGCACCGACGACGAGACGGAGGCGACGATGCTCGCGAGCAGCTGGCGCGCCTCGACGGGCGCCGGATCGACCTCGAGCTGGTCGACGTCGCTCGAGTCGTGGCGGCGCGTGCGCCGATGGAAGTCGGCGACCTTGTGGCGGGCGATGCCGGCGACGAACCGCCGGAGCTCCTCGGGATCGCTGGGCAGCCCGGGCGCCGCGAGCGCCTCGCAGAGGATGGTCTGCGCGAGGTCCTCGACATCCCCGGCCGGGACGCGCCGCCGGACCATCGCCGCCACCGTCTTCCGCAGGCCCGGGGCCCCGATGGCCTGACGGGGGAAGAACGGGGCCGGCATCGTCGTCATGAACGGTCCATCGTGAGCGGGGGGCCCGTGTGACGGACCTCGCGCGTGGTCCTTCACTTTTTTTTCCGCCGCGCGACCCGTTCTCAATGATCTCGGGCGGCGCGAGCGCCTGCACCACCGCGAGGGCGCGCGCGAGACCCTCACGGATGTCCTCCACGTCCTCCAATGATCGCGGGCTGCTCGATGAGCGTCTCCACGCCCCCGAGCGAGGGCGCGATGGTGGCGAGCTCACACGCGTCGAGCGCGCGCGCCGTGACGTCGAGGTTTGCGCGAAGGACGAAGCTCACGACGCCGCCGAAGCCGGTCATCAGGCGCTTCGCGACCGCGTGATCGGGATGGGTCGCGAGGCCCGGATAGAAGACCTGCTCGACCTCGGGCTGCTTCTCGAGCCAGCGCGCGATCGCGAGCCCGGTCTGGTTCTGGCGTGCCACGCGCAGCGGGAGCGTCTTCAGGCCGCGCACGAGGAGGTACGCGGCGTGGGGATCGAGCACTGCGCCGAGGACGTCGCGCGCGTCACGCGCGAGGGAGACGAGCGCCTCGTCGCCGATGACCACGCCCGCGAGCAGATCGTTGTGACCGCCGAGGTACTTGGTGCACGAGTGGAGAACGAGATGGGCGCCCTGCGCGAGTGGTCCCGCGAGCGTCGTCCGTCAACGCGGGCGCAGACGCGAGAGCGTCTCGAAAGAGTCCGGCGCTCGGCTCAGCCCATCGCCTGTGATGGGCTGAGCTGAGCGGCGACAAGCAAAGCAAGCAAGAGCGAAACAGAACGCGGAACAGGGAGGAGGAGAGAGAGCGGAGAGAGGGAGCAAGCCAAGGAAGTCGTGAGAGCGGGTCAGCGGCCGGCTCGATGCCCGTCGCCGTGTGCTTCCGGCCCAGAGCAGGTGTCGTGCCAGGGGCGTGGAAGGCGGATTGCCGCGCATTTCGTGGGCAGACCGCGCCACGACCGAGAACGGCGGGTCACAATGGCGCCGTGTACTCGACACGAAGCGCGTGGGGTGCTCGGCTTACGTCTCCGTGAAGACTATCTTTTTTCGCCGCCCGGCGTGCGTCGCCGCGCTCTCCCTCGCCGCGGGGTGCGCCGGGCCGACGTTCATCGTCCAGCAGTACGCGGGGGCCGCGCGGCCGGCGGAGACCATCGCCACGTTGCGCGTGAACGGCGCCGACGCCGTGCGCCTCGCGACCCTCGACAACGAGGACGTGACCGCGCCGCTCGTCGAGGACGGCCGGCTGCACATCGAGATCCTGCCCGGTCGTCACGCGATCGCGGTGCGCAACGCGAAGGCGCCCGACGAGCGACCGACCTCGATCGCCTTCGACGCGGCGGCGGGCAAGGTCTATCGCGCCGCGTTCACGCCCGAGGCACGCATCTTCGAGGTCGATCGCGGCACCGATGCACCCGGTGCAGACGTCACGGCGGGAGACCATTAGCTGGGATAGCCTCGCGCGGTGGCGCACGAGTGGGAGTCGCTGACGGACGAGGAGCTGCTCCGCGTCCGCATCTGCGACCTCGGCCTGAAGATCGCGGGGAGCGAGGTCGAGCCGCGGGTCGCGCGCCTGAACGCGGCGCTCGATGACCGGCAGCTGCTCACGCGTCCCCTCTGCTATCTCGGCGCGGAGTGGCAGTCGCCGAACGGCGTCCCCGCGATCTGCATACCGTTCTATCTCGCGAGCCCGCGCCTGCGGCAGCTCGAGATGCACCAGATGCTCGAGGTGGAGGGCGACACCGCGGAGGCGTGTGACCAGCTGATGTTCCACGAGTGCGGCCACGTCGTGGACCACGCTTACGGGCTCTCCACACGCAAGTCGTGGCGCGAGGTCTTCGGTGACAATCGCATCGAGTACAACCCGGCGATCTATCACCACCGCCCGTACAGCAAGGCGTACGTCCGGCACCTGCCCAACTGGTATGCGCAGTCTCATCCCGACGAGGACTTCGCCGAGACGTTCGCGGTCTGGCTGACGCTCGACGCCGAACAGTGGCGCAGGAAGTATGCGAGCTGGAAGGCGCTCGAGAAGCTCGAGTACGTCGAGAAGACCCTGCGCGCGGTGGCGAGAAAGCCGCCCAAGGTCACGCGCGGGCGGCTGCTCGCCGACGCGGCGACGTCCCGGAAGACCCTGGGCATGCACTACGCGTGGAAGCGCAAGCTCTGGTCATCGAACTATCCCGACTTCTATGACGACGATCTGAAGAAGATCTTCGGGCAGATGACGCCCGGCGACGAGACGGCTGCGCACCTGATGCGTCGCTACCGGCGCTCGATCACCACCGCCATCGTCAACTGGACCGGCGAGCCGAAGTACACGGTGGACCGACTGATCACGAAGCTCATCTCGCGCGCGAAGGCGCTCAACCTCGGCACGCCGAGAGACGAGCCCGCGCTGCTCATCGACATCGGCTCGTACCTCTCTGCGCTCGTCAGCAACTACCTCCACACCGGCCGCTTCAAGAAGAAGGTCTGAACATTGAAGGTACTGGTCATCTTCGACGTCGCGCGTGCCGTCGACCCCGCCGAGGGAATCACCATCCACGCCCTGCGCCACGAGGAGCAGAAGCCGATGGAGGCGGACGTCATCTCGTGCCTCCGGGCGCTCGGCCACGAGGTCGATCGCCTCGCCGTCTACGACGACGTGCGGGCAATGTTCGATCGCATCGTCAGCTTCGCGCCCGACGTCGTGTTCAACATGTGTGAGACGTTTTATCTCGATCGCGCCCACGAGCCGAACATCCCGGGCCTCCTCGACCTGATGAAGGTTCGCTACACGGGTGCAGGCCCCGAGGCGCTCCTGCTGTGCAAGGACAAGGCGCTCGCGAAGAAGATCCTCGCGTTCCACGGCGTGCGCGTGGCGGGGTTCGTCGTGTCGTCGAAGGTGCGGCCGCTGCGGCGACTCCGCAAGTTCCGCTTCCCGGCGTTCGTGAAGCCGCTCGGCGAGGAGGGGAGCAACGGCATCAGCAAGGCCTCCTATGCCCGTGACGAGGCGGAGGCGCTGGAGCGCGCGGCCTTCATCCACAAGAGCTTCGAGTGCGACGTGCTGATCGAGGAGTATGTCGAGGGCCGCGAGCTCACGGTGGGCGTGCTCGGCAATCCGCGGCCGCTCGCGTTGCCGCCGCGCGAGACGTTCTTCGGCAAGGCCGACGACGACGAGAGCGCGCCACGCTTCGCGACGCAGCGCTCGAAGTGGGACGACGGCTACCGGCGCAAGTGGAAGATCCGGAACGGTGAGCCCGATCCGCTGCCCGCCGACGTGCCCGAGCGCCTCGCGAAGACGGCGCGCATGGCGTACCGGATCCTGAAGGTGCGAGGCCTGGCGCGCCTCGACGTGCGGCTCACCGAGCAGGGGCAGATCGTGGTCATCGAGGTGAACCCGAACCCCTCGCTCGTGCGCACGGACGACTTCGCGATGGCCGCCGCGAGCGCCGGTCTCACGTACGAGCAGCTGATCCAGCGCCTCCTCGACAACGCCGTGCGCTGATCACGGCGCGCTTGCGCGGACGGTCGACGCCGTGCGCGTTCAGCTTGTTGGTGAGCGTGCGGCGCGATGGTGAGGGTGAGACCGCCGAGGCGGAGGTAGAGATCCTCCCCCAACGTGCCTTGCTGGACGAGCGCGAGGAGATCGCGTCGCGTCGCCGCGACGATGCGCACGTCGACCTTGCGCGGCGAGTCGCTGCCGATGCGGCGAACCTCACCTCCACCTCACCAATCCTATCGACGCGAGCTGCCCCTTCCGGGCCCCTCGCTGTGGGCGCGCACCGTGCCTCGGTGCAGCGCCACCATCCGCTTTACCAGGGTGAGCCCCAGCCCCAACCCGCCCGCGGTGCGGTCCAGCGACGGAACCACCTGGACGAAGAGGTCGAAGATCTTGTCCAGCATGTCCGCCGGGATGCCTCGCCCGCTGTCCCGCACGCGGAGAACGGCCTCGGCTGTGCCGGCGACCCCCTCGCGGTCCAGCCGCACCGAGAGGGTCCCTCCCTGATCGGTGTACTTGATCGCATTGCTGAGCAGGTTGACCACCACCTGCTCGATCCGCGTTACGTCCGCATCCACGGGAAAGGCCCCCGCTCCGGCTGTCACCTCGAGCCGATGCCCGCGCGCTTCCACCGCCGCCCGCGTGACGCTCACGGCGTTGTTGACGATCGCCGCCAGACTGGTCCTCTCCTTGCGCAGCTCCACGGTCCCGCGGG
>JAYTHX010000420.1:0-26602 GCA_043732195.1 Polyangiaceae bacterium
GGCCGACCGAGCTTCGTGCCGGTCACGAGGTCGAGCGCGAACGCCGTGCTGTTCACGATCTGGTCGATCGCGGACTTCGCGGACGGAAAGAGCACCGCGCCGCTGCCGGCCTCGGTGAGCTCGCGCGCGAAGTTCCCGCCGCTGGGCTCCCATGCCGCGAGGAGCTCGGCGATCTTGCCCGCGAGGTGCTCGGTGACCGCCGAGGCATAGGCGAGTCGCCGCTTGGCCGAGGCGTCCGTGGTGAGCTTCGCGAGCACGGCCGTGTCTCCCGCGACGCTGTCGAACAGCACGTATTCGAGGCCGCGGAAGCCGCGCGCGTTCGAGCCGAGGAGCTCGATCGAAGAGGCGGTGAGCGGATCCGTTCCCGTGACGACCTTCTCGATGGTCACCGGCCGCGCCGGCCGGTAGTCGATCGCGTCCGCGATGCCCATCTCCTTCACCGGGCCGAAGCGAAACGCCTCGCCGCGGCTCCAGCTCCTGCGCGCGGCGCGCCACGAGGTCTGCGCGGCCCCGAGCGTGGCGGCGGAGGGCGCATCCTCGAGCGCCTTCACGGCCACGCGCATCGCCTTGGCCGACGCGTCGGTCGCGCGCAGGGTCGGCAGGATCACCACGGTCGTGAGCGAGGCGAGCACGGGCTTCGTATCCGACGCCGACGACGCGGGCGCGTTGTTGCTGCACCCTTGCGCCACCACGCCGAGCGCGAGGAGCAGACCGAACATGACTGGCGCACGACGTGGAACAGCGAAGAGGAAGCGCATCGGGGTCTTTCCTTACAGGTCCTGGAGGAAGGCGAGAATCGAATCGCGGTCGGCCTTTGGCATCGCGCGAAACGCGTCACGTGCGCGGGTCGCCTCGCCGCCGTGCCAGAGGATGGCCTCGGCGAGACCGCGCGCGCGACCGTCGTGCAGGAAGAACTGGTGCTTGCTCACCGCCTGGACGAGCCCTATCCCCCACAAGGGAGCGGTCCTCCATTCCGTGCCGGTGGCGAGGAAGTCGGGGCGGTTGTCCGCGAGCTCCGGCCCGAGGTCATGGAGGAGGAGATCGGTGAACGGCCGGATCGGCTGGTTCGACAGCGCTGGGAAGCCCTCGAACGCCCCGGTCTGGAGCTTGGGCGCATGGCACGAGGCGCAACCGGCGCTCGCGAACAGCGCCTCACCGCGGCGCACGACGGGCGTGGTCCAGGCGCGCCGCGAGGGCACGGCGATGGTGAGGCTGTAGCGCGTGATGGCATCGAGCTTCTGGTGCGAGAGCTCGGGCTCGTCCGGCGTTCCGCCCGATTTTGCCGCGGCGCAGGCCGACTGCGCCGCGGGGCAGCTCTCCATCGGGTTCAGCTCGTTGGTGATCCCGATGTCGCCGAGGAATGCGCCCGCGACCTGCTGCTCGATGGTGGGCTGGTTTGCCTTCCAACCGAAGCGCCCGATGGTGGCCCTGGCGAGCCGCTGGTTCCAGACCATGTTCGGGCGCCCGGAGATCCCGTCGCCGTCGCGGTCGTCGGGATCGGCGAGCGCGAGCAGCGTCTCCTCGGGGACGGCCTCGAGGAGGCCGAGGCCGACCATCGCCTGCCCGACGCGCGGCGACATCATGATGCCGTTGCCGAAAGGCCCGAACGCGAGCTCCGAGAACTCGTAGGTGGGCCTTCGCAGGCTGTACGCCTCGCCGTCGGCGTACGTGCCCAGCACCTCGTCGTAACGGACCTTCACCTTGCCTTCGGCCGGCACGCCGAGGATCGCGTTCTGGTTGAACTGCCCCCCATAGGCGGGATCGCCGAGCGGGCCGCCGTGCTCGTCCTGTCCGGGCACGCTGAGGCGCATCAGGAGGCCGAGGAAGAGCTCGCCCTCCTTCGTCGGGGGCGCGCCGCGACCGTCGTGGAAGTGACAGGCATCGCACGAGGTGGCGTTGAAGGTCGGGCCGAGGCCGTCGTTGCCGGAGATGCTCGCTGGCGCCGTCACCCAGTTGCGACGGAAGAAGTGATTGCCCAGCGAGAAGGCGTCGCGCGCGGCGTCGTCGAGGTTGCGTGCCGGGAACGAGAAGGAGTTTGCGGAGACGTCGAAGATGGTGGTGGCGCCGCCCAGGAGCTCGGTGCCCTCCTCGGGCGCAGCGTCGCCGTCCGCGCTCGACGACGAGCACGCCGAGGCGAGCGCTGCTCCGAGGAGAACGTTGACGAGCAAGCGGGTTCGTGGGTGCATCTTCACGCCGCGCTCGTCACTGGGAGAGGTTGATCTGCACGCCGAGCACCCCGGCGATGGCCTGGATGTCGTTCTTGACCACGGCACAGGAGTCGATCGAGGCCTTGATCTTCTTCCGCCCGTCGCTGTCATCGGCGCCCAGGATGGCGTTGTCGAACGGCGCGGGAATGGCCTTCGTGGCGGCGACGAGCGCGGCGATGTCGGCGCGCGTCTTGGCGTCGAGCGCGGCGTCCTTCGTCTTGACGAGATCCGCGATGCTCGGACCGGTCACCGTCCCGTAGCGGCCGAGGTACACGTTCTCGATGGCCTGAGCGTTGTTCGCGAGGTCCTGGTTCGTGGTGTCGCTGAAGCAGGAGTGCTCCTCCTCCTGATCCTTCGTCTCGTACGCGTTGTTCATGCGCTCCTTGGGGAGCTCGGTGGCCGCGAGGGCGCCAATTCCCTTCAAGATGCTGCTGAGCGCGGCGTCGGGATCGCCCGCGGCCATCTTCCCGCGGTACGTGTCGGGGCTGTCGTCCCACTGCACTTCGACCGTCTCGAAGCTCTCGACCATGAGATCGGTGGCGGCCTTCAGGCACGTGCGCCGGCGGTCGGCGTTCTTCGCGGTGCCGCCGTCGACGAAGTCCGTGTACGGCCGCATCCCCGGACCCTCCGCGTGCGGCGTGCCGTCCTTGTTCAGATCCTGGCCCCACAGGAGGAACTCGATGACGTGCCAGCCGGCGGACATGTTCTTCTCGCCGCCCTTCTGGTTTTCCGCGGTGAGGATCGCCTTGTCGATGGTCGGAAACAGGAACGCGGTCCCGCCCTTCTTGTTGATGATCCCCGCCTCGTCGTCACCGACCACGTAGTCGACGAAGTTCTCGTCGATCGGCCAGCTGTTGATGAGCCCCTCGGCCTCGTCGATCGGGCCTCCGTAGAAGCGGTATCCCTCGCTGAGGAGGTACGACGGGCGCGCGGCGATCCACGCGGCCTTCGCGGCGTCGTGCGTGGCCTGCGTGGGCGTGGCCACCAAGGCGTTCACCGCCGTCTGCAGCGCCTTCATCTGCGTGAGCGCCTCCTCGTAGTTCGCGTGCACGACCGCCCCGTAGCTCTTCACGACCGCCGCCTTGTCGGCCGCGGTGATCACGCCGCCGCTCGATCCGCTGGAGCCGCCCGGCATGCCCGAGGTCGACGAGCTGCAGGCCGCCGCAGCAGCGGCGAGAAACGTGAGCGCGAAACCGAAGCGGAGCGAATCAGACGTCATGGAGCGCCCTCCCGAGGCGTGAGAGGTAGATAATCTAATTGAAAGTCACTTTCAAGTTCATTATCGGATGCGCCCGGGAAAAAGCGGAAATCCGGCCGCGTCCTGCGGCGCGGTCACCCGGCCGAACGGGAGCCCGCGCGTCGCCGCGTCGATCCCGGGGCTCGCGTAGCAACCGTGGAGCGCGGCGAGGGCCGTTGCTGCCGCCAGAAAGGCCGTTTGGGGAACGCGCACGCGGGCGACATACTCCCCTCGGCGGACCGAGAATGCCATGATAATGATATTCAATATCGTCTGAAGGGTTGTGATGATCAGCATGAACCAGAGTGATCCGATCGAGCAGCTGACCCACGACCACGGGCACCTCAGCGCGCTCGTGCAAGCGGCAGCCGCGATGCTGGTGCGCATGGAGCGCGCCGAGGAGATGTCCGAGGAGGCCATCGACGAGCTCGTGCACGCCGTCGAGTCCCTGCGCGACGCGCTGCTCTCGCACTTCGCGCGTGAAGAGGAGGGGCTCTTCCCGTTCGTCGACACGAAGGTGCCTGCTCTCGCGCCGCAGGTCGCGGAGCTGCTCGCCGACCACGACGCCGTGATCGCGCGCACCGCCGAGCTGATCGGCGCGGCCGAGCTCGCGGCAGGGACGGGCGTTGGCTACGCGCTGTGCGTGAGCACCTACGACCGCTTCGTCGAGGTCTATGCCGCGCACGCCCAGAGCGAGCAGACGCTCCTCCGCGCGGTCGACGCCGCGCTCGATGCCGACGCCCGCGCCGCGCTGCGCGCGCTGCTGCAAGCGGTCTGATCGTCCTGGCTGCCCGGGCTGCTCGGGCTGCTCGGGCTGCTCGGGCTGCTGGGGAGCGAGTAGAGTCGCGCGCGATGCGTCGCCTGCTCGGTCTCACCTGCGCGCTCGCGACCGCGCTCGTTGCGCCGGGGGCGCGCGCGAACGGGCGGTTTCCGGCCTCGAACAGCGTCGTCTTCTCACCGGTGGACGACGGCGAGGTGTTCGTGCGCGTCACGTTCGGCCTGCTCGTCTCGCGGGATCACGCGAGGTCGTGGCGCTGGATCTGCGAGCGCGCGATCGGCTTCTCCGGCTTCGAGGACCCGTCGTACGTCGTCACGAAGAGCGGTGCGATCGTGGTCGGCCTCTTCGACAGCCTCCGCGTCTCGCGTGACGGCGGCTGCACCTGGGACACCATCGTCACCGACGCGCGCGTGTTCATCGATCTCACCGAGCGACCCGACGGCGCGATCGTCGCGCTCTCGTCGAGCTACGATCACCACACGGACGCCGGCAGCACCTACCGGTCCCAGCTCTTTCTCTCCACCGACGACGCCCGCACGTTCGCGCCGCTCGGCGCGCGCCTCGATCCGACGCTGCTTGCGGAGAGCGTCGAGGTCGCGCCCAGCCGTCCGGACCGTATCTACATCTCCGCGGTCCGCGGCGCAGACTCGAAGCGGAAGGGCGTGATGGTCGTCTTTGACGACAGCGGGAAACACTGGAGCGAGCGCGCGCTCGACCTCGCGCCCAAGGAGCTCGCGCCGTTCATCGCCGCCGTCGATGCGCGGCGGCCCGATCGCCTGTTCGTGCGGACGTCGGCGTCGCCCGAGAGCCCGACGCGCTTGCTCGTCTCCGACGACGGCGCGAAGACCTATCGCAAGCTCCTCGATGCGAAGGGTCCGCTCCTCGGCTTCGCCCTCGCGCCCGACGGCGCCAGCTTGCACGTGGGCGGCGCCGGCGTCGCGATCCTCGGCGCGGCAGCGCTGCTCGTCCGCTCGCGCCGCGGCAAGCGCTGAACGAGCGCTGCCGCTCAGAATCCGCGGTTGGTGCCGAAGAGGAGGCGGACCGAGTTGACGTTGGCGCCCGAGTCGAACGTCTCCGTGCCCAGGCCGAAGAGCACCTCGAACGTATGGTCGGCGGTGCCCACGCTCTCCACGCCGATGGCGGTGGAGAGGCGGAGCAGCTTCGTCTTGAAGTCCTCGAGCTGCGGACCGAACACGTTGCCCACCGCCGCCTGGAGCGAGCCGTCGAGGTAGACCCAGATCGGCCAGCGGTACTTGAGCGTCGCGATGGCCGCGCTGCGGTCGATGAGGCGGCCGTAGAGGTAGCCGCGCATCGGACCGCTGCCGCCGAGCACGATCTGCTCGGTGAACGGGATCACCGCGCCGCTCGAGACGGGATCGACGAAGAGCGTCGTGACCGCGAGGCTCACCGTGCGGTTGCTCTTCAGGTCGACGAACCCGCCGACCGACCCGCCGTAGCGGAACCAGTTGTCGGCGGAGCGGCGGACGTTCGAGCCGAGCTCGCCCTCGAGCTCGAGGCGGAGGCCGGTCTGCGAGGCGGGGCGTGGATCGCGCGTGTCGATGGTGAACTCCGCGCGCTCGTACGCGGCAGTGTAGCCACGCGCGTAGCCCGGCGGCGCCTTCAGGGTACCGGCCTCGATGCGCTCCTGCACCGACGGGTCGGTGCAGCACGCGTCGTCCCGGAAGGAGACGTAGCGCACGCCGCCCTCGACCGTGATCCGGCTGCCCTTCCACCACGTCGACTCGAAGACGGGCCGGGCCTGGAGGCGGTCGATGCCGTAGCGCGAGCGATCGGCCTGGCGCGAATTCGGACCGAGCCCATGGAACACCTGATCGGGGCGGTGGATGCCCTCGAAGCGGAGATCGAGCGTCGCGTCCTTGCCGAGCGGGATCTTGTCGGCGACCGCGCCCTGGAGCCAGTCGGGCCCGAACGTCGAGAAGTGCAGGCGCAGGTGATTGCCGGGGCCCAGCAGATCATCCCAGAACGCAAAGATGCCGACGCTCGGGCGAAAGCCGAGATCGAGGAAGAACGTGGGGACGATGCCCGCCTTCTTCTCCGGACCGAAGACGAAGAAGTTGCGGATCGCGGTGGGCCACTGGTTCTTCTCGGCGGTGGAGATGAGCCAGCCGAGCGGCCGCCGGATGACGTACTCGGTGAGGAAGTACACCGGTGCGACGAGCACGCGCGGAACCCACAGCGCGACATCGCCGGCGGTGGTCGGCTCGCCGCCGCGTCCGTCGTAGTCGGGCACCGCGCGCTTCGGGCTCTCGCCGCCGGGCGGTGCGGGCGGCGCAGCTTCGGGCGCAGCGGACGCAGCTTCGGGCGCAGCGGGCGCAGCTTCTTCGGGCGGCGGCGGCTCCTGCGCCAGGGCCGCGCTCGCTGCGAGCGTGACGAGCGACGCGACGGTTGCCGCGAGGAGGTTCGAGAGGCGCATTCCTGATCGCAAGCCTGCGGAACATACGATTGAACGGCGTTCTTTAGAAGGCCTGTCTGCTGCGTATCGCCGCGATCGATCCGCTCAGCCGCGTGCGAGGATGACGCCGGGGTGCAGCAGCTCGACCGCGAGCTCCTGCTTGCTGCGTTCGCGGCTCCTCGCCGCGGGCTTCACGTCGCCGAGCAGGGGGATGACCACGTCGCGCAGGCGCGGCGGCAAGACCGCGGCGGCAAGACGACCTCGAGGTACTCGTAGGCCGTCCCGCGGAGGGCGGGCTCCTCGGAGCGCATCGCGCGGTAGGCGATGGAGAGCGGCTCGCGCTCGAGGACCAGCCCCAGCACGGTGAATGCGTGCGCGAGCCCGCGATGGTGGTCGTCGTTCGTGGGCGCGGGGGCCCTGGGCGTCGGCGCGCTCGGGCTCGCGTCGCCTCGTTACGGCGCTTCGCCGCTCGCGCGCTCTTCCGTCGTCTCGGCCGGCGCCGCCGCGTGCCAGCCCGCGCGGCCCTGCGTCAGCTCGTGGAGCGCGATCTCGAAGACCTCCTCGCGATCGAGCGCGGCGGGAGCCTCGTCGTCCGGCATCTGCGTGAGCCCCAGGGCGACCTGTACGCGGACCTCGAAGACGGGGTCGCGGAGCGCCATCAGCATTCCGGTCGAGGCGCGCCGCGTGCGGCAGACCTCGAGCACCCGCGGGATGCGGCGGCGGACGCGCGGATCGACGTCGGGATCGAGCAGCGCATCGAGCAGCTGCCCTGTCGCCTTCGGCGCGATCTTGCGCAGCGCGCGGACCGCATCCCGCACCACCGCGTCGTTCGCCGCGACCGGATCGCTCGCGACGTCGAGCGCGGCGCCGGCGAGGACGTTCGCGCCCGAGCGCGTCTGCTCGATCTGCCCCGAGGCTGCGAGCAGGCGACCGTCCTTCTCCTTGCGGAACTGCTCGATGCGCTTCAGCAGCTTCTCGCGATCGAGGCGCGCCGTGGTCTCGGCGAGCGTCTTTCCTTGTCGTGAGATCCGAGGTGTCGTCGTCCTCGAGCGCGACCGCGCCCGACTTCAAGCTCGATGCGAGCGCCGAGACGTAGCCGTCGTGCATGCGCGCCGCGACGATCCAGGCGAACGCCGCCATCGTCAACTTGAGCGAGAGGACCGCGCGCGTCGCGATCTCGGTGTCGAAATGGACCACCGCGAGCAGCGTGTAGAAGAGCTCGTACGCCGAGCGATAGACCGAGTTGCGCGTCACGGCCTCCCCGCCGCGGAGGAACACGACCGGCCACAGCGTCGGCGCCGGCGCCCTTGCCGTGGGTCCTCGTCGCGTGCGCGCTCGTTCACGAGTGACCAGAACGCGCTCAGCGCGAAGAGCGCGGGGATGACACGCGCCGGGCCCCAGCGCCGCAGCGCGCGCGAGATCCCGATCACCGAGACCGGCGATACCAGCGCCGCGCCGATCATCGCGCCGGACAACGCGCCGAGCCCGAAGTGCGTCAGGAAGAGCGTATCGCGCGTGGCCTTGCCGGCGACGTGCTGCGCGACGAGCGAGCCGGAGGCGATCGTCGCCGGCCACACGGCCGTGATCGCACCCGAGGACTTGCCGCTCCCCTGCATCGCCGCGGCCAAGGGTATCAACAAAGTCACAGCGCCGCCGCGTGCCGCTAAATCGGCGGAGCAAGCGGGAGTTCCGCGATATGGTGCGGGGCTTCTCCGGAGGAAGTATGGCTGACGAAAAGAAGAAGACGGACCATGCACCCGAGCCGGGTGACGACGGAGCGATGGTCAAGTTCCTCTCGCTCTTCGCGGTCGTCCACGCGAGCGAGGTGTTCTCGGTCCTGATGCTCACGCTCGACGGCGTGTTGCTGCTCGCTTCGTACTACTTCCTCAAGGTCATTCGCGAGCCGCTCATCCTCGCTGCGCCGGGCGGGCCGCAGATCAAGAGCTACGCGACCGCGTTCCTCGCCATTCTCCTCATCGGCGTCTTCTACGGCTATCGCGCGCTCGCGCAGCGGTTCGACCGCATGAAGCTCATCACGTACACGAAGCTGTTCTGCGTCGCGTGCCTCGTGGCGTTCAGCTTCGCCGGCCGCGCGGGCCTCTCCATCGGCATCCCCTTCTTCCTCTGGGTCGGCTGCTACAGCCTCACGATCATCGCGCAGCTGTGGTCGTTCGCCAACGACATCTACACGCCGGAGCAGGGCAAGCGGGTCTTCACGATCATCGGCGTGGGTTCCTCGATCGGCGCGCTCATCGGGTCGCGACTCGCAGGAATGGCCGTGAAGCCGCTCGGCTACTTCAACATGATGCTCGTCCCCGCGGGCATCCTCTTGGTATGCCTCGCGATCATCCGTCTCGTCAATGCCCACGAGACGGTCGACGAAGCGCGCAAGAAGGAGGCGGCGAAGCCACCGGCGGGCGCGGGCGGCGTGGCGACCATCGTGGGGGACCGCTACATCGTCCTCATCGCCGCCATCATCCTGATGGTCAACCTGATCAACACGAACGGCGAGTACATCCTCGACCGCACGCTGGACGCAGTCACGCATGCACGCAACCTCGACGAGAAGGAAGCCAAGATCTATCTCGGCGAGTTCAAGGCGAACTACTTCTTCTGGGCGAACCTCGCGGGGGTCGTGCTCCAGCTCTTCGTCGCGTCGCGCGTGTTCAAGTGGCTCGACGTTCGCGGGACGCTCTTTCTCTATCCGCTGCTGACCCTTGCCAGCTACTCGACGATGTCGGTCATGCCCGTGCTCGGCGTCGTCCTCGTGGGAAAGATCTGCGAGAACAGCCTCGACTATTCGATCTACAACCAGGCCAAGCAGACGCTATGGCTGCCCACCACGCGCGAGCAGAAGTACCTCGGAAAGCAGGCCGTCGACACGTTCGTCGTTCGCGCGGGAGACTTCGTTGCCGGTCTCCTGGTCGGTGGAATGGCGCTCGCACTTCCCGCGATCACGGGTGGGAACATCGAGGACCCGCACTGGACGCGTGCGTTCACCGTGACGAACGTAATCTTTGCCGGCTGCTTCCTCGGCGTCGTTGTCCTCATGCGCCGCGAGCACAAGAAGCGCCTCGACAAGGCGGAGGCCGAAGACCCGAAGATCAAGGAGGAGGCCGAGAAGGCCCGCAACGGCGGCGAGAAGGGGAAGTTCGAGACCGAGGAGGCCAAGACCTAGATCAGCGTCGCCGGGCTCCTGGAGCGGGTGGGGGAGGTGATCGGACCGATCGCTGCGGCAGGCAGAGCCCGCCGCGACCGGTCACTCGTCGAGGGCGAGCTTGATGCGCGACGAGGCGCCTTCCTGGATGGTCACGCTCGTCGCCTTGATCTTGCCCGTCGCGGTCTCGCAGCGCAGCTGGTGCGGGCCGAGCGGCAGGTCGATGCCGGCCACCGGCGTAAGGCCGAGCGCCTTGCCGTCGACCGCGAGCTGACACGCGCCCGGCGACGCCGTGACGAGCAGGCGGCCCATGCCGTGCGGCACCGGACCGAGCTTGACGCTGCCCGCGGGGCTCGGCGAGCCGCCGGCGCCCGGGAGCGAATCGACGCTGACCGAGGGCGGCTCGGCGCTGCTGGCGGACGGGGCGGGGAGCGCGGTGGCGACCGCGGTCGCGGCGTTGGCCTTCGCTGCCGCGTCGGTGCGGGCGGCGTTGCCGTTACCGCGCGACTTCCAGCCGAGGCCGACGCCCGCGCCGAGCGCCAGCACCACGAGCGTGACGGCGCCGACGGCGATCCACGCGGTGCTGCGCGGGCGCGGGGCGGAGACGGTGATCGACGCATACGACGTGTTCGGCGTGTGCCACGACGGACCGGTGGCGCCGGAGTGCGGGTACGGCGGGATGGTGCCCAGCGGGGTGCTGCCCGACCGCGCGCCGTCGACCGCGTGAGCCTGCTGGCCCGCGGCGGGATGCGCGCCGCTCGGAAGCGCGTACCCGGCGAGCGCGGGCGGGCGATCGCTCGCGCGGAGGACGGGCAGCGCGTTCGTCGCGTCGGGGTCGACGACGGCGGTGGCGATGAGCGGCGTGGGCAGACGCAGCGGCGAAGCCTCGAGCTGCTGGAGCAGGTTGCGAAGGCGCCCGGTGACCTCCTCGAAGGTCTGGATGCGGCGCTTGAGGTCGACCTCGAGGCAGCCCCGCACGATGGCGCGCAGCGCCTCCGGCACATGGGGCGCGCACTGGTCGATGCTCTTTGGCTTGGTGGTGGCGATCTTGACGATCAGGGCGTTGAAGTTTCGCGCCTCGTACGCCCGGTAGCCGCAGAGCGCCTCGAACAGGATGGCGCCGAAGGCGAAGACGTCGGTCCGGCCGTCGAGATGGCTCTCGCCGCGCGCCTGCTCGGGGCTCATGTAGAGCGGCGAGCCGAGGACCGTACCCGCGATGGTGAGGGCGTGGTTGACGTCGTCCTCGAGGAACTTGCTGACGCCGAAGTCGAGCAGCTTCGGCATCGGCGCGCCGCTCTGCGGCTTGTGCAGGAAGATGTTCGTGGGCTTGAGATCGCGATGGACGATGCCGCTCTTGTGCGCGGCGGCGAGCGCATCGCCCACCTCGACCATCACGATCGCGAACTCGTAGACCGTCATCGGCGGGTTCTGTCGGCGAAGCGCGACCTCCAGCGGGAAGCCGGTGAGCAGCTCCATCACGAGGAACAGCTGCCCTTCGTCCGTCTGGCCGACGTCGTGGATCTCGATGATGTTCGGGTGGTTGATCCTTGCGGAGACCTTCGCCTCCTTGAGGAACCGGGCGGCGGCCTCGGGGGTCTTCGCCACCTGCGTGTTCATGAACTTGATGGCGAGCGTGCGCTCCGTGAACGTGTTGGTCGCAGACCAAACCTCGGCCATCCCCCCGCTGCCGAGCAGCTGGTTCAGTCGATACTTGCCTGCGACTACCTTCCCGTTCTCCATCGTTCAGCCGCGATCTTTCCCGAGTGCGATCACGAGATCGTCATACCTCCGTCGATCACAAGGGTGTGTCCGGTCAAGTAACTGGCAGCGTCCGAGGCGAGATAGAGGGCTCCTCCGGCGATCTCGTTGGGCTGTCCGTACCGCTTCATCGGTGTGATTCTCATCACTTCTTCGAGGAGGACGTCGTTCTTCAGAACCGCCGCGGCGAATTTCGTGTCGACGAACCCCGGAGCGATGGCGTTGACCCGGATCTCGCTTGCCGCGAGCTCCGAGGCGAGGGTCTTGGTCATCGAGATGACCGCCGCCTTGGTCATGGCGTAGACGCCCTGGAGCGGCGAGCCCACGAGCCCCGCCACGCTCGCCACGTTCACCACCGAGCCGGGCGCCTCGCGGCCCCGGAGGTGCTTCACGAGCTCGCGGGTCATCCAGTAGTAGCCCTTCACGTTGACCTGGAAGGTCTTGTCCCAGGCGCCCTCGTCGGGCGGGTTCGTCGGGTCGACGAGGGGGCCGAAGTGCGGGTTGGTGGCGGCGTTGTTGACGACGATGTCGACCTTGCCGAACTTCTTGACCGCGGCGTCGACGAGGGCGGCGCAGTCGTCCTCCTTGCCGGTGTGGGCGGCGACGGCGAAGGCGCTCGGCCCGATGGATTCGGCGACCGCCTGGAGGCCCTCGATCTTTCGGGAGGCCAGCACGACCTTCGCGCCGTTGGCCGCGAAGCAGCGGGCGATCGCCTCACCGATGCCGCGGCTCGCACCCGTGATGATCGCTACCTTGTTGTCGAGATTGATCGCGACCGACATGTCGGTCAGCCGTAGCACGGATGCCGCCAGGCCGCAGGCCCCCGGCAGCGGAAAAAACCGCTCCTCGACGCTCCTCGACGCTCCTCGACGCTAGTGGCTACCCGACGAACGCTCCGAGGGCGCGGAAGCGGTCGTAGCGGTGGCGAACCAGGTCGTCGGGCGTGCGCTGGAGGAGGTCCCCGAGGGCCTCGGTGAGGGCGGTGTCGACGAGGCGCGCGGCGAGTCGCGGATCCTGGTGGGCGCCTCCCGCGGGCTCCTCCACGACGCGGTCGACGACGCGGAGCTCCAGGAGCTCGGGGGCAGTGATCCGCAGGCGGAGCGCCGCCTCGTCGGCCTTGCCGCCGTCCTTCCAGAGGATCGACGCGCAGCCCTCCGGCGAGATCACGCTGTACGTGCCGTACTCGAGCACGTTGACGCGGTTCGCAACGCCGAGGGCCAGCGCACCGCCCGAGCCGCCCTCGCCGATGATGGTGGCGATCACCGGGACGGGCGCCCGCGACATGGCCGCGAGACACGCCCCGATGGCCTCGCTCTGCCCGCGCTCCTCGGCGCCGAGTCCGGGGTAGGCGCCCGGCGTGTCGATGAACGTGAGGATCGGGAGCCCGAAGCGCGAGGCGAGCTCGTAGATCCGGCGCGCCTTCCGGTAGCCCTCGGGGTGCGGCATGCCGAAGTTCCGCTTCACGTTCTCCTTGGCGCCGCGGCCCTTCTGGTGGCCGAGGATCGCGACGCTGCGCCCGTGGTAGCGGGCGAGGCCGGCGACGATCGAGGCGTCGTCCGCGAAGCTTCTGTCACCGTGGAGCTCGACGAAGTCCTCGAAGAGGAACCCGAAGTAATCGAGCGTGTACGGGCGGTTGGGATGCCGCGAGAGCTGCACCTTCTGCCAGGGTGAGAGGTCGGCGAAGAGCTCGCGGGCGAGCCTCCCGCACTTCTCCTCGAGCCGCCGCAGCTCGCCCTCGAACTTCCGGTCGTTCTCGGCGAGGGCGCGGAGCTCCCGGACGCGGGCCACGAGCTCGACGACGGGCTTCTCGAAGGGCAGGACGTGCGATGCCACGGCTCGGGGCTATACACCGGGCAGCCTCCCCTCGCGAGCCGCTTCCGAGACTGCTAGGGTCGCCCGTATGAGCTACCCCATGGGACCCCAGAATCCTGCTGGCTACGGTCCGCCCCCCGTGGGCGGTTACGGCGGCGGCGGCGGCTACGGTCCGCCCGGCTTCGGCGGCCCGCCCCCGGGCTTCGGCGGCGGCGACCGCATGGCCGCGGAGGGTAAGATCAAGCCCGCCGCGATCACGCTGCTGGTCTTCACGTGCATCGGCATGCTGCTCCAGATCGTCAGCCTGTTCATGAACGTGCTCGGCACGGGCGTGAACCTCGCGAACAGCGGCAACAACAACAGCGACGCGGCGGCGCAGCTCATGTCGGGCGTCGGGGGCATCGTGATGAACGTCGTCGGCCTGCTGGCCGGCGGCTTCTGCATCTACGCGTTCCTCAAGATGATGAAGCTCCAGGGACGCGGCCTCGCATACACGGCGATCATCTTCAGCATGCTCCCGTGCCTCGGCAGCTGCTGCTGGGTGAACCTGTTCGTCGGCATCTGGGCGCTCATCGCGATGAGCGATCAGAACGTGAAGGCCTCCTTCACCTGAGGCGACTCCCACGAGCCTCGCGATCAAGCTCGGCCAACCGCCGCTACGGCAATGGCTACCAGCTCTCGAGGCCCACGCTCTTCACCGTCTCCTCGATCGACGTGGCCGGCTCGTACCCGAGCTCCCGGCGCGCGTGGCGGTCGTCCACCATGCAGACGTAGCGGATGTGATCGAGCTCCGGCGCCGGAAAGGTGGTCAGGCGGAACGCCCAGAGGCGCTTGAGGATCGCCTTGCCGAACGTGTACGGGATGGGGATGCTCGGCTTGCCGAGGATCTTCACGATGTGCGAGAGCGGCAGCGGTTCGGGCCCCGCGACGTTGTAGATCCCGCGCCGCCCCGGCACCAGCGCGCGGCCGATCGCCCGCACCACGTCCAACTCGTGGATGATCTGCACCATCGGATCGAAGCCGAGGAGCGTCGGGATGGTGGGCAGCCGCAAGAAGTTCGAGGCCGCGTTGTGCACGCCGCCCACGATGTGCACGGGCCGCAGGATCACCGTCTCGGTCTCGGGGTGCTTCCAGAAGAACCCCTGCGCCAGCATGTCGACCTCGATGAGGTCACGGATCTCGCTGAACCGCGCGCCGCCAAGCAGCGGCGCATCCTCGTTCAGGAACTGCGCGTTGTCGGGCTGCGGGCCGTAGACGTTCGCGCTCGAGAGCACGACGAGCTTCGGCACCTTGAAGTGGGCCACGTACTCGAGCAGCTTCTGGAAGCCCGCCACGTTCCACGAGTGGTGCTCGGCCTGCGAGGCTCGCGGATCGTGCATGACGCCGAGGTGGATGACCGCCTCGATCGGCTCCGCCCGGAACACGTCCTTCAGCTTCTTGCGGCGGATGTCGAGCTGCTCGTGGACGACGTCCTTCGGCTTGTCGGGGAAGGGCCGGCGATCGACGCCGATCACTCGGCGCTCGCGGTGCTGCACGCGCACCACGTGCTTGCCGAGGCGCCCGCACGCGCCCGTCACGAGGATGGTGCCCTCGCCCCGCGGCAGCGCGGCAGCCCGCAGCGAAGACGGCGGCTGGCTCGAGGGCCTTCGGTCGTGCGGCGCAGACGCCATCAGAAGAAGATGCTCTTCCTGGCCTTGAGACCGCGGTTCAGCATCGACTGGATGGTGGCCTTCACCGCGAAGACCTTCTCCTCGATGATCGCGTCGTCGTCGTCGGGGTCGCCCTCGAAGCGCATCGGCTCGCCGAAGGTGATGCGGTAGCGCGTGGGGAGCGGCAGCACGCCGAAGGGAAGGAGCAACTGCGGGAGGATGGGTAGGCTCGGAATGCGCAGCAGCTTCGCGAGCGAGTCGAAGTTGCCGAACGACACGTACTGCTCCTCGCCGCCCACCACCGAGACCGGCACGATGGGCGTGTTCGTCTCCAGCGCGAGGCGCATGAAGCCGAGCCCGAACTCGCAGAGCTGGTAGCGCTTTTCGAACGACTTGGCGATGCCGCGCGAGCCCTCGGGGAAGACGAGCAGCGCCTCCTCGCTCTCGAGCAGGCGCTTCGCGTTCTCGGGAACGCCCACCACCTGGCCGACGCGCGAGAAGAGCAGCGACACGAAGGGGAGCGTCTGCGTCCACTTGTCGACCATCGCGCGCATGAACCGCGGCGGCTCGACGTCCATGAACATCGAGGCGCCGATGAGCGCGGCGTCGATCGGGATCTGCCCCGAATGGTTCGCGATGAGCAGCACGCGGCCCGCCGGCACGTTCTCGCGCCCGAAGATCTCGGTGCGGAAGTACTTGCGGTGCAGGAACGCGGCCGAAGCGAGCGCGTACTTCGTCCAGGCGGGATCGAGCCCGAACTCGTCGATGCCGGTGGCGGTCAGGTTCAGCGGCACGCGGGCGAGGCGCGCGTTGAACTCCTCGCCGAGCTTTCCGGTCATCCAGTCGTCGACGCCGCTCACCGCGACGTCGATCAGCTTGCGGGCGAGCGGAGCGACGCCTCTCAGCCGTCCCCCGAGCCGCATCAAGGAACGCGACGTCGCAGCCACGGCCCACGTATCGCCCCACGCTGCGCGGTGGTCAAGGGTCAGCAGGTTGCTAACCTGGAACGGTCGTGGAGCTCCAGGTGCCAGCGCCGCTGAAGGCGGGATCGGTCGTCGCGGTCGTCGCGCCGGCGAGCCCGTTCGCGCGCGAGGAGCTGTTCCGGGGCCTCGCCTGGCTCCAGACGCGGTACCGATTGCGGCTCTCGAGCCGCATTCTCGAGCGTGCCGGCTACCTTGCCGGCAGCGATGCCCATCGCGCCGCCGAGCTCGCCCGCGCCATGACCGACCCGTCGGTCGAGGCCATCGTCTGCGCGCGCGGCGGGTACGGCGCGATGCGCCTCCTCGATCGGCTGCCCTGGGATGCGTTCGCGGCGCGCCCGAAGTGGATCGCGGGCTTCAGCGACGTCACCGCCCTGCACCTCGAGGCGGCCCGGCGCGGCGTGTGTAGTCTACATGCAATGAACGTCACGGGTCTTGGACGCGCCATCCGCGCGTCGGAGCGGCTCTCGTTGCTCGACGCGCTCGAGGGCCGCCGCGGCGCGCCGTGGGAGGGACTCGAGATCGTGCACGCGGGGAGCGCTGCGCGCGGGCCGGTGGTGGGCGGCAACCTCGCGCTGGTGGTGGCGATGGCGGCAGCCGGTCGCTTCGTGGTGCCCGACGGGGCGATCGTCGTGCTGGAGGACGTGACCGAGCGGCCATACCGCATCGACCGCATGCTCACGTCGCTGCGCCTCGGCGGGCATCTGGCGCGCGCGTCGGCGATCGTCCTCGGCGGCTTCACGCAGTGCGAGGCAGGCCCCGACGGCGTCACCGCGGAGCACGTCCTGCGCGAGCTCACCGCGGACCTGGGGATCGCGGTGGTGGCCGGCGCGCCGTTTGGACACGGCGCGCCGAACCGCGCCTTCGTGATGGGCGCGGTCGCGTCCCTCGCGGGGACGACGCTCTCGTTCCAGGGGCTGGGCCCCGGGGGCTAGTGGCCGGGGCTAGTGGCCGGACCGGAAGGGAGGGACGCCCGCGTCGGTGTGCTCTTCCTCTTCGTCGAGGAGCGTCTTGATGTCGGTCGGGTCGTCGCCGACCTCTTCGGCGAGGTCGTCGGCGATGACGATGTCGTCTTCCTTCACGCCCGCATGCGTGGATTCGAGCGCCTGATCGACGGCGCCGTTCGCGTCGTCCATGTCCTCGAGATCGTGCGTGTCGAGCTCCTCGTGGCTGCCTTCAGCGGTGACGGTGGGAGGCGGCCCTTCGGTCGCGAGGGTCGGCGGCGGCTCGCCTGGCGAGGAGGGACGCTCCGTCGCCGGCGCGCTGTTACGCATCGCGCCTGGGACGAAGGCGGCGCTCTGCGTCGACTTCTCGGTGCTCCCGCCGAACGAGAGGCCCGGTCGTGCGAGCGTCTCCGCCGTTGTGCTGGGCACGCTGGTGAGCGAGGGGCCCGGCAGCGTCGTGCCGGTCGGGCCTTCGAGCTCGAGGCCGCCGAGCGCGTCATCGATCTCCGACTCGAGCCCGCTGTCGATAGCGGGCTTGGGCGGCGGATCGGACGCGGGCCGCAGCGCGTGGGAGGGCAGGGGAGGGGGCACCGAGCGCGGCGCCGTGGGCGGCACCGAGGCAGGCGACGCCTTCGTGCTCGTGTCCTCGCGCGACGTGAACGACGAGAACGACGAGCGTGCGCCCGTCGGCGGCGAGGCGGTGCTCTCTGCCTTCGGCGACGTGACGGGAGTGCGCGGCGCCGAGGGACGCGACGGACCGTTCGCGCTTCCCGCACTGCCAAAGCTGCTCGCGCTGGAGCCGCCCGAGCTCGAGCTGCTCGCGCTGGAGCTGCTTGCGCTGGAGCTGCTCGCGCTCGAGAAGGACGCGCTCGTCGGTGCCGCGGCGGCGGGCGCTGCCTTCGCCGGCGTGCGCGTCGGCGGAGCCACGGGCTGCTCGCTCGTGAGCTTCGGCGGCGCGTAGACGAACTTCGGATCGCCCTCGGGCTTCTTCAGCTGCTGCGATTTCGCGCGCTCGAGGCCCTGCATGGCCTCGGTGTCGCCCGCCTTCATGCGGAGGACGCGCCGCCAGGCATCGGCGGACTCGCGGCCGTCCGCGAGCTGCTCTTCCCAGATCCGTGCGACCTTGCGCGCGAGCTCGGCGCGCGCGTTCATGTCCTTGCCGCGGAGGATCTGGTCCTCGTACAGCTGGACGAGCGACTTGTAGTCGTTGAGCTCCATGAGGAGCCCCGCGAGCTCGTCCATCACCGCTTGGTCCTGCGGTGAGAGATCGTGGAGCTTCTTCAGGTCGGCGGCGGCGTTGACTGGCTCGACCAGCTGGTCGCGACGGATCTTGGCGCGGCGCCCGAGGAGCTGCTTCACCAGCGGTCCGTCGAAGACCTCGCCGAGCGCGTGGCTCAGCGCGGCCTCGGCGCGGCGCGGATCACCGCCGTCGATGCCGAGGGACTCGAGCATGTCGAGCGTGAGCCCATCGACGTGGGCGACGAGCGCGTCACCGAGCCAGGTGAACGCCTGCTCGATGTCGTGGAGGTCGCGATGGGTGATCATCGCGGCGCGCCGCAGGAGGTTCGCGCGCGTGCGGCCTCCGTCACGTGCGCCGTGACCGCCGGCCGCCAGCGCCTGGCAGAGCGCGCGGCGGAGGCGATCGCCGCCGCCGAATTTGTCGCCTTCGCGGGCGGAGGTCTCGAGCGCGGTGAGGGTCTCGTCGACGGGGGCGCCGGTGAGCGCGAGCTCGAAGAAGCCGCGCGCGCGCTCGGGCTGGCCGCGCATCGAGGCGACCTGCGCCGCGCGGGCGAGGGCCCGCACGCGATCGGGCGGGTTCTTGCTGCGCGTGACCTGACGCTCGTAGAGATCGATGACGTCGACGGGCTTCGCAGCGAGCTGCGAGAGCCGCTCGAGGAGCGGCTCCACCTCGGCCGGCGGGATGAAGGAGAGGCCCTGCTCGCCGTGGCTGATGGCGTCGGCGCGCGGCATGCCAGCGCGCACGCGGACCTCGGCCTCGCGAACGAGCTCGAGCCCGCGATCCTCGCCCTGCACCTCGCGGGAGAGGAGCTCGTGGGCAACGATGAGCGCGTCGTGATCGCCGGTCTTCACCGAGAGCTCCTCGAGATGCTCGGCGAGCTTCCGGTCGGCGCCCTTCGTGCGAATGAGCTCGATGGCGACGGTCACGGCATCGGCGTCGCGGCCGACGTCGGCGAAGCGCTCGAAGGCGCCGCGCAGCGCGCCGGTGCGCTCGGTGCCGTGGCGCGCGTCGAACCACCACTCCTTCAGCTTGCTGGCGACGATGCCCTTCCATCCCAGCTTGTCGCCGAGGGAGATGTACGCGGCGCGCACCGAAGGCTCGCCGGAGTCGGCGAGATCGGTGAGCGCGCCGAGCGCCTCGTCACCGCGATCGAGCTTGTCCGCGAGCATGATCGCGAGCTTCTTCGTGAGCTCGACGACCTCCTGATCGTCGGCCTCGATCTCGATGCGCTCGACCAGCAGCTCGGCGACACGCCCCCACTGCTCGGTGAGCTCGCAGAGCTCGCACAGGCGGGTGAGCGCATCGAAGTCCTCGAGATCGGCCTTGCGGACGAGATCGAGGGCGCGGATGGCGTTGCGCGGATCGTCGAGCTTCTCGTAGAGGCGCGCGAGGCGCGCCGCGATCTGCCCGCGTTCCTGCACATCGGCGACGAGCTTGAGCTCGCGCTCGAGTGCATCGGAGGCCTCCGAGAGGCTCCCGCGAGCCTCCTGGAGATCGGCGATCGCCTGGAGGGCGGGACGGCACGTAGAGTCGAGGTCGGAGAGGATGATCTCGTAGCGCGAGATGGCGGTGTCGACGTCGCCGACGCCCTCGGCGAGGAGCTCGGCCTCGCGGAGCGCGACGCGCGCCTTCTCCGCCTTGTCGACGGTGTTCTGCCCGAGGCGACGCAGCAGCGTGGCAGCCTCGGTGTGATCCTCGCGCTCGACCGCGTCGTCGATGAGGCGCTCGAGGGCCTCCTTGTCGTCGCCGTCCTCGAGGAGCTTCAGCCAGAGCTCGCGCGAGAGCTCCTTGTCCTGCATGCGCGTGGTCGCGAGGTTCGCGGCCTCGCGGCGGATGTTGGTACGCTTGCTGCGATCGGTCAGGCGGTCGCCGCGCTTCGTGAGGAAGGCGACGAGCTTGTCGATGCGGTCGTCGGAGTTGTACCGAGCGACGAGGAGGTTCGCGTAGTCGTCGTTCAGCGGATCGAGGTCGGTCGCCTCCTCGAGACGGTCGAGCGCCTCGTCGGCGCGGCCCGCCTTCACCAGGTAGTCGGCGGCGCGGGCGAAGAACATCGCCTGCTGCTTGAGATCGCCCGTGAGCAGACCGCGCTGGTGCGCGGCGTTCGCGGCCTTCTCCCAGGACTCGGCGGCGCTGTAGAGGCGGTCGGCCTCTTCCCAGAGCTTGCCGTTGCGGAGCGCATCGGCAGCCTCGGCGTAGGAGTCGCCGGCGGCCTTCACGTCCCCGAGCTGTTCGCGGAGCTCGGCGAGGCGCTGCATCAGCTGGCCGCGCGCGACGGGGTCCTCGATGGCGGGCGCGCCCTCGGAGAGGATGGTGGCGGCGAGATCGGGGCGCTCGCCCTTCTCGAAGAGGCGAGAGGCGGTGAGGATCGCCTGGTCGTCGTCGCTGAGGAGGCGCGCGATGCGGCCCCAGGCTTCGCCGGCGGCGACGAGGTCCTTACGCTTGTCCTCCTGGAGCTTCGCGAGCTTGCGCTCGAGCATCACCTTCGTGTCGACGTCCGACTCGATGGTGGCTTCCTGCTCGAGGAGGTTCGCGAGATCGTCCCAGCGCTGGGACTTCTCGAGCAGGCGCATGAGCGCGGTGCGCGCGGTCTCGTCCTTTCGGTCGAGCGCGAGGAGCTGGCGCCACGCGGCGATCGCTCCGTCGACGTCGCGGAGGTTGCCTTCGCACAGGCCGGCGACCTCGCGGAGGCGCTCCTTGCGGCTCTCGGCCTGATCGGCGACCTGCGCGGTGGCGCGGATGCTCGCGAGCAGCACGTCGCGGAGCTGGCCGTAGTCGCGCTTCGAGCGGAGGTAGTCCTCGGTCCATGCGAGGGCCTCGGCGTGCGCCGGATCGCTCTCGAGGACTTCCTTGTACTTGGCAAACGCCTCGGGCTTCTTGCCCTTGCCGGCGAGCATCTGCGCGGCGTCGAGGACGCCCTGCATCTTCTCCGGCGACATGGCCGGCGCGCGCTTGTACGGCGAGTGCTCCTCGACCTCGCGCTCGGGCTCCGGACGCGCTGACGGCGCGTTGGAGGGGCCCTTCGCCGCGAGCGCGCCGGGGCGCTTCGATCCCGAGCCCGTGCGCTCCCCGCGCTCGCCGCGCTCGAACGGACCGGGCCCTACGCCGGAGACGGTGCCGGGCGGCGGCTCCTCGACGAGCGGCTTCTCGGGCCGCAAATCGGGGCTGCTGGCCAGGCTGGCGCCGGATGGATTCGAGGCGAGCTCGAGATGACCGACGCCGCTGGCGGAGAGCGCGCCGCGCACCTCGTTCGCCATCGCGCCGCCGGGGTTCGCGCCGAGGTACGCGCCGTAGCGCGTGCTCACGTCGTTCTCCTGGCCGAGCGAGCGCGCGTAGTGCGCGTACAGCTGGATGCCGCGGTCGTTGCCGGGCTCGATGTCGAGCGCGGCGCCGGCGTAAGCGAGCCCGTGGTCACCCTCGTAGGTCTCGGCGAGCGCCACGAGCAGCTCGGCGGCGTAGTTGCGCTCCTCGGAGGGGACGGCATCGCCGGGCGCACCCGACTGGATCCGGTCGAGCACGCTCGACGCGTACTCCTGCTGGAGCGCCGGATCGGACGCGTCGATCTCGCGGGCCGACGCCAGCGCGCGCGTGGCGCCCTGGAGATCGCCGGCCAGCTTGCGCGATGCTGCCTCGTCCCGCATGAGGCCCACGCGGCGCCCGGGATCCTGCTCGAGCTCGAGCTCCGCGGCGTAGAGCGGGATGGCGTTCTGCCATTCCTGCTGCTGCTTGTAGAGCTCGCGGGCGTTGTAGATGGCGTACGCGCTCGTGGGATCGAGCTCGATGGCCTTCTTGTAGTTCTCGAGCGCCTTCTTCGGCTGCGTGAGCGGCGCCTCGGACCACAGGCGCCCGAGCTCCTCGTGCATCCCGGCGAGCTCGCCCCGGAGCTCGGGGTTCGCGGCGGTGAGCGGAGCAAGCGCCTTCGCGCGGCGATCGAGCAGCGCGACGAGGGCCTTCGTGTCGCCCTTGTCACGGTAGAGCTGCGCGAGGCGCTCCGCCGCGACCTGCGCGGTCGGGTCCTTGTCGATCGCCATCATCAGCACGCGGGCGGCGCGATGCGCATCCCCCAGCGTGGTCGACCAGACGTTCGCCGCCTCCGCCAGCCAGTGGGCAGCATAGGCGGGGTCGCGGGTCTCGGAGCCCACGCGCTCGAGGAGCATCGCGTAAGCCTTCGGGTCCTGCTCCCCGGCCTGATGAGCGTAAGCCAGCGACTCTTCGTCGTGCGGATTCTCGACGAGACTCGTGACCAGCCTGTCGATTTCGGCGCGGTCCATTCCGCGCGGAGGCTACCACCTCGCGGCGCGGCCGAGCAAAGGAACGGTGCGGTCAGGCGCGCGGATTCGCCCGCGTTTTAGTCGAAGATGCCGTAACCGTGGGTCGCCGAGGCCGCGGGCGCGGCGGTGCCGGGCGGGGGACGCGCGGTCGTCGCCTTGCTGCCCGCCTTCGGCGGAGGCGGCGGTTTGCCGTGTTTTCCGCTCGAAGCCGCAACGACGGTGGTGGTCGTGGGCGCGGCCTTCGGGAGGGAGTCGGGGGTCACGGTCGGTGGATCGTCGAAGGCGAGGCCGGTCGGCGCCGCGGTCCCGACGCCAGCGGGCTCGGGGGCCGGGGCCAGGACGGCGGCGACCGGCTGCGCGCGTCTCGACATCCCGAGGTAGACCCCGCCCGCGGCGGCGACGAGCACGAGCGGCACCGCGAGCAGCAGCACCGGGAAACGCTTCTTCAGCTTCGGCAACGCCATCGGCGGCGGCCGCATCGACTCCGGGACGCGGATGCCCGCGGCGTTCGTGATCGATGCGCGGACGCCGCTGGTCTGCGCAGCGTGCGCCTCGAGCGCGGTGAGCAGCTCGCCCGCGAAGACCTCGGCGCTCGCCGGGCGATCCTTCGGATCCTTGGCGAGCGTGCGCATCACGACGTCCTCGAGCTCGCGCGAGAGCATCGCCTCCGGCGCCGCCTCGTTGGGGCGCTTCGGCTGGGACTTGATGTGCCGCGCCATGACCACGACCGCGTCGTTGTCGGTGAAGGGCGGGCGGCCCGTGAGCATCTGGTAGAGGATGACGGCGAGCGAATAGAGGTCGCTCCGCGCGTCGAGCGGCTTGCCCTGTGCCTGCTCGGGCGACATGTAGCGCGGCGTCCCGAAGACCGTGCCCGCCTGGGTCTCCACGACGCTCATCGGGTTGGGATCCGCCGCGTCGATCATCTTCGCGATGCCGAAGTCGAGGACCTTCACGATCTCGTCGTGGGCTTGCGTGTCGTCACCGCCCGTGGTCGACGCCGTGGTGCTCGTGAGCACGCGGGCGAAGAAGAGGTTGTCGGGCTTGAGGTCGCGATGGATGATCCCCTTCGCGTGAGCCTCGCCGAGCGAGCGCAGCGCCTGGCGGCACGCATCGACGGCCATCGGCGCGGGGAGCCGCCCCACCCGGGTGATGCGCTGACCGAGGCTCTCGCCCTCCAGCAGCTCCATCGCGAGGTAGAACTCGCCGCTCTCGCTCTGGCCGAAATCGAAGACCGTGACGGTGTTGGGGGAGGCGAGGAGGCTGTTCGCGCGGGCCTCGCGCATGAAGCGCGCCTTGGCCGACTCGTCGATCGCGCGGTCGCCGCGGAGGATCTTGATCGCGACCTCACGCCCCATCGCGTGCTGTTTTGCCCGGTAAACGGTGCCCATCGACCCGGCGCCGAGCTTTGCGAGGATCGTGTAGCGGCCTTCCAGCGTACGACCCACCATGGGGTCGTCACCGATGTCGACGAGATCGCGAGGGCTCACCAGGCCCATGCCGTCGGTCGGGCACACGGTGGGCGCGCCCTCCTCGGGCCAGCGCTTGCGGCACCGCGGGCAGACGACCGTCTTCGGTTCCGCGGGAACCGTATCGTCCGTTTGACGAGCCGCAAAAGGGAGAGACACGAGCCACCCAATCGTCTCCCGGCGCGCGCCCGAGTGCAAGCGATGGGTCGGCGGCTCCTCCTTTTGCGCTAATTGGCGCGATCGTCGACTTGACGCTGCGCCCCTACCTGAGCGGCAGCACGTTTCGCGGGTCGCACACGACGCTCACGCTGTCCGCCACGAGCTGGGCGCCCGCCGGGACCTTCGCGAGGTCGACGCCCTCGCGCACGCGGCGCACCTCGTAGTGGAGATGGACGAGCGAGGGCGAGCTCGTGTCGCCCACGCCGCCCAGCACGTCCCCTTCCTTCACGGTGGTCCCCGGCGCGAGGCCCGCGCCGATCGAGTCGAGGTGACCGAAGAGCACGACGTACTCGCGGAGGCGCCCGCCCTCGCGCAGCGTGTTGCGCGTCACGACCGTCTTGCCGAAGAGCCAGCCGGTGTAGAGCACCTCGGCGTCCCCCTCCTGGTGCTCGAGGGCGAGGTTCTTCACCGGCGTGCCCTTCGCTTGCGGGAGATCGAGGCCGCCGTGCCCGACGTGCGAGAGTGAGGGCGCACGCCGCTGCTCGCGGTCCGGGCGATCGAGATCGTACCCGCTCACCACGTAGTGCCCGTTCGGCAGGCCGGGTGGGATCGGGAAACGGTACGCGTCGTAGTCCCTGGGCCGCTCGGGCAACCGCGGGATCTGCTCGTACTGATAGAGGCGCCCCGACTTCTCATGGTGCACGTTGGCAGCGGCGGGCGCGAAGGTGCCGTCCTCGGCGCCGCGCGTGAGATGAACGCAGGCGTCGTTGTCAGGGGCGGTGCCGGGCGGACAGCCGGCGATCGCGAGCTCGCCGGGGCCCTGCGGCCCGGGCGCGGCGACGGCGACACGAAGCGGCGCGAGCAGCCGTCCCGACCCGAAGGCCAGGAAGAAGAGCACGGCGAAGGCGGCCCACACCCAGCGCATGGTGAGGAGACTAGCGGAGGGGGGCCAGCATTCCCCGCTTCTCGCGACCGATGTCGGGTCAGGGCATCGGGCAGGTGCCCGGGCGCATCGCCGCTCGCGCCGAAGTCGGCCGTCACGTACCGCACCTCGGGCATGATGGAACTCTCGGCGGCCTGGAGCTGGGAGTCGGTCGCGGTGCGAACATCCCGGCGCCGGTGTGTGTTATGGACGCCGGCCATGCCCTCGATCAAAGAGAACCTCACTGCCCTCTTCGACGCCGAGCGCAAGGCGCGCGCGCTGCACGAGGCCATCGTCTCCCAGGGACCGAGCGAGCTCCTGAAGGAGCTGCGCGAGGCTACCAAGGAGGCGCTCGTGAACGGCGCGAGCGACGAGTCGGCCCTCCGCCTCACCCGCGTCGCGGCGCTGCTCGGCGATCTCGAAGGGCCCGAGCCCATTGATCTCCTCATCGACATCCTGGGCAGCGAATCGCCGGAGGCTCGCGTCTACGCGGGCGAGTCGCTCGAGGGCCACGCCTTCGACCGCTTCAAGGAGGTCGCGCTCGGCATCGAGCGCGCCGTGGATCGCTTGCCGAACGGGAGCCCGGCGCTCACCGAGCTGCCGTTCCTGCTCGCGGAGGTCGGCGAGCCCGGCTGCGTGAAGCTCCTCGGTCGCTTCCTCAAGCATGCCGATGCCGAGGCGGTCGCCGCGGCGATCGAGGCGCTCGCCGAGCTCGGCGATCCCGCGGCCATCCCGCTGCTTGCGCCGCTCGAGAAGGACCCGCGTCAGGTGCAGCTCGAGGAAGAGGACGGCGAGGGCGAGCGCGTCGGGCTCGGGGACCTCGCCTACGAGGCGCGCGAGATCCTCGAGGAGCTCGCGAAGAACGCGCAGTCCGCCCAGACCGGCGGCAGCGGCAGCGGAAACCAGGGCAATCCGCGGAACGCAAAGAAGGGCCGATGAAGGCGACCGAGGCGCGAGGAGGCGACATCGCCACGTCGCCGCCGCGCGTCCTCGGCTCGGAGGACGCGGCCATCTTCGAGACGTTCGTGGTCCCGCAGTACCTCTCGCTCTTCGCAGAGCGTCTCGTCGAGATGATCGTGCCCGGGCGCGACGCGCGCGTCTGCCACCTCCAGTGCCGCACCGGTTACCCCGACCAGCTGCTGCTGGGGCCGCTACCCGGCGCGCACGTCTACGGCTGTGACAGCTCCGAGCACGCGATCGCGCTCGCCAAGGCCAAGGCGAAGACGCTCCCCGGCTTCGTCAGCGACTACCGCGTGATCGAGGGACAGACCACGCCGTTCCCGGCGGGCGCGTTCTCGCACGGCTTCACGCTCCATCCGCTCGCCGCGCCTGCAGAGCGCCGCCTGCTGCTCGAGGAGCTCGCGCGCATCGTGGCGCCTCGCGGCCAGGCGCTGGTGGCGATGCCGCTGCGCGGCTCCTTCGTGGAGATCGCCGACCTCCTGCGCGAGTGCGCGCTGAAGAACGAGCTCACCGAGCTGACGAGCGCGGTGGAGGCCGCGATTCAGCTGCGCCCCACCGAAGAGCTCTTCAAGCGAGAGCTAGAGGTCGTGGGCTTCGATCACGTCGATGTTGATCTCCGCACGCGCACGCTGAAGTTCGAGAGCGGACGCCA
>JAYTHX010000421.1:0-26570 GCA_043732195.1 Polyangiaceae bacterium
TTCGCATCACCGGTCTTCCCGCCGAGGAGTTCGCTCCACTGTTCACCATGTCCGCCGAGGAGCTTGCCGCGCACGGCGCCGTGCGGGTCGTCGCCGACGCTCGCCCCATCTATCCCTGTCGCGTCAGCCTCACCGATGCCGCGCCCGGGGACGAGCTTCTCCTCGTGCATCACGAGCACCACCGGGTCGCCTCGCCCTACCGCGCGAGCCACGCGGTCTACGTCCGCGCCGGCGAAACCCGCTTCGACGCAGTCGATCACGTACCCGAGCAGCTGCGGTCGCGCACGCTCTCGGTGCGCGCGTTCGACGCTCGGGGGATGCTCGTGGGGGCGGACCTCACCGAGGGCGCCGAGCTCGAGGGACTCATCGAGCGACTCCTCGCTCATCCGCGCGCGTCGTACCTGCACGTGCACTACGCGAAGCCGGGCTGCTACGCGGCGCTCGTCGAGCGTGGGACCGCGGCTGCGGCGGAATCTTCCCCCTCGGCCAGGAAGTAGCGCTACGAGAGCGTATGGGCGCTTGGGGCGAGAAGGCATTCGAGAACGACTCGGCGCTCGACTGGTTCGGTGAGCTCGAGTCGGAGGGCGTCGCGGCGCTGCGCGAGCTCCTCGAGAGGGTCGCGGACGCCGACGAGGAGGAGTACCTCGATGTCGACGAAGGGGCGGCGGCGGTCGCGGCCGCAGAGATCGTCGCCGCGGGTCGCGGGCGTGGTCGCGACCGGGTGACCACGCCCGTGACCGCCTGGCTGGACGCCAACGCCGCCGAGCTCGCGCCGGAAGATCTCTTGCTGGCAGCGCGCGCCGTCGAGCGGGTGATCGGCGAGAGCTCGGAGCTCCGCGACCTCTGGGAGGAGGACGACGCGGAGAGCCCGTGGCATGCCGACGTGCGCACGCTCCTCGAGCGCCTCGGGAGCACCGCGACGTTCGCGGTGCGGCGGCGCGGCGGCGACCCGGCCGACGAGGACGAGAAACAGGTGCTGCGCACGTTCCTCGCCGCGCGCGGCCTCGAGCCGACGGCAGCGCAGCTGGCGCGCATCACGGCCTCGGAGAGCGCGACCGAGGTGCGGGAGTGGCTCTCACGCGCGCTCCTCGCGGGCTCCGTCGAAGACGTGCTCGACGATTGAGCGCCGCCGGCACGCTCAGCGCGCGAGCGTGTCGATCGCCTCGTACAGCACGCTCGAGTGGCACGCCTCGGGCAGCACCAGGACCTCGCCCGAAGACACGAGCGTAGCGGCGGGCAGAGGATCGCGTCGAAGCGCTCGAGCAGCGCGAGCGCTGTCTCGCCGTCGCTGGTCGAGCGCGAGCACATCGCCGCGGCGCTCGCGGCGGAGCACGGGCGCGTCGAGGCCGCGGCCCGGCGGCTCGGCATCCCGCCTAGCACCCTGCTCGGACCCGCCGGACAGCGCGCGTTGAGGAGCGCTGCGGCTCGCTCGCGAGCCACGCGCCCTCGCAGCGATCCGCCTCGGGCCCGAGCACCGTGCCCCAGCCAGCGTCGTCCTTGCGGTGGTACGCGCGCCAGGGGACCGTGGCCTTCGCGACGCACATGCGGCCAGCGGCTCCGCCCTGGAGAGCACCACCTCGCCGTCTCGCTTACCGTCGCCGTCGCGCGCGACGAGCCCGCCCGTCACACCTGGCCACGCTGCGAGCGCCGCGCAGGAGCGCGCAGAGCCCATGCTCCGCGCTCAGATCACCCGGTGCCCAGGCGGCAAGCGCCCGATCGGTCCCGACGCCCCGAGCCGTCCCCACCTCTCCCAATCATTTACGGCGTCGGGCTCCGGCTCGCCGGCTCCGCGCCGCTCGACGGAGGAACGGGCCGCAATCCCTCGGGCAAGCGAGGGGGCGTCTTCGGCGAGACCGCCTCGGAGCGCGCCGCTCGACGGGCACGCATCTCACGCACGAGCTCGGTGTTGGTGACCGTCTTGGCAAGGGGATCGCGCATGGTTATTCCGCCTCGATGAGCTCGTAGTAGCGCTGAACCGGGAGCGAGAAGGTCGCTGACCACAATTGAAGCACTTTCTCGAAACGCTGCAATTCTTTCGGCGTCGCGGCGGACGGCAGGGCCCCTGCGTCCTGGCTCGTCAGGCAGAGCGCACCGATGGGCTGCCCGGCCTTGTCGCGCAGGAGCACGCCCGCGAAGGACTCGGTCACGCGGCTCGAATGGGGATCCTTCGCATACCAGGCGTGGCTCGAGGCGTTCGCGGCGATCACGAGGTGCGCCCCGCCCGTCACCGCGAGGTTCGCGAGCAGCCCCGCCCCCTCCTTCTCCGCGGCGAGCACCGGCTGCGTGAAGCGGGTGACGGTCGCCGCCGAGACGCCCCGCCCGGTGAGCACCCGCCAGCGCGTCTCGTCGCGGATCCATACGGTGAACGCGTCGACCGACTCCGACTTCTCGGGGAGATCGCTGGCGATGGTCACCATGCGCTCGACGGCGCGCGTGACCGCCTCCACGGACGAGGCCTGCGACGAATCGAGCGAGATCGTGGTGAGCGTCGCCGTGTCACCCAGCATGCGGCGGAGGGAGAGGATCTCCTGGTGGAGGTCGGCGTTCTGACGCAGCGCTGCGAGGGAGGCGGAGTTGTTCGTCGCCGAGCGGAACAGCGCGAGCGTCCCGCCGACGACGCTCGTGCCCAGCATCCAGTCCTTCGACGCGCTGCCGAATGCCTTGAACGGCGACTCCGCGGAGATCCCGGTCGCGTAGCCGTCGAACATGAACCACGCGTAGGCCACGGCGACCAGGTTCGTCGTCGCGAAGTGGTACCAGGCGGTGCGCTTGGCGTGGGTGCGATGGTCGATCTTGCCGAGCTCCCGCAGCTCGCGCATGTGCGCGAAGGTCAGGCCCGCGAGCGCGAGGAGGCCCGCCTGCCCGAAGGCCGAGAGCCGAGAGCCGTGCACGAAGACGAACACGCCGCCCAGCAGGGCCCCCAGCACGGCAAAGAGGAGTCGGTCACGGCGCGGGCCCATCGCGGCGCATCCTGCGCGTACCGGTCGCGGGCGGCAAGCACGCGCGCAAAAGCATGGGCGCCACACTATCCCGACTGATATACTCCGTCGAACCATGCAAACCGCGCGCAAGGACGGATCCATCGATGACGAGATCCCGCGCCTTCAGACCATTCCGCCGGCGGACGAGAGCATTCACGAGTCCGAGACCCGGATCGGCGATCTCTCGGTGCACGAGCGCGAGGAGGCGGTCTCCGGCGCGCGCCTCCGCTCGGCCACGGACGACCTCACGCCTGCGCCTGCGCTCGTAATGACCGCGGCTCCGCCCGGCATGACCCGCGCGGGGGGTCTCGCGTTCCTCGTCGCCGCGCTGCTGCTGCTCGCGCTCGGCACCGTCGCGGTGATCGCGACGAGCCACCACTGACGAGCGCGGTCCGTCGGCTCAGGTCACCTGCGTGCGCAGCACGGTGCCCATCGGCAGCTGGCCGAGCGCGGCGGCCGGCGCGCCGTCCTTCACTGCCTCGTGACCGTTGACGAGGACCAGCTGGATCGCGCTGTCGTTCCGGCGAACGATTCGCACGAAACCGTCGAGCTCCGGCATCGCCGCCTCGGCCGCGGCGTCGAGCTGCGCGGTGAGGCCCGCCGGATCGACGACCACGTCGGCCCGGCTGCCGACCGCGAGGTGTCCGGCCTCGATGCCGAGCCAGTCGGCGAGCTCGCCGGTCACGCGCCAGCTCGCTCGCTCGAGCAGCACGAACGGCTCGCCGCGGCGCGCGGCCCCGTTCACGAGGCGCAGCATGCGGAGCGGGCACGTGATTCGTACCATGCGTACCGTCTGCAACGACTTCCGGATCATCGAATTATCCATCCAAGCAAATGACCTCAATCTCATCGCCGAGCCGATGACGACAAGGCATTGTCGAGCGCCATCCGGAGCTTCGAGATTCGAGACGCGCGTGGGCTCCCGGATGACGTTCGTGCAGAGCGCGGACTCGGTCAGGGGCAAGGCGCGCCCCGCGAACGCTACCATCAGCGTGCGGCAAACCGGCGTTCACGTACAATGACGACGTGGCCATCCAACGTGAGAAGGTGCTCGAGGCGGCGCAGAAGCTCATCGAGAAGCGAAAGTACGACAAGGCCGTGCTCGAGCTGAAGCCGCTGCTCGCCGCCGACCCCAACGACGTTCGCGTGCTGCACAAGATCGGCGATCTCCAGGCCAAGCAGGGGCTATGGGCGGAGGCCATCGACGCGCACGACTCGCTCGGAAAGCTGTACGAGCGACAGGGCTTCGCGGTGAAGGCCGTGGCCGTCTACCGGCAGGTGCGCGAGATGATCGCGATGCATGCTCCCCAGCTCGACGAGCGCTACGGCCACGTCCCCGGACGCCTCGCCGATCTCTACCAGGAGCAAGGGCTCGTCAACGACGCGCTCACGCTCCTCAACGAGGTGGCCACCAGCCTCCAGCAGCGGAACCGCGAGCGCGAGGCGACGGACGTGTACCGCAAGATCGCGCACCTCGATGCGAGCAATCCGATCCCGCGCCTCCGTCTCGCCGAGGCGCTCTCGCGCGAGGGAGACGTCGAGGGCGCCGTCGCGGAGTTCCGCGCCGCCGCGGGACTGCTCGTGCAGCTCGAACGGCGGGACGACGCGATCCAGGTGCTGGAGCGCCTGCTGCACCACCGGCCCGATCCGGAGCAGGCGCGCCTCTGCGCCGAGCTCTATCTCGCGCGCAACCGTCCGCCGCACGACGTCACGCAGGCGCTGACCAAGCTGCAGATCTGCTACCAGGCAAACCGCCAGGACGTCGAGGCGCTCACGCTCATCGCGCGCTCGTTCGACATGATTGGTCAGGCTGCGAAGGCCGCAGGCGTGCGCGGGGAGATCGACCGGATCAAGTCGGTGCGCTGACGATCGGCGTGGTCAGCGCCTCGAGGATGCTCTCGAAGGCCGCGTTCGCGCCCTCGCCCAGCCGCTTCTCCGAGACGATCGGCTCGCTCTCGAGGAGCTCGAGGAACGCCGGCCAGTCGGTGGACGTCGCGAGCGCATGCAGATAGGCGCTACCGCCCGTCGTGGGTAGCGAGAGCGCCGCGGCCTGCTGCACGAGCACCCGCGCGCCGAGCGAGGCGCCGACCACGACGTAGAGCGCGCCGAGCGCCTTGGTGGCGTCACCGATCGCCGGACGGCGAACGACGGCCGAGGCGGACGCGCGATCGATCCCGAGGGCCGTCAGGTCCGCGGCGAGCAGCGCGAGGCGGCGCTCGACCTGCCAGTGGGGATGCGTGGCAGCACTGGCGACGCGCTCCACGCCGTCGAGCTGCTCGTGGAAGAGACGAAGGCGCAGCAGGTAGCTGCCGTAGCTCGGCAGGGTGCCGAAGTACGCAGCGCGGTCGACCTCGTGCTCCACCGCGGCGTGCAAGCGCTCGGTGGTCTGGCGGAGAAACGCGTGGCGTGGACGTCGCATCGGTCGTCAGGACTTCGTGCCCGCGGCGGCGCGGCGGATCAGGTGCCGGAGGAGCTCCTCGGAGCGGTCGATCGAGCTCTGCACGCTCTCGAGGAGGCCCGGCATCTGGCCGACCTCCACGCCGTCCGTGATCTCGAGCGCGGCCAGCTGCGCATTCTCGATGATCGACGAGAGGAGGTTCTTGTGGAGGAGGCCCATCCTCGAATCGAGCAGCCCGGTGGTGAACCGGCTGTGCGTCACGATCGCCTCCTGGAACCTGCGCCGCGCGGCATCCGCCGTCTTGCGTTCGACGAGATCGGTGACGGCGACCACGAAGCCGAGCACACACCCGGGCTCCGAGAAGACGGGGTCGGCGCGCACCAGGACCGGCCGCCCTTCGCCGTCGCTGCCGAGCAGCTGCGCCTCGCCGCGCCACCCCTGACGACGGCCCACCAGATCGTGCAGCCGGCGCAGCACCGGCTCGGGATCCTCGAACAGCTGCGCGAGGTCCTCGAGCTTCGCGAGGCGCGGGTGCGACGGCACCATCGCCTCGAACGCCTCGCTGCAGGTGACGATCTGGCCGAGATCCCCGGCGACGATGACGGCATGCTCCGATCGCTCCACTTGTCCGCGCAGCAGGTCGAGCTGGTTCTGCGCGATGAGCATCCCCACCGAGCGAAACTGGATGACGACGTCGCTCACGGTGTTGCCGATGAGGCGCGCCGTGGTCAGCGCGGGCGCCGACCACGGCTCCGACGTTCCCTCGACGACCTGGTGCCACTGCGAGAAGGAGCGGCGCGGCGAGAGATCGGAGGGATTGTTGCCGACCACCACGGGCTTGAACGGATTACCTCCCCAGGTGACGGTGCGGACTTGTTCGGGGCGGAGCCAGATCAGGTAATCGCCGCGCAGGTTGGAGAGGGGAATGGCCAGGAGCCCGGCGGCCACGCCCACCAGCGACGTGAGCTCCGGAGCGTCGACCGCGAGCGAGCACGTCGCGAACATGCCGGCCGAGCCCGTCTCCTGGAGCCCCTTGGCGTCGAGCCAGCGGCCGATCTTGCGCAGCACGTCGGTGGACGGCACCTCCCCCACCGTCAGCACCTGGCCATCCATCAGGAGCGCCGCTCCGGTGGCGTTCACGGGCTTGAGGATCGAGTGCGAGGGATCGAACAGCGCCGCGCGCCAGTCCCCGTCGCGGGTTATCCCTTCGACCATCCGCTGCTCCATGCGGCGCACCGAGAGCTCCGCCTGCGACAGCACAAAGCTCTCCAGCGCCGCGATGCGCGTGCCCACGGCCTCCGCGAGCAGCTCGCAGACCGAGCGCATCTCGAAGTGCACCGAGCGGGGCTCGTAGTGGTGACACGACACGAGACCCCAGAGCCGCCCGCCGACGAGGAGCGACACCACGAGCGTCGCGCAGACGCCCATGTTCTTGAGGTACTGGACGTGGATCGGCGACGTGCTGCGCATGAAGCACAGCGACATGTCGAGGTCCTGGCCGGTCAGCGGCGAGAGGCGAGGCGAGAGCGGTATCGGGTCGTATTCAACGTCGACCAGGACGCGGACGCGATTGCGCTCGTAGAGCCGCCTGGCGATCTGCGGGATATCCGATGCGGGATAGCGATTGCCGAGGAACGCCTCGAGCGCCGCGCGCTTCTCCTCGGAGACCACCTCGCCGTGGCCGTCCTCGTCGAAGCGGTAGACCATCACGCGGTCGTAGCCGGTATGCGCCCGGAAGATGCGCGCGGTCTCGTCGCAGAGCGCGCGGATCGACGCCGCGCCGATGATACCTTCGAGCGCGCCGCTCACGTCAGACTCGAGGTCCAGCTCCGGTCCGGCGTTCTCCAGCTCGATCACCAGCCCGCCGCCCGGCGGCCGGTGCGAGAGGCTATCGAGCTCCGTGCCGCCCGTTCCGAAGCGACAGCGGATGGGGACCGGCAGCGTGGTCAGCGCGTCGGTGAGGTGAGGCGCGAGGCGGCCCGGCAAGTCGGCGGAGAGGCTCGCGAGCGTCCGACCGAGGACCTCGCCGTCGATCCCCAGGAAGCGCGCCGCGTTGGCGCTCGCCTGGACGACGACCAGCTCGGGCTCCCGCACCACGAGGAGCGCGCCGTGAGGCTGGATGGAGGCCGCGAGGTGGATCTGCTCCCGCTCGCAATTGGAGAGGTCGGCTTCGCCGAAGGCCGGCGTCGGGAGTCCTGCTTGCGCCACGTCAGCCGTCCGCCGCGTTCGTCACTTCCTCTGGAGTCCGTCGAGCTTCGCTTCGAGGGCCGCCGCGCTGATGCCCATCAGGTCGGCGACGGCCTGACGGTTGCCCCTCTGGAGCTCGAGAACGGAGAGGATGCAGTTGCGCTCCACGGACGCGACGGCGTTCGCCACGATCTCGCTCATGGCCAGATGGTCGAGCGGCCTCGCCACCGCAGCGCCGACCGCAACGGGCGGCGCGGGCGCTTCCACCGCGTCGAGCACGGCGGGGACCAGACCGGCGGGCGTGAGGTGCAGCATGAAGACCGGCGCCCAGGGCGCGATCCGCGAAGCGCGGAGGAGCCACGCCGTGCGCGACGGCCCGAGGTGCACGACGATTCCGGGCGCCATGCCCTCCTCGCGCAAGCGGCCGAGCATGCCGTTGAACGCCTCGCGCTGCTTCGCAGCGAGACCAAGGAGCAGGTCGCCGTCGTTCGCGACGCCCAGCGCACGGATCGCGGCCGGGTTGGCCTCGAGGATGCGCAGATCCTCGCCGCGCACGAGCAAGACCGGTACGTTCGAGTTGTCGGGGAGGAGGCGGCAGCGCTCGCCCACGACCTCGCGCAGCTTCCACGAGCTCCGCTCAGCTTCGCTCTTCGCTTCGGTGAGGCACGTGCGGACATGGGCGACGGCCTCGAGGCTGCGCCCGATGGCGATGAGCCCCTCGGCGCCGAGGCGGACCGCCGTGTACTCGATCGACAGCTCCCTGCCGCTGGCGAAGCGCTGGCGGACCCGGCAGACCGGGGAGACGCCCGTGGACCACGCGTCGTCCAGCATCTGCTGCACGTTTCCGTCGGAGTCGCTGAGCGTGTCGGCCCAGCGTTGGCCCACCCAGCTCGCGACCGGCTCGTTGGCCATGGCGTTGGAGAGTATGGCCCGACGGATCACACCGGCGGTATCGAGGCTCAGCGTGATGTCAGGCTGGGCGAAGTTGAGACTGCTCATTCCGGGGACGCTCGCGAGAAGTCGGCAAATTGCCAACAGTTGAATCCTAGTTCCTCCGCGCGGCAAAAGCCACCAGCGTTGCCGGAGTCGCGCTCTTTTGGCGTTGACAGACCCGGGATCGGGCAGTATGCCGAAATCGGGATGGGGAAGGGGAGAACAGCAGAGGAGCTGGACGCCGAGTTCCATACGGGGCTCGCGGTCTCGTCGGACGCGCGGACTCCGCCGACCGCCGATGAGGTCGCCTTGCTGGCGCACCTCGCCGCCGCGCAGGATCTCCTGGGAGCCCTGAAGCTGGTGGCCTCGCTCGTCAGCCAAGGCGTCTCGCGGGCATCCGTTCTCCTGCTTCTCGTCGCCCCGGCGGCCCGCTTGCTCCACCACGAGTGGGCCGCGCAGCAGCGGGCGTTCCCCGAGGTCATGGAGGCTCTGAAGGTTGTCCAGCGCGTCGCGGACGCGCTGCGGCCCTCCCCTCCTCCCTCGCTCGAGCCTTGACGCCGCCGACCGCCGCTGCGACTCATGGCGCGGGGACAAGAGAGTGGGAGCCGACCGCAACGCGTTCGCGCCGATTCGCGACACGAAGCAGGCGCTGGACGACTTCTGGCGCGTTTACGACGCGCACGCCGAGCTCTCGCCGACCGCACGAGCGCTGACCCCCGAGACCCTCGCCGCTCAGGCCCGCGCGTACCGCGAGGGGCTCCGGCGCGCGATCGAAGGTGACCTCACCGCGCGCGACACGTATCTGCGTGCCGCCGCGAGCGCCTATGTCGAGGCCGGGGTCAGCTTTGCAGACTGGGCAACGAGCGACAGCGCCTTCACGGACGCCCTCGCTCCCCTGCTCGTCGAGGCGTATTCACGCGAACCCGATCGGCTGATCGGAGCGCTGCGGGTGATGCAGAGCATCGCCCGCCACACGACGGTGGTCCTCGGCACGGCGTACATCGAGGAGAAGGAACGAGGCCAGGAAGCCTCGCTTCGCGAACGCGATCAGCTGCTCGCCTCGCTCCGGTTCGAGCGCCAGCGCCTCGGCGCGCTGCTCATGCGCGCGCCGGCAGCGATCATCGTGATGCGCGGGCCCGAGCACGTGGTGGAGCTCGCGAACGACCAGTTCTTCCAGATCATCGGTGCGCGCGACATCCTCGGGAAGCGCGCGGCCGACGCGTTTCCCCGGGTCGTCGATCAGGGGCTCATCGCCATCTTGGACCGGGTGCTGGCGACGGGCGTGCCCTTCGCCGACCACGCGTTGCGGTTCGACGTCTACCGCTTCGCGGAGGGCCCTCCCGAGGCGCGCGTGCTCGACGTCGTCTACCAGGCCATCGTCGAGGCGGACGGCACCCGCACCGGCGTGTTCGGGCACGGCGTCGACGTGACGGAGCGAGAGAACGCTGCCGCGCGCATCCGTGCGCAGTTCAAGGCGATGCCCGTGCCGACGAGCGCTTGGCGGCGGGTCGTGCGTGACGGCCAGACCGACTTCGTGCTCGAGGACTTCAACGACGCCGCCGAGAAGATGACGGAGGGCTCGCTCGAGGGATGGCGGAACATAACGGTCTCGAAGTTCGACGAACGCGGCAAGAATGGTCTCCTCGCCGACATGACGCGCTGCCTCGCAGAGGCGCGGCCCGTTCGTCGAGAGCTCTCGTATACGTTCCAGTCGACCGGCCAGACCAAGCACCTGCTCGTGACGTTCGCGAACGTCTTGGCCGACGTCGTCCTGTTCCACGCCGAGGACGTGTCCGAGCGCATGATGCTCGAGGAGCAGCTACGGAGCGCGCAGAAGATGGAGGCGATCGGCCGGCTCGCGGGCGGCGTCGCGCACGACTTCAACAACATCCTCTCCGTCATCCTCGGCTACGCGCACCTCGTGACGGAGGACCTCCCGCTCGACGACCCGATGCGAGGCGACCTGAACGACATCACGACGGCCGCGGAGCGCGCGGTGGCGCTCACGCAGCAGCTCCTCGCCCTCGGGCGCCGGCAGGTGCTCCAGCCATGCGCCATCGACCTGGCGGAGGCGACCCACAAGCTCGAGACGATGTTGCGGCAGCTCCTCGGCAAAGGAATCGAGCTCACGATCCACGCGGGAGCGCGGCTCGGCAACGTGTTCGCCGATCCGACGCAGATCGACCAGGTCTTCATGAACCTCGTCGCCAACGCCCGCGATGCGATGCCCACGGGCGGCCGGCTGCACATCGAGCTCGAGGACGTCGTCCTCGACGGCGCCGAGGCACGCAGCGGCGCCGAGCCGCTCGTCGGCCGATACGTCAGGATCGTCATTCGCGACTCCGGAAGCGGCATGGATACCGCGACCGCCGCGAAGATCTTCGAGCCTTTCTTCACCACCAAGGAGCACGGCAAGGGCACGGGCCTCGGCCTGGCCACGGTGTTCGGGATCGTCCGTCAGTCGGGCGGCGACGTCCTCGTCCGCAGCGTCCTCGGCGAGGGCACCACCTTCACCGTCTACCTCCCGCGCGTCGACGACCAACGAGCGCGTCAGGTCACCGAGGAGATCCCCTCGGCACGCGAGCCCACCCCGGGCGGCACCGAGACGATCCTGGTGGTCGAGGACGACGAGCAGGTGCGCGCGCTCGCCTGCACCGTCCTGCGCAGGCAGGGCTACGACGTCGTCGTCGCGCACAACGGCGGCGACGCCTTGCTCGCCAACGAGCAGCACCAGGGCACGATCCATCTGCTCCTCACCGACGTCGTGATGCCGCGCATGAACGGTCGCGTCCTCGCGGAGCGCCTGCGAGCGCTCCGCCCGCAGATGAAGGTGCTGTTCATGTCCGGCTACACCGACGACGCCGTCGTCCGCCACGGCGTCCTGACCTCGGGCCTCGCGTTCCTCCAGAAGCCGATCACGCCGACGACGCTCGCGGCGAAGGTCCGCGCCGTGCTCGACGACGAGACGTGAGCGGGCTCAGCGCGCGGCCGGACGGAACTGCTTTCGAATCTTCTTGAGGAACGTCTGCGTGCAGAGCCCGTGGCTGCCCTCGTGCTCGATGATCTCGCGCGTGAGGCGCGCCTTGGTGTCGGCCGTGAGGCTCGCCGCGTCGCGGACCTCCGTCGCCAGCTGGCCGCCCTGCGCGGTGCTCGGCCACGTCTGCTTCTCGACGACGCCTGCGCGGTTCGTGGGGAGATGGTGCGAAGGCTTGGTCTTCGTGACGTCGTGGAACCCGGTATCCCGGCTGCGCTTGCCGCTGCCGTGACAGCTCGGGCACTTGGCCACCGACCCGAAGGAGTTGTCGATCCGACCGTCACCACCGCAGATCTGACACGTCTCGGGTCCCTGAGGTGCGCCGGAACCCGACTGGAGTGGATCGATCATCGCGGGAGCCTAGCCCGGCGCGGCCGGATCGGCCACGATCGCTGGCGTGCGCCTCGGGATCCTCGCGGTCGCGGTCGCGGCCGATGGCGGACGCCTCAAGCTCGAATGGGGGGCGCTGCGCGCGCGCTACCGCGGCGATGACGTGCTGTGGTGGAGCGGCGACCGCTGCTCGGCTTCCTCGGGCTCTACGCCTCTACGCGCACGACGCGCGGAATAAGGAGCTCGGCGGCATGGTCGATCCTGCGCGGGGCGGCAGCTCGCGCTGGCGCGTGGCGCCGTGCTCGAGCACTCCGAGTACGCGCTCGTGCTCCCTGGTGCGCCGAACGACGAAGCGGCGGGCCCCGAGCTGACGATCCGGACCGCGGAGGCCGCCGACCTCCCCGAAATCGCGCGGCTCCTGCACGTGGCGTTCGGCTTTCCGGCCGAAGACGGCGCGATGCGCCTCGTGACGGAGACGGCGCGTACGCTGGTGATCGAGGTCACGGGCGCCATCGTCGGCACGTTGCGCGTGACGCGCGAGGGCGATGCCGGCGGTATCGATGGCTTCGCGGTCGACCCCGCGCAGCAGGGGCGCGGCATCGGGCGCGAGGTCCTGCGCCGCGTGTGCCGCGACCTCCGCGCCGAGGGCGTGCAGCGCGTGGGGCTCGAGGTGGCGGTCCAGAACGAGCGCGCGCTCGGCCTCTACACGTCCGTGGGCTTCGTCCCCGTGACGATTGAGGACTACTACGAGTTCCCCCCGGCTGACGCTCCTGCTGGCTGCCGGCGCGGTGGCTCGCGATGTACTTCGCGATGCCGTCCGCCGAGCTTGAGGGCACGCTTGCGCGGGTCTTCCCCCGTGCACGTTGTCGCCGTTCACCGACGTCTTCACCGCCTGCTTCGAGCTCGCGCTGACATCGAAGTTGCCGACCGACTTGCTCACCTGACCGCGATGCTGGCCGTTTGGTAGGCCCCCGGAGAGCCTGCGTTACCGGTGACGTCTCCGTAACCGTCCCACTGTTCGCACATCCCGACGCCAGAACGAGACCCATCAGCAGCGCGCGAAATTTCATGCTCACCTCCCTCGACGACCCTCGACGGAGCGCGAGACGTCGCTATTCGAGGAGAGATCGTGGTCTACTCCCTAGGTTGGTAGTGCGACTCCGCGTCCCGTTGCTCGTCGTGTCCGCTCTCGCGGGCTGCACGCTGACCACGGACCTCTCGGGCCTGGCCGGGCCGCCGCTCGCCGGCGGTGACGCCGCGCCGCCCGTCATCGTGACGGACGCCGACGCCGACGTCGACGTCGACGCGGGAGCGAACCCCGAGGCTCCCGCGCCTCCCACCGGCTGCGCCCGCTACCCCGGCGCCGCCTTCTGCGTCGATTTCGAGAAGCCGAGCCCGCTGTCCACCGGCACGTGGACGACGTCCGACGAGAACGCGACGAACGGCACCCTCGGCCTCACGCAGACGAACGTGGTGAGCCCCACGAGCGCCGCCTTCTTCGACCTCACCAAGGTCGACGGGTGCAGCTACCTCCAGCTCACCAAGCGCCTGCCCGGCACGTTCAGCACGGTGACGACGCGCCTCGACCTGCGCATCGAGGGAGAGGGCATCTTCAACACGGTCAACTTCTCCGTGACACCGAGGCTGTCGTTCTCGCTCATCATCGCGTTCGGCACGAACCGCGCGGTCAGGTTCTTCGCCCAGCGGAACGCGGACGGCGTGTTCACGGAGTTGGCGGGCAGGACCGACGGGCTCGACGTCGACCCGTTCGGGCGCTGGCTGCCGGTAGCGATCACCGCCACGGCGAGCCCCGCGCCCGCGAAGGCCACCGCGACCATCGGTACCACCACGATCGTCTTGCCGCTGCCGGTCGACTTCGTGCTCAAGGATCCGTCCAGCACGATCGGCCCCTACTGCTCGAACAAGCTGCAGCGCGGCACGGTCGACGACGTCGCGATTACGACGTCGCCCTGATCGGCAGTTGGGTATCCTGGAGACGTGAAGCCTTCTTCCTCCGTCGCTCTGGGCCTTGCGTTGACGCTGCTCGTCGCCACGCCGCGCCTCGCGCACGCGGAGGAGCCCGCGTCCGCGACGGCACCGGTCGTGGTGATCCCGACGCTCGCCGCGCCGAGCATCATCGGCCCGATCGGCGCGCGCCTGCCGCTGTTCGGCGCCGCGCCGGCCGCCGCGCGATCCGCGCTGTTCACGCCCACGCCTGCCGAGATCCACCTGTCCCGCGGCGCGAAGACGGCGATCATCGTCACCGCCATCGTGGTCGGCGTGCTCGTGATCGTCGGCGTGGTCGCCGTGGCCCGACCGGGCCACCTCTGAGTCAGGCGCCCAGCTTCTTGAGCTTCGCGAACTGAGCGTCCGCGATGGTCATGGCCTCTGGAGATGCGCGATACGTCATCGCGCCCTTCGCGTGGAGCGCGAGGTCCCCGTAGACGATCGAGACGTCAGGATGCGCGTGGAGTCCCGTGGCCGGCACGTGGCCATTGACCATCTCGTGCTTCGTCGTCGCCGCGCGTTCGAGCGCCAGATACTCGTCGTCGTCGAAGAGGGACGGCGTCTGCATCGCCGTCACATCCGAGCAGTGGCCCCGCTCATGAGGGCTCCGGTTGTGGGCGACAGACTCACAAGCGAACGAGCCGGATGCCCGCGGCGCTTCGGTTAGCCGTGAAAAAGGAGCGGTGTCGAACGCGGGGAGTTGTTGCCCGACCGGCCCCGCCCTAAGGATGCGATCATCGGAGTCTCGTCCCGAGCGGACTCGGAACGAACCCCGCGAAAGAACGACCGTGCACAAGCTCGACCCCATGGACCTCGCGCCCCCAGAGTCCGGGAAGGCCGCGCGCCCGGCGCGAGCCGAAGGGAGCGGTGACGCGCGCGTCGGCGTGGGAACCATCGTCGCAGACCGCTTCGAGCTCCTCGAGCTCCTCGGCGTCGGGGGCATGGGGAGCGTCTACCGCGCACGCGACGTGACGCTCGATGAAACGGTCGCCTTGAAGATGATCGCGCGGAGCATCGCGCGCGAGCCAGGAATGCTCGAACGCTTTCGCCGCGAGGTGAGGCTCGCGCGCCGCGTCACGCATCCGAACGTCGCGCGCTGCTTCGACATCGGTCAGGACCACGACGACTGCTTCTTCACGATGGAGCTCATCGAGGGCGAGTCTCTGCGTGCGCGCCTCGACCGTGAAGGGCGGGTGACCGCGGCCGTCGCCATCGCGATCGCCACCGAGGTGTGCGCAGGGCTCGGGGCCGCGCACCGCGCCGGCGTCGTCCACCGCGATCTCAAGCCAGACAACGTCATGCTCGGGGCGGATGGGCGCGTCGTGCTCACCGATTTCGGCATCGCCAGCGCGCGCCAGCTCGCCGACCGAGGCCAGCGCACGGTGGGCACGCTCGTCGGAACCCCGGAGTACATCTCTCCCGAGCAAGTTCAGGGCGAACGCGACCTCGACGGTCGCGCGGATATCTACTCCCTTGGTGTGATGCTCTTCGAGCTCTTGACGGGGCGGGCGGCATGGAATGGCCCGACCCCCCTGGCCGTGGTGGTGGCTCGTCTCGGCGTCGACCCGCCAGATCCTCGCAAGTTCATCGAGCTCGACGCCGCACTCGCTGCCATCGTCATGCGCTGCATGGCGCGCCGCCGCGAGGACCGCTTCGCCAGCGTGGACGACGTCGCGCGCGCGCTCTACGCGGTCTACTCGCCAGGCGCGGGCGAACAGCTCGGCCGGTCCTTCTCGCGCCCGCCCGGTCCGGGCGCCCGCCACGATCCAGGACTCGAGAAGCTGTCGTTGGGAGCGCTCGGGCAGGCGAACAGCGTGCTGGTCCTCGCTTCATCGGACGACGACGACGAGCTCTCGATGTCGGTCGCCGATGGGCTCGGCGAGCTCGTCGAGCGGCAGCTGCGGAGCGCGACGAGCGTGCATGTGGCGGCAAAGGAACCCGCGCGCAACGCGCCGGGCCGACGCGCGCTGCGGGGCATGCCCGTGACGATCGCCGCGAAGGGCACGAACGCGCCTCTGACCGTGGAGGTGAACGTCGCGATCGTGGGACGTAGCGTGTCCGCGGACGTCGCGCTCGTGGATGCGGCGGACGGGGCGGTGCTCTGGTCGACGCAGCTCACCGGCGCCCGAGCCGGGCTCTTCGACGTCGCGGCGCGCATCGCTCGCGACGTTGCCGTTCACCTCTCGGCGACCCACCGCCAGACGCTGCCGCCGGGGATCACCGACGTCGAGCCGCTCGACCTCTGGTTGCGGGCGCGCTACGAGCGCACATCAGGAGCGCCCCTGGCGCTCGATCGTTCGGTCGCGCTGTTCGAGCGTGCTATGGGGCTCGTGCCCGAGGAGCCCTGGCTCCTCGCCTCCTACGCTGCGACCCTGGTCGATCGCTTCGTCGAGACGGCAGGAGCGTCCGGCGATCTCGTGGAGGCGGTCGGGATGGCGGAGAAGGTGCTCGCCTCCACCCATCTGATGAGCGAGGGCTGGCTCGCGCGTGGCGTCGCGCGCTTCGAGCTCGGCGACCCTTCCGGCGCCCTCTCCGACGCCGCGCGAGCGGCGCGCATCACGCCCCATCTCGCGCGCGTGCATGCGCTCCGCGGCTGCCTGCTGCGCGAGACCAACCACGCGACCCGCGCGCGCTCTCATCTGGACCGCGCCGTCGAGCTGCAGCCCTGGTCCTCCGAAGCTCACCTGGACCTCGCCCTCTCCGCGGCGCTCACCGGAACCTGGGATGAGGCAAACGCCCGGGTCGCGCGCCTGGCCGACGAGCGAAGCTCGACGCCGGAGGGTTGGCTGCTCGCGTCGCGCTTCGCCCTCTGGAGCGGCGATCTCCGCGCGGCCCGCAGCCTGCGTTCGAGGCTCGAGACCGCCCTCCCGGCACGGAGCGAAGCCTGCCTCTACGTCCTGGACGCGGCTCTGGGCGAGCCGGCGAGCGATGCCCCCGATTACTTCGCGTGGCTGGCCGAGATCGACCCCGTCGCCGCGCGGCGTTCGGCGCTCGCCCGGGAGATCGAAGCCGAGCTCGCGTCCGCGAGCGGCGACTTCGCGCGCGCCATGGAGGCCATGGACGCCGCCGCCGGAACCGCTGGCTACTGCGATCTCGCCTGGCTCGACGGCTGCCCGCTGCTCGTCCCGCTCCGCGGCACGCCGCGCTTCGCCGAGCTCCGCGAGCGTGTCGCGGTCACCGCGCGCGCCGTCACAGAAGCCCTGGAGAGCACAAGAGAACAGCCATGACCGCCCATCCCACCAGTGAACCCGGCAGCCGTCGCCGTAGCGTGTACGACGCGTTCGAGCCCGAGCGCCTCGAGGCCCTCAGTGACGAGGAGCTCGACGGGCTTCCGTTCGGCGTCATCGCCCTCGACGAGCAGGCGCGCATCGCGCGTTACAACCTGACCGAGGCGCGCTTTGCCCGGCTCGACCGCGGGCAGGTGATGGGACGCGCCTTCTTCGGAGAGGTGGCGCGCTGCACGGCCACGCCCGAGTTTCAGGGTCGGTTCAACGAGCTGAAGGCCGAAGCCAAGCCCACCATCGTTCGGTTCGAGTACGTCTTCGCGTTCCGGTTCGGCGCGCAGAAGGTCGACGTCGAGATGGGGTCGGTTCCCGCGTCCGCGCAGCGGGCGTTCCGGGCGTACATCTGCGTCAATCGTCGCAAGTTCATGCCGAGGCTCAAGAACGTCGAGCCGTCGATCGAAGCGCCCCTGATCGCGGAGCTCGAGCCCGACGCGGTCGCTCAGGGCGTCGTTCGCGACGCGCAGGGAAGGCGCCGCGTCGAGGCCGAGCTCCCGATGTTGACCTCCTTGTTTCGCACGCTGACAAACCGCGAGCAGCGAGGGCAGACGGGGATCGGTCGCGAATGGGGACAGGTGTGGGGCAGCGCGGCGATCGCCGAGCTCGAGGCGGAGAGCCTCGAGCAGCGTGCTCTGCCCCTCGCGCGTTTGCCGATGCTGGGGGCCATGGAGCTGGTCGCCGGGTACCTGAATCGCCAGCGGCTCGGACGGCTCACGCTCGACTACGAGCTGGCGGGCCGCGGCGCCATCGTGCTGCGCGTGGAGCGCAGCGCGTTCGCCGACTCGCTGTCGGTCTCCGGCTGCATGGTGCTCGAAGGCCTCTTCGGAAGCTTGTTCTCGCACCTGGCGTCCCGCGCGGTGGTCGTCCGTGAAGCGTCGTGCCGCTCCCGCGGCGAGGAGCTCTGCACCTTCATGGCCGTCTCCGCGTCCCGGACGTCCGCGGTCGAGACCGTCGTGCGTGGACCTTCGCGTCCGCCCGCCGCCCTGCTCGATGCTCTGATGGAGGAGGCGCGTCGTGGCACGCGGTGAGGAGCACGCGCCCGAGCCACCCGTCGTCACCGGTCTGCGGCCCGACCAGCAGCACGCGGCGAGCTCGTCCTACTTCGCGGCGTTCGCCTGGGAGCCTTCGGAGGTCGATCCCGAGAGCCTCACGGCAGCGGCGTTCTTCGTGCGGGTCCTCGAGGGCGATCCGAGTGATGCTGGAGACGGCGCGTTCTGGAGCGCGGATGAGCGGTACCTCGATTCGGTGGAGATCGAGCTCGTCGAGGAGTCCTCGCTGCCGCCGGCGGTCGCTGCCGCAAAGTGACGTTCGAGCCGCGGCATCCGGGAGCTCACTCCGCGGCGACCCGGTCGATAAGCCCGTATGCGCCGTACTCCACCAGGTACGGGAAGACGTAGCCCAGCAGCTTGCTTGCGATGCGGGGCTGGCGAGTAGCCGTTCGGGGCCCTCGCGCGCGGTGGACGTCTTGTGAAGCGAAGGAGATCGCGTCGAACCCGCCCGCGTGGGAGAATGCTGACCTCCACCTCCGACCCCCCGAGCTCACCGTGACCGAAGCCCTCCCCACCATTGGCCACTGGATCGACGGAAAAAACGTCCTCGGTTCTTCCCGTTCGCAGGAGGTGTTCAACCCCGCGACTGGCGTAGCCGAGAAGCGCGTGCTGCTGGCCGACACCGCGCAGGTGCAGGCGGCGGTGGCCTCGGCCGAGAAGGCCTACCCCGCGTGGCGCAACACGCAGCCGCTGAAGCGCGCGCGCGTGATGAGCAAGCTCAAGAACCTGCTCGAGATGCACGCCGAGAAGATCGCCGCGCTCCTCACGGCCGAGCACGGCAAGGTCGCGGGAGACGCGATGGGCGAGGTCCAGCGCGGCATCGAGAACGTCGAGTTCGCCTCGTATGCGACCGAGCTCCTCAAGGGCGAGCACACCCGCAACGTCGGCCCCGGGATCGACTCGTGGAGCGAGCATCATGCGCTCGGCGTCACCGCTGGCATCACGCCCTTCAACTTCCCGGCGATGGTGCCGCTCTGGATGTGGCCGATGGCCGTCGTCTGCGGCAACACGTTCGTGCTGAAGCCCTCGGAGCGCGATCCCTCGAGCGCGCTCCTCATCGCGCAGCTCGGCCTCGAGGCCGGCCTGCCGCCGGGCGTCCTCAACGTCGTCAACGGCGACAAGGAGGCGGTCGACGCGCTCCTCGACGACACTCGCGTCCAGGCGATCAGCTTCGTCGGCTCGACGCCGATTGCAGAATACATCTATTCCAAGGGCTGCGCGAACGGCAAGCGCGTGCAAGCGCTGGGCGGCGCGAAGAACCACGCCGTCGTCATGCCCGACGCCGACATCGACAACGCGGTCAGCGCGCTGATGGGCGCGGCGTACGGCTCGTGCGGCGAGCGCTGCATGGCCATCCCGCTCGTCGTCGCCGTCGGCGACGCCACGGCGGACGCGGTGATCGCCGGCCTCAAGACCCAGATCGAGAAGATGAAGGTCGGTCCCGGGATCGACGCGAAGAACGACATGGGCCCGCTGGTCACGAAGGCGCACTTCGAGAAGGTGCGTGGCTACGTCGATCAGGGCGTGAAGGAAGGCGCGACGCTCGTGGTCGACGGTCGCGGCATCAAGGTCCCCGGCCACGAGAATGGCTACTTCCTCGGCGCGTGCCTCTTCGACAACGTGAAGCCGGAGATGGTCGTCTACCGCGAGGAGATCTTCGGACCGGTGCTCGGCGTCGTACGCGTCAAGACGCTCGAGGAGGGCATGCGCCTCATCAACGAGCACGAGTACGGCAACGGCACGTGCATCTTCACGCGTGACGGCGAGGCCGCGCGGTACTTCTCCGACAACATCCTGGTGGGCATGGTGGGCGTCAACGTGCCGCTGCCGGTGCCGGTCGCGTACCACTCGTTCGGCGGCTGGAAGCGCTCGATCTTCGGCGACCTCCACGCCTACGGACCGGACGCGGTGCGCTTCTACACGAAGCGCAAGACGATCACCCAGCGCTGGCCATCGGCCGGCGTGCGGGAAGGCGCGACGTTCTCGTTCCCGTCGAGCAAGTAGCGCGGCTTCAGCGGGCGCAGCGGACGCAGGTCGGCTCCGTCGTCCCCGTGACGATGCGACCCTCGCGATCGCGCGCCGGGGGTCGGGGGGTCGGCCACGACGTCGACGCGCGAGGCACGGCCTGCGGGGTCGACGGTGATCTGGACGACTGCCACCGCGTCGTCGATCGCGACGGCCACGAGGACGCTCGGGACCGCCGGTCGGGCACGCACGTTGTCGAGGATGGCCGCCACGCCACTTCGGTAGCACGCGGCGCGCACCGCGCTGCGCGGTCTGCCGTGTCGATCCGTCAGTTCGACACGTGCAAGTCCGTGATGTGTTCGTTCGTCACCACGCGAAGCGATCGAGCACGAAATCAGGGGTCACGCCCGCTTCCGTGCAGAGTGCATCGATGACTCCATCGCTCGGTGTCGGGCCGAGCGCAGCCGCATGAGCACCCGTGGCGAGCACGAGCGCGGAGGGCATCCCCGCCGCCCGCGCCCCGCGGATGTCGGTGGCGAGCAGATCGCCGATGGCGAGCACCCGCGCCGCGGGCACCTCGCCGAGCTGCCGGCGGGCCGCGGCGTAGATCGGCGCGTGCGGCTTGCCGTACAGGAACGTGCGACCGCCGAGCTCGGCGTAGAGCGCCGCCACGGCGCCCGGCCCCAGCGTCAACCCGCGCGCCGCCGGGATGACGCGATCGGGGTTCGTGCAGACGAGCGGCACATCGCGCGCCGCTGCAGGCTCGAGCTGAGCGCGCGTGATCGCGAGCGCGGCCTCGTCTCGCGGGGCGCCCGTCGCGATCACGAGATCGGCGTCGCCGACGTCCTCCACGAAGCGATGCCCGAGCTCGAAGAGCCACGGCACGAACGACGCGTCGCCGAGGTGCAGGAGGCGAGGCGCCGCCGGAAGCCCTGCGAACAGCGGAGGATCCTCGGCGAGTAGCGCTGCCCGCGTGACGTCGCCCGAGGAGATCACCGCCTCGAAGAGATCGCGGCCGATGCCCATTTCCTCGAGCGTCTCCGCCACCCGCTCGCTCGCGCGCGACGTGTTCGTGAGGAAGACCACGCGCCGACCCGCGGAGGCCAGCTCGCGGAGCACCTCCATCACCCCCGCGAACGGCGCCTTGCCGTCGTGCACGACGCCCCAGAGATCGACGAGGAAGGCGTCGTAGCTCGCAGCGATGTCCCGCAGCCCGCGAAGGATCACGCGCAGACCCTACCTCACGAGCGCACGATTCCGTTCCGGGATCATGGCGCGCCGGGTAGGCGCGCGGGCATGTCGATCGAGAAGCTGCTCGCGAAACGTCCCGTCGCTGCCGCCCATGCGGATACCCTGCGCGAGCTCGCTTACCTCGTCGCTGCGGCCGAGGGCCGCCTCGATGCCGCGGAGCTCAAGGGGTTTTGACAGCTCGCGAAGCAGCTCACCGGCAAGGGCTCCGCCGCCGATCGCGACGCGCGTGAAGCAGCTCGCGCCGCTCCTGCCGCCCGAGCTGGCATTCGAGATCGTGGTCGCGCTCGGCTCCGACGGAAGATCACGGCCGCTCAGCGCGTCGAGACCGAGACCGTCATCGGCGCCGTCGGGAACCGGTTGAAGGAGTCGAAGAACGGAAACGAGGAGATCGTCGGGCTGCCGAAGAGGCGGCCAAGCGCGCTCAGCCGCGGCGTGGTGAGCGTGGTGGTCGCGCCGCCGAACCGGATCGCGGGGATGGGCGTGCTCATCTTCGTGAGGCGCGTTCCTTCGAGCCGCCACCAGTTGGCGGCGAACGGAATGGTGCCAGGCCCCGGCTCCACGACCGTCGACGTGGTGTGGAAGGGCGGATGCGCCGGCAGGTTCGCGTCGATCTGGAGCGTACTGCCCGTGAGCTCGTAGCCGAGGCGCGGCGACCACTCGGCCGGGATCCCGAGCGCCTTCAGGCGCACCGCGAGACGCAGGCTCGTCGTGTAGTACCAGGCCGTGTAGTTGTTGATGTCGCCGGTGCCGTCGGGCGAGACGATCCCGACGCCGAGCTGGGCGACCGTCCCCGGCTCGAACGCGCTGCCGTCCACGCTGACCGCATTGCAGCGGGCGACGCGCACCACGAAGGGCGCGACCGTACCGTCGCCGCCGAGCGTGAAGGTCGCGGGCACCACGGTGCGGGCCTGCGCGACCGGCAGCGTGGCGATGCTGGCAATCTCGCTACAGTCGTTGAACGAGACCTGGAGCGGCTGGAGCGCGAGCGCCTCGGTGGCGGTCGCCACCGTAGCTTCGTCGGGTGGCGCGGTCTCCGCGGCACAGCCAGCGAAGACCGATACGAAGACGAGCGTCGCGATCGTGCAGGTCGTGTTCATGACCTGCAGACTATCCCGAGCCCAGGGCGCGCGTCTTGGCGAGGACGTCGTGAATCTTGGTCCCCAGCTCCTGCCGCGAGAAGGGCTTCGCCAGGACGTGCACCGTCTCGTTCGCGAGCGCCAGCGAGTCGCTGTTGTAGCCCGTTACGTAGAGGACGGGCAGCCCCGGACGAAGCTCGTGGATCGCGCTCGCCGTCTGCGGCCCGCTCATGCCCGGCATCACGACGTCTGTGAGGAACAGGTCGAGGTGGGGATGCGTGCCCGCGATGGTGATGGCCTCCTCCGGTGTGGCAGCGGAGACCACGACGTAGCCGAGGCGCTTCAGGAGGCGGGCGGTCGCACTGCGTACCAGCGGGTCGTCGTCGAGAAGGAGGATCGTCTCGCAGCCGGCCGGCGGCGCAACGGGAGGCCTGGTGGTCACGCGCGGCGCGCAGCCCGGCCCACCGGTGGTCGGGAGTAGGATGCGGAAGGTCGTTCCGCGACCGAGCGCGCTCATCACCTCGATGCGTCCCCCGGCCTGCTGGACGATCCCGAAGGAGGTGGCGAGGCCGAGCCCCGTGCCCTCGCCCGTCGCCTTCGTCGTGTAGAACGGCTCGAAGACGTGCGCGCGCGTCAGGTCGGACATCCCGACGCCCGTGTCCGCTACGGTCAGCGCCGCCCAGCGCTCGGGGCCGCCGTTCGGAGAGGGAATGTCGCTCGTGGAGAAGGTCAGCGTGCCGCCGCCGGGCATCGCGTCGCGTGCGTTGACCGCGAGGTTCATGAGCACGCGATCCATGCTGCGGCGATCGACGCGCACGCTGCCGGCAGCCGGATCGAGGACGGTCTCGGTGCGCACGCCCTCGCCGAGCACGCGAGCCAGGAGACTCACGATGTCGACGACGAGATCGTTGACGCGTAGCTCGCGCACGTCGACCGGAGACCTGCGCGCGAAGTCGAGGAGCTGCTGCGTCAGGGCGGTCGCGCGGTGGGCCACGTCGAGGATGCGCGTGAGGTCAGCGTCGGGCGCGGTGCGCTGCGCGATGAGCTCCTCGGCCGACGCCACGAGCACGGTGAGCAGGTTGTTGAAGTCGTGCGCGATGCCGCCTGCCAGACGGCCGATCGCCTCGAGCTTCTGCGCCTCCAGCAGCTCGGCCTCGAGGCGCTTGCGATCCGTCACATCGGTCGATGCGCAGAGGACCGTCGCTTTCCCGCGGATCGAATAGTGCAAGCGGCTCGACTCGAAGAGGCGGCGGCGCCCCGAACCATCGACGAAGATCTCGTCGTGCACGATCGTCGAGCGCTTCGTCTCGAGGACGGTCCGGTCCTCGGCGAGGATCGCGGTCGCCACCTCCGCTGGAACACCGAGATCCGCCAGCGTTCGCCCGACCACCTCGCGCGGCGTCAAGCCGATGAGCGCGGCGAAGGTGAGGTTGGTGAGGACGAAGACGCCCGCCTCGTCACGCGCGTACACGCACGACGGCAGGAGATCGATGATCTCGCGCAGGCGGAGCTCGCGCTCGCGGGCCTCCGTGCTCGCGGCCTGCGCCTCACGCTCCTTGCGCGCACGCTCCTCGTTTTCCTTGCGCTCGCGGATGTCGCGCACGACGACCACGAACGCCTTGCTGTGGGGCAGCGGAACGCGTGCCGCCGAGACCTCCACGTCGACGATGGTGCCGTCGAGGCGAAGGTACTTTTCCTCGATCGCCGGCACCACCTCCCCCGCCATCAACTGGGCAGCGCGCCGCTCGACGACGGGCACGTTGCTGGGATGCATCAGCTCGACCGACCGACGGCCGACGAGCTGCGACGCACCTTCCGCCCCGAAAAGCCGCACGGCGGCGGCGTTGGCGTGCTCCAGGATCCCGGCCTCGAAGACCAGCACCGCATCGGGGCTGACATCGAAGAGCGTGCGAAAGCGCTCCTCCGACTCACGGAGCGCGTCGGCGAGATCGGCCTCTTCCGCGTTCCTCTTCACGCGGGATGGAGGCTAGCACCGCGGCAATCGCGGTGTCCTAGAAGGTCCCGCCCAGCACCACGCCGGTCGTGCCCGCGGCGACGCTCGGTCGCACCCGCACGCCGCCGACCTGTTCCTCGTCGGGCACGAGCGTGGTCTTCGCGTCGAGCACCAGCCCTGCCACCACGAGGATCAACCCTCCGGTCTGGACGGCGCCGTCGACGAGCAAGAGGCTCCCCCCGTTTCCCCCGTCGTGCGAGGGCCCGTCGATCTTGCTCGCGAGCACGAAAAAACCGACCGCGTGGATCAGGAGGTAGGCCGGCGAGGGCGAGCAATCACCCCGGCACACGAGCGCGCCTGCGCCGCCGAGCGCCAGCGAAGGAATGTACGCGAGCGCGAAGAGGCCGCCGCCCACCGCCGCGACGATGCTGCCCGTGCTCACGGTCGACAGCTCGAACGACGCCGGCACGTCGATCACCCTCACCGGCCCCACGCGCTCGGGCTTCCTCGGCTATTTCGGATTCACCGCGTCGACCGGAGCGCACTACGACGGGGCGTACGTCGGCTCGCTCCACGGTTAGCTCTACGTCTGCGGGCCACACTGACGCGTCCGCTGGATAAGGGGTGAGTTGGGGCGAGGGTCGGTCTTCGGTCCGTTCAGCGAGAACGACATGCCGCCCGGCGCGTCCGAGCTGGGCGTGCAGCGCGGCAGCTTGCAGCCGCAGAACGAGGCCTCGAGCGCGAGCTCGTCGAAAACGGCGAGCAGCCCCTCGTGGAGCGTCGCGGCTTCCGCCCCGAGCTCTTCCGCGTGGTGCTCGAGCGCGATCCGCTGCGCTACGAGCGCGAGACAGAGGCAACGCTTCGCGACGCGTCGTGGCTGCTCCTCATGCGCCGGATCTCATCATGTCGAGGCGCATCGATCCACACCTCCGCCGCGACTCGCGCTAGTGATCGGGCTCGATGCACCGCCGCGTGGAGCTGCTCCTTCTCTCCGCCGGCTGGGGCGCGAATCACTTCGCCTCGCTCCTGCTCGTCTACCGGGCGCGGCTCGCGTTCTCTCCCACCGAGCTCGGCCTCCTCTTCGGGGCCTACGCCGTGGGGCTCGTACCGGGGCTGCTCCTCTCGGGCCGCACGTCGGATCGGCGCGGCCGCCGCGCGGTGGTGCTTCCCGCCGCGGTGGTCGCGATCGCCGCGAGCGTGCTCCTCGCGTTCGGCAGCCACGGCTTCGGCGTGCTCCTCGCGGGCCGCTTCGGCTACGGCCTCGCGATGGGCTCGGTCATGAGCCCCGGCAGCGTGTGGGTGACGGAGCTCTCGTCGACAGAGTCGGGCCCGCGCCGGGCGACGCTCGCGCTCTCGGCGGGCTTCGGGCTCGGCCCGCTCGTCACCGCCGTCATCGCCGACCTGGCGCCGCTGCCCATGGTGCTGCCCTACGTCGTTCACGTCGCGGTGATGACCTACGCGCTCGCGCGGGCGCGCGAGGTGCCGGAGACGTCCCGCAGCGCCGAGGTGACGGCACACCGCCTCACCGGCCACGACGTGCGGGTGCTCGCCGAGCTCCTCCCGATCGCGCCGTGGGCCTTCGCGCTGCCGACCATCACGCTCGCCATCCTGCCCGGCATCATGCGCTCCCACGTCGAACGCCCCGTGCTCTACACGGGCTTCGTGATCGCGACGACGCTGCTTGCGGCTGTCGCCGTCCAGCCGCTCACGAAGCGCCTCGGAGCGCGCGGCGACCGCGTGGGCCTGACCATCGGCGCCGGCGGCATCGTGCTCGCGGCCGTGACCGCGAAGATCGGCTCGCCCGCGCTCGTGTTCGCGGTCGCGGTGCTGGTAGGCAGCGGCTACGGCCTGGTCATGACCACGGGGCTGCGAGAGGTGCAGCAGCGCGTGTCTGCAGGCGCACGCGGCACCGCGGTCGGGATCTACTACGTGCTCACCTACATCGGCTTCGCCCTGCCCTTCCTGCACGCCACGGGCGCAAAGAGCGTGGGCGAGGTGGTGATGCTGGGCTTCACCGCCGTCGCCGCGGTCGGGTCGCTGGTGCTCCGCAGCGCCGTGGCCACGCCGCGCCGTCGCGGCCGGACCGTCTTCCGCGTCCTGCGCTACGCGGCGGCGCTCGTCGTC
>JAYTHX010000422.1:0-10116 GCA_043732195.1 Polyangiaceae bacterium
CGATAGCTACGCGCAGAAGTGGGCGGCGGAGGATGCAACCAAGCGCGTCTACGGCGTTCGCACCGTCGCGCAAGACCTCACGGTCAAGATCCTCGGCGACCACAAGCGGAGCGACTCGGAGATCGCGGTCGCCGTTCAGCACGCGCTCAAGTGGGACGTCTTCACGCCGAGCACCGTGACAGCCAGGGTCGCGGACAGCGCGGTGACCCTTGAAGGAGAAGTGACTTGGAATTTTCAGCGTGAAGCCGCAGTACAGGCGGTCTCCAATCTTACGGGCGTCGTCGCCGTCCACAACTTCATCGCGCTGAAGACCCACGCGGGGGCCGCCGAAGTGAAAGAGAACGTCGAGGCCGCGCTCCAGCGGCAAGCGGCGAAGGACGGAAAGTCGATCAAGGTCGAAGCGTCTGGCGGCGTGGTGACTCTCACGGGCCACGCTTCGTCGCTACAGTCGATCGTGGACGCCACGCACGCGGCATGGGCTGCCCCGGGAGTGACCGACGTGGTTGACCACTTGGAGATGCGGACGTCTCATTGACCGCCGGCGCCAGCGACCCCTCGGATCTCTCTGCGCCCGCTGTCGAGAAGGCGCCGCCATCCAGGACTACGGGCGCCGCTGACGCGAAGACCGCTTCGCGTCCCTCGAGACGGAGAATCGGTCGGGCGGTCGTGATTGCCGTGAGTCTGGGGGTCGTCGCCGCGGGGGCGGTTACGACCTTTCGTGTGCTCAATCGACCTCCAGAACTGGTCGTCGTTGCGGCGCGCACCGAGGACATCTCTCGAATGCTGGCCGTTACGGGGAGGGTCGAGGCGGAGCGCACGGTCCTCGTCGGGCCGCAGTTTGGCGGTCGGATCACCGAGATTGTTCGCCACGAAGGGGACCAGGTGAAGCAGGGGGATATCCTCGCCCGGCTCGCGGACACGTCGGCAAAGGCGGAGGTCATCCAGCAGCAAGCGGCACTCTCGTCGAAGGAAAGCGAGCTGGCGCAGGCGAAGCGTGACTTCGCGCGTACGTCTGCGCTCGTCGCGAGCGGCGCCATCGCCTCTGCGGAGCTCGAGGCCGGCCGCCTAAGCGTTGCCCGCGCCACGGAAGACGTCCGACGTCTCGGCTCCGTCCTTCGGGAAGGGCGCTCCCAGCTCGTTCTGCTCGCTCCGTTCGACGGCACGATCGTGCGCAGGGACGGAGAGCTTGGGCAAGTGGTCGGGCCCCAGAGCACAGTCTTCGAGATCGCCACGGTCGACGCCGCTCGCGTGTCTGCCGAAGTGGACGAGCGCTACGTTCGCGCTCTTCGTTCGGGCATGCTGGCAGAGATCCTTCCGGCAGGGGGCGGCGACGCACGACAGGCTGCCGCGGTCTCCTACGTCGCGCAGGCGGTCGATCCGCAGACAGGTGCCGCGACGGTGCGCTTTGCCTACGCGAGTCCACCGAAGAGCGTCCTCGTCGGGATGTCGGTCGACGTGAACGTCAACGTCGAGACCATCAAGTCTGCGCTCACGATTCCGAGCGAAGCCGTCGGTGGCGCAGGACCTCATCCCTACGTGCTCGTCGTCGCCCTTGGCCGCGTCGTTCGGCGTGACATCGTCGTCGACGACTGGCCCGCGAGCCTCGTCGTGGTTCGTTCGGGCCTCGTGCCAGGCGAGCTCGTAGCGCTGAACCCGAAGGGGGCCACCGTCGGCGCGAGGGTGCGGGCGAAGGTTCAGTCCGATGATCTTTGAGGTCAAGATTGCCGTCCGCTACCTCGTCTCGGCGCGGCTCCAGAGTGGGCTGCTCGTGTTCGGTGTCGCGGTCGGAGTGGTCATCTTCAACTTCATCGCCGCGCTCATGAACGGGGTCAGCGCACGACTCACCGACGACATCACCGCAAACGCAGCGCACGTGACCCTCGAGGCCGCGCTGCGAGTGCCAAGCGCTTTCATGGCGCCCCCGCAGGGCCGCGCGCTCTACGCCGTCCAGCCCGGTCACGATGTGAAGTCGGTGATTCGGACGTATCGCTCGGTGCTCGAGGTCGCGGCAAGGATGAACGGCGTACGCGTGGCGGTACCCGAGGTGCTCGGCAACGCCACGCTGGCCCGGGGCGAGAAGGACGTCGCCGTCCAGGTCACGGGCGTCGAAGCGAAGAGCGCGAATGAAATCGCTCCGCTCGGCGATTCGATGGTTCGCGGCCGGCTCGACCTGGGCGTCGGCAATATCGTCGTCGGCTCCCGCCTCGCCTCGGCCCTCGGTGTGGACGTTGGTGACCGCGTGACTCTTCTCGCCGCGCGGCCAGGCCCGATCGTCGCCGGCGCAGGAGCCGCGCGCTCCGAGATGACCGTGATCGTAAGCGGCGTCTTCACGCTCGGCGTGCAGGCGGTCGACGAGCGCGTCGTCTACATCGAGCTCACGTCTGCGAAGAAGCTGTTCGATGTTGCCGATGGCGTATCGATCATCGAGCTCAAGGTGGACGACGTCTGGCAGGCTACGGCCGTGGCGGAGCGGCTCGGGCGCGCGACGAACCTCAAGGCTTCGAGCTGGTTGGATCGAAATGCCCGTCTCCAGGAGGGGCTTCGCGCCCAAGCAAGCACGGCGACCATGATCAAGGCCTTCAGCCTCCTCACGATCGCCATCGGCGTTGCGAGCGCACTCTATCTCTCGGTCTCGAGACGCCGGTCCGAGATTGGGATTCTCCGGAGCTTCGGAATCGGTCGTGGTGCGATCGTTCGTACGTTCGTCCTTCAGGGCCTCCTCATCGGAACAGTCGGCGCTCTGGTTGGCGCCGGCCTTGGTTTCGGTTTTGCCCACGTTCTCCGCGTCGTCTCGATGAAGGCGACGGGGGCGCCCTCGATCCCGATCGACCCAGCGCAGGGTGAATATCTGGCCGCGATTCTCCTCGCCATGGCCTGCAGCGCCATCGCCGCCGTGCTTCCTGCGTGGTCGGCATCGAGGATCGATCCTCTCGAGGCGATTCAGTCGTGACCGGATGAGCGTCCTCGAGGCCACCGACATCGTGAAGACCTTTGGCGACGGCGAGGCCGCCACGCGCGTCCTGCGCGGGGTCTCGGCAACGGTCGACAGAGGCGAGTTCGTCGCTTTGGTCGGGCCGAGCGGGGCCGGCAAGAGCACCTTTCTCTCGATCGCTGGAACGCTCCTCACCCCGACCAGTGGGTCGCTTCGCATCGCAGGCGCCAGCGTTCTCGGGCTGGGCGAGAGGGCGCTCTCCGAGGTGCGGAACCGCCACCTCGGGTTCGTCTTTCAGTTCCATCACCTTCTCGAAGACTTCACTGCGCTGGAGAACGTCGTCATGCCCGCGTATGGCGCGCATCCCTGGGTCGACGAAGCGTCTCTTGATCGGGCTCGCCAGCTTCTCGACCGCGTTGGCCTCTCTCATCGGATGACGTTTGCCACGTCGAAGCTCTCCGGAGGCCAGAAGCAAAGGGTTGCCGTTGCCCGTGCCCTCATCATGAAGCCGGAGCTCGTACTGGCGGACGAACCGACCGGTAATCTCGACCGTGCAAGCTCGGACGAGGTCATCGCGCTTCTCCGCGAGCTGTCGCACGACGAGGGGACCGCGTTTCTCATCAGCACCCACGATGAATCGATCGCACGCCGTTGCGACCGGATCCTGACGATGGAGGATGGCCGCTTACGCGGTGCGAGCTCAAAGGAGGCTCATGCCGCCGTGGCCGTCTGATGACCGGCCCGTGCTGCGAGCTCCTTCCGCGCGAACCACAGACCAGGGAGCATCGGGAGCCAGAAGCTGAACCCGCGCATCAAGAGCGTCGCCGACGCGGCCGCTTTCGAGCGGCGCTCCGAGCGCGATAAGCAATGCAATCGAGAGCGCCTCGTAGCTGCCGAGCCCGCCCGGTAGAAAGCTCACGCTTGCCGCAGCGGATGCAAGCACGGTGACGAGGCATGCGTTCTGAATCGCGAGAGGATGACCAATTGCCGCCAGCGCTGCTGCGAGGGTCGCACCATCGAGGAAGAGGATGAGCAGCCGCCAGGCGCCGGCCCTGGCAAGGATCCAGGGGTCGAAGATGACGTCATGAGGCGCGCTCGCGATCGAGCCTCGAAGCGTCTCGACAATCTTGAATCGGCGAAGCCGAGCCGGAATTCGCTTGAGACTTCCCGCCGCGATCGCGATGGTGACGACCGGCGTTGCGATTGCAGCCACGATCGCGATGATGCCGACGCTCAGAGTGAGTGCGCCGGAACGGTGCTCGAGGAAGAGGGTGGTCAGCGCGATCCCGACGGCGAGGAGCTGCGCGGCATACAGTCCGAAGAGACTCACGGTGACCGCGGCGCCTGCCGCCGCTCGCGAGATTCCTCGACGGGCGAGCGCAGAGACGACGAAGATCGTTCCTCCGATTCCGCCGGTCGGGAGAGCCTGATCGGTGAACAGTTCCGCGAGCGCAAGACGTGCGAGCCAATAGGGAGACGGCGCACTGTGGTTCACCCGCCGAATCACCGCCGCCCAGACGTGGACGAGGCACGCGTACGTCCCCACTTGCAGCGCGATCATCGCGAGAAGCCAGGCTGGCTCGGCTCGCTCGAGCAGCTCCGTGAAGTGACGCTGCTCGGCGCGGGTACTCGCGATGAGGACCAGCGCGACGAGCAAGAGCAAGGCGACGATCCATCGCCACTTTCGCAGCGGCGAGCGGACCGTCGAGGGCGCCCCCTCGGGGATCTCCGGTGGCCCCGTCGCGAGCATTGCCGGCGAGCTGGAGCGCATCAATGCAGGGCGAACGTCAAGCACTCGACCGAGTCCTGCCGGCGTCCAACCCGAATCGAGCGCGCCTGGCACTCGAAGTCGCTGTTGTGCCTGCACGCCTTCACCTTGCAGGCGCCGACGACTGCGTTGTCCGCTCTGCGGCTGTGCTCCTGCGATTGAAGGAAAGTGTCGCAGCCAGGGTGGACACCGTCACCGACGCTGATCGCCTTGGCGTGGCAGTTTCCGTCCTTGTTGTAGCCGCAATCTTTGACGTCGCAGGCGGCAACGTCAGGCATGTCGAGCTTCTTCTTGGTCATTGGATGCCTCCCGGGCGTGACACTGAAGAGTGCAAGCGGCGCGCCCCATCTTCTCTGGACGGTTTTCACTTCGGCTTTGCCGAACGGCGCCTCTATTCCGCGCGCCAGGCACACGTGGCAACGATTCCCGGTGCGATCACCACCTGCGACGGTCCAGACGCGGCGCACGCCACATCGCGTATTGCGAATTGCAAAACGGAGAGGTCGTGGATTGGACTTCGGTGGTCAGCCGAAACACGAGCACCACGTATCAGGCGCGGCACGCTACGCCGTGGGCTTACGTTGCTTCCAGCGGTACAGAGTCGAGAGGTCTATTCCCAGGATCTCGGCCGCGCGCCGCTTGTCGCCATTGGTCGCCAGCAGAATCTGCGCGACGTGTCTTTCGCTCACATCGCGCAGCGAGGCGAGGTCCGTGCTCTCGCTCCGCTGGCTCTCCACCGGAATTTCTCGCGACAAGAAGTAGAGATCTCCCGCGTGAACGGTCGCCTCTTTGCCGAAGACGACGAGGCGTTCCATCGTGCTCTCGAGCTCGCGCACATTGCCCGGCCACGCCGCGCTCGACAAGATGCGCTCCGCATCGGCGCCCAAGGATACGACAGGAGAGGTCGGGGTCCTCCGGCGCGCGCCTGTCAGGAAGTGCCTGGCCAGACTGACGATGTCGCCTCTCCTCTCCCGAAGTGGTGGCACTTCGATGGGGAGCACGCGGATCCGGAAATACAGATCCTCGCGAAACCGACCGGCCTCGATCAATTTGGGGAGGTCGCGATGGGTGGCCGTCACGATCCGCACGTCGACGCGTCGCACGCTGTCCGAGCCGACGGGGCGAAGCTCACCGAACTGGAGAACGCGAAGAAGCTTCGCCTGCAACCCGATCGGCATGTCGCCAATTTCATCGAGGAACAGCGTCCCCCCGTGGGCAAGGGCGAGCAGTCCGCGACGCACTTCGCTCGCACCCGTGAAGGCTCCGCGTACATGGCCGAAGAGCTCACTCTCGAGTAGATGCTCGGGGATCGCGGACACGTTGACGGCGACGAACGGGTGATCCCGACGCGAGCTGGCGGCCTGGATGGCGCGCGCAACCAGATCCTTTCCGGTGCCGCTCTCTCCGACAATCAACACCGGCGCACTGGATGCCGCGACGCTCGCGATGCTCTGCTGGAGAACGAGCATCGCGGGGTCCCTACCAAGCAGGAGCGGGGGCGCCGCCGCATCGACGAGATCCTGCGGTGGCCTCCCGCGTGTGCGGGCGAGGTGGAGTTTGCTGTCTACGCTCGTGGACAGGGTAAGAGCGCGGCCTTGGAGAACGGCGCTCGCCATGATCTCCTTGAGCGCGCTGAGATCGTAGGGCTTGACGAGGTACTGGAAAGCGCCGCGCTTGGTCGCGTCGACAGCGCCAGCAATGTCGCTGAATCCCGTGCAAAGGATGACCGGCAGCTGAGGGTGGAGCTTGCCCAGCCGATCGAGCAAGTCGAGGCCGCTCATGCGGTCCATTCGGATGTCGGAGACGACGACGTCGAACGTCTGACGCGCGACCGCCTGGAGTGCGTCGAGGCCATTGCTGGCGCGCTCGCAGGCGTAACCGTCGCGGTCGAGCAATGTGCTCAGCTGGTCCGACGTGTCGAGGTCGTCGTCGACGACCAGCACGCGCGGTTTGACCGTGACGGACCTCGCGACGCGTGGAATGTGCGACGCGCCTACCACGCTCCACCTCGAGCCGATGGATCCGCCCCATCGCGAGTGAGGGGCCGCGCGAAACGGTCGCGTCCTTCTTGGAGCGTCGAGAGCTCCATCGGACCGCGACCTGTTCGTGCAAAGTGCATAGACCGTACTGCCTTTCGGCGGCGGGCGCTGCCCACAGCCGCAAGCATTTTCGCCACATGGTTGCGATCGGCTTTCATGTCGACCGTGACCCAGGCCATGACGCCCTACGCGCCTGAGGCTCGGCTTTCGGATGTGAGCTGACCCACCGCGCACGAATTGTCGCTGGCGATTTGCGGCTGGCGCGAGAGGCGAGCCTGGCGAGGTCGACGCCGCTCGCTTCCGCAAAGGGCTCGATCTCTTTCCCGTGCGAGCGGAAGAGCTCCTCCGGCGGCCCTTGGGCCACGGCTCTTCCTTCGGCGAGGAGGACGACGTGGTCGGCAATACCGTACGCCGTGACCATGTCGTGCGTGATGACCACGGAAGTGACGCCGTGGCCCGTCCGCATGCGCTCGATCAGTCCATCGACGACGCGCGAGCTCACCGGATCAAGACCGGAGGTCGGCTCGTCGTAGACGAGGATCTCCGGGTCGGTGACGACCGCGCGCGCGATCCCGACGCGCTTCGACATTCCACCCGAAAGCTCGCCCGGAAGCTTTCCTGCTGCATCGTCGACGTCGAGCTCCTTGAGCGCGACATGCACGCGCTTGGCGATCTCGGCGTCGCTCAGGTCCGTCTCCTCGTGCATGGGGAAGGCGACGTTGTCGAACACGGACATCGAGTCGAGCAGCGCGTACTTCTGGAACACGACGGCAAACTTGCGGCGTATGCGGTCGAGGGCGCGCTCACCCAAGCCGACGAGGTTCGCGCCGTCGACCCAAATTTCGCCCGAATCCGGTCGTTCGAGCCCCACGAGGAGACGAGCAAACGTGCTCTTTCCCGAGCCGGAAGCGCCGATGATGACGCAGGTCTCCCCTCGCTCGACAGTGAGACTGAACCCGTCGAGGACGACCTTCTCGTCGTAGCGTTTTACGAGGTTCTTCACTTCGATCAGCGGGTGCGATTCGGAGGCCGCCGCGCTCATGCCGCGCTCAGCAACGGTGGCCGGCGTGAGCGGACAACGGAGATGATGACCCCCGCCGCCGTGACGAGCACCAGTGCCTCCGAGAGACGCGAGATGAAGTGCCGGGAGGGCGCCATCCCAAAGACGGCCCGCGCGACGCGGACGGTAAACCAGTCGTTCGAGACGACGTGCGCCGGATCGTGGTGCCAGCACCAGCTCGTTATCGCCGTGAGAAAGCACTCGTCCATCAGGAGCATCGACGCCTGCGACGCCACGATGAACGTCACGGCGTAGATCGCGTACGCAAGGCGGGCGCGTGGAAAGCGCCTGACGAAGAGCAGCGGGAAGCCCACGAACCACGCGGTCATCGCGAACGCATGGATGAGGTCGACGCCGACACCGAGAGCAATCCACATGGCGCGCCCCCGTGCAAGAACGCGACCTCGCTATTCGGTGGCTTTCCCCGCTGCATGGGGACACTGTTAAGGGAGCTTGTTGACGCGTTGGTGCCGGAGGCTTGCGATCGTGCTCTGCGCGAGCCTCGTCGTGACGTTCGGAAGTCGCGCCGCTTCGCGCAAATTTCTCTTTCCGACGCAAGACGTGCGCGCAGGCAGCGCCGCCCCCGACTTCGTCGAACATCGCCTCGTGGCTCGAGATGGCGTTGCAGTACGTGCGCTCGAGCTGCGCGGAGGCGGCTCAGCGCCGGTCGTTGTGCACTTCCACAACAACCGTGAGGTGGCCGAGCAGACTGCCGGCGTCGCGCGTGAGCTCGCCGCGCGCGGCTTGGGCGTCGTCCTTGCCGAGTACCGCGGATACGGTGGGGCGGGGAACGGATCTCCGTCGGAGGAAGGACTCTACGCGGATGCCGAGGCGGTGCTCGAGATGCTACGGGCGCGCGGTGTGGGGCCCGAACGCATCGTCCTGTGGGGGACTTCTCTAGGAACCGGCGTCGCGGCCGAGATGGCGCGTCGAGGGCGAGGAGGCCGTCTCGTTCTCGTGACCCCCTACACGTCGATCCCCGATCTCATCGCCGATGTCGCGCCGTTCTTGCCGGCTGGGCTCCTTGTCGCCGATCACTTCGACACGCTGTCCAAGGCCTCTTCGATCGCGATCCCAACGCTCGTCGTCCACGGTGACGCCGACGAGATCGTTCCCTTCCGGATGGGCCAGCGGTTGGCAGCGGCGATCCCAGGGGCGCATCTTTTGCGTATTCCTGGCGGCCGGCACGGTGATCTCCTCCAGCGAGCCCATTCGAGCATCGTGGAAGCCATCGCTGCCGTCGGTTCGGCGCCCGACTCGTAGAGGGGTTGGGGCTCGCCTTGGCGCGCGGTGCGAGCTCGAAGGGGCCCACGCAAGCCTTGGTCTTCGACGTGGTCGTGAACTTGCGTGTCGTATGAAGCTACGCGTCGTCACGGCGTTCCGGTGGCCAAGTGACGTCGTCCGTGACGCCTCGGTTTCGCGGGCGTTCGCAAAACGCGAAACCAGCTCTCCTCCCGCCCATGAACCAACTCAAATCGATTGCGCACCGAATCATGATCCAGCGAGGTCTCTTGCCGGACTTTTCGGCCGCGGTGGTGGCCGAGACGCGCGGCATTTCGAGTGCTCCCGTGGCCAGCGGCGTTCTGGTCCGGGATCTCAGGCAGATGCTTTGGGCGTCGATCGACAACGACACCTCTCGAGATCTGGACCAACTCTCGGTCTCCGAGCCGATGACCGAGGGTGCGGTGAAAATCCTCATCGCAGTCGCAGACGTCGATGCTCTCGTACGGCGCGGGTCTGCGATCAACGGCCACGCGGAAACAAACACGACCTCCGTGTACACGGCGGGCGGGATGTTCCCCATGCTGCCCGAGAAGCTTTCGACCGATCTGACCTCACTTGGCGAGAATCAGGATCGGCTGGCGATCGTGGTCGAGATGACGGCCCTTGCCGACGGCACGGTGAAGGCATCGGACGTCTACCGCGCGTTGGTGCGCAATCACGCGAAGCTCGCCTACCACTCGGTGGCGGCTTGGCTCGAGGGTACCGCTCCAGCACCGCAGCGTATTCTCGAGGTGCCGGGGCTCGATGCCCAGCTCCGGGTGCAAGATCGCGTCGCGCAGGCGATGCGCGGACTCCGCTTTCAGCACGGCGCGCTCAGCTTGCATACGCCAGAGGCCGAGGCCGTCTTCAAAGGTGAGGAGCTCACTGACTTGCGGCCCGATGAGCCCAATCGAGCAAAGGAGCTGATCGAGGACTTCATGGTCGCGGCGAACGGGGTGACCGCAAAGTACCTCGCCCGGAAGGGGTTTCCCTCGCTGAGGCGAGTGCTCCGCTCCCCAGAGCGCTGGGGAAGGATCGTCGCGCTCGCGGAGGC
>JAYTHX010000423.1:0-10085 GCA_043732195.1 Polyangiaceae bacterium
GCGTGATGGCGAGCGCCCGGTCGGTGAAGCGCGCGAAGCGCGTGACGGTCGTGGCCCGCGCCGCTTCGATGGGCCGCGTGCCGACGCCCCGCGCGCCGACGCCCCGCGCGCCGACGCCCCGCGCGCCGACGCCCCGCGCGCCGACGCCCCGCGTGGTCCGCGTGGGGATCGCGATCGTGGACGCGGTCGTCCCGAGGGGCCGCGCCCGCCGCGCGATCCCTCGCGCGAAGGTGTCCGTCGTGATGTCGGGATGGGCGCTCGCCCGGCCGACGACGCCCCGCGTGCCGACCCGCAGCGTGATCGCGCCCGCGACGCAGGCCGCGTGGGCATTCCTCAGGCAACGCTCACCGACTGGGAGCCGCCCGCGGACGACGACGACGATCACCCGATCCTCGCAGGCGGCGCAGCCCCCGGACGGCGTCCTGCGGCGCCGCGCCAGACGTCGCTCGACGAAGCGGAGACCGTGACCGGTCGCCCGCGCGACGCACACGACGACGACGCGGTCGATACGAACCGTCACCCGCGACTCCCGAACCTCCCCGGCATCAGCGAGGGAATGCCGGGCTTCACCGTGGGCACTCCGGACGCGCCGCCTGCGCGCCGCGAAGGACGTGGCGCCGGTCGCGGACCGACGCGCGAGCGCGAACGCCCGCGCGGCGAGCGCTCGGCCGACGTGCGCCCCGCCGGCGACCGTCCGACCGGCGACCGTCCGACCGGAGACCGTCCGACCGGAGACCGTCCCCTGGGCGATCGTCCGGACGGCGACCGTCCGCCGCGCGAGCCGCGCGCGCCCCGTGAGCCGCGTGAGCGCGAGCCGCGAGAGCCCGACGCGCGGGACGACGCGAGCCTCGCGAACATCTTCCTGAACGTGGGTAAGCGCGACGGCGTCAACCCCGAGGATCTCCAGAAGCTCCTCGCCGATGCCGGCGGGATCCCGACCTCGGAGACGAGCAACATCCGCGTCCGCGACCGGATCACGTTCGTGACCGTGAAGAAGGAGCTCGCGGACCAGGCCATCAAGACGCTCGGCGGCCAGGTGATGGGCGGCCGCACGGTCGTCGCGGAGCCCGCGCGCGACAAGGCGTGACGTAGGCCAGCACGCTGACGGGCACGCGTGCCGCGACTCGATCGCGGCACGCGTTTCCCGTTTTGTCGCGCGCGACCGGGAGCACCTGTCGCCCTACACTGTAACTTTCTCGTGCGAGCGAACCTCCGCCTTCTATTGAGCGCATTGCTCGTCCTCGGGTAACTTTGGATTCATGTCGGCAGTCGCTGCAAGCGCAGCAAAGGGCATTCACATCGCTTCTTCGTCTCACACGTTTCGAGCCATCCTCGAGTCCCGGAAGGCCGAAGGTCGCAGGCTCACGCTCGATGACGCGATCGCAGTCCTCGTGCCGGTATGCGTCGATCTGAAGGGACGCCACGATCGCGGGGAGATGCTCTACGTCCACCCCTCCGCGATCGCGAACGGGCCGGACGGGCTCATGCGCATCCACCCCGCCCTCGCGCTGCCCCCCGAGAAGGGCGCGGATCGCGCGACCCTCGCGCCCGAGCTCGTGAAGGCGAACACCCCCGGCAACGCACGCGCGAGCGTGTTCGCGGTCGGCGCGATGCTCTACGAGGCCGTCACCGGCAGCGCCGTCGGGCCTGGCATGCGCCGCCCACGCGATGTCGACCCCACCCTGCCCGAGTCGCTCGAGATGCTCCTCGGCAAGGCGCTCATGGCCGACCCGGCGCACCGGCCCGACGATCTCGGTGCGCTCGCCAACGCGATGCATCACCTCGCGCCCATGAAGAGCATCCCGCCGCCCGACGTCGACGTGCACGGGCTCGACCAGGCGAACGGGCAGCCCATCGACACCCGCATGTCCCTGCTCCCGCCCATCGAGGTGCAGTTCTCGGTGGCGCCGCCCTCCGGTCCGCTCTCGCAGCCCGGCCTCCACACCGCTCCCACCGCGGGCGCGCCCGCGCCCATGCCGACCCGCGACCCGACGCGCGCGCTCGCGCAGCTCAAGGCCCGCCTCGAGGCGGACCAGCGGCCGCGTTACGTCGTGAACAAGGACCGCATGGACCACGGTCCGTTCAGCGCCGTCGAGCTGCTCCAGCAGATCGCGTCGAACCAGTTCGTGGGCCAGGACACCCTGCGGGACGAGCTCACCGGCGTCGCGCAGAAGATCGAGGAGTGGGAGGAGTTCTCTCCGTTCGCGCAGCACGCGGGCATGCACCGCAACATCGCGCAGGAGAAGAAGGACGTCGCCAAGGTCGAGAGCGCCGAGAAGAAGGCGGGCGCCGCGAAGTTCATCATCGGCGGCATCCTTGCGGTCGCGCTCGTCACGGGCGGCGCGCTCTTCGTGGTGAAGAAGGTCGGCGAGCGCAAGGACGCCGCGAACCTCTCGGACGACCCCAACGGAGTCGACCTCTCCACCGGCGGCTCCCTCAAGGGCGGCAAGAAGACGGGGACCGGCGGCGGTGGCAAGGGCGGCGCGGGTGGCGGCGGCGGTGGCGGCTACCACGGCGGCGGCAGCTACGAGGCCGCGCTCAACGCGAACAACCAGGAGATCAGCATGGGAGGTTCAAAGGGCGGCGCCGATCTCACCGACGGTCAGCTCGGCGCGCCCATGCGCAACGCCTCGTTCATCAGCGGCTGCGGTGCGCCGGAGAGCATGAAGGTCACCGTCCGCGTCGCCGTGCAGAACGGCCGCGCGGCGGGCGTCAGCGTGTACCCGAACCCGGCGAACCCCGCCGTAGCGAGCTGCGTCGATCGGCACGTCCGCGCCCTCGGCTGGCCGCCGAACGCCAAGATGGACTTCTTCACGACGACCTACTGACGCGCGGGCCCCCCCCGGGCGTCACCGGGGAATCGTGCACCAGCCACCGCGGCAGTGTCGCGTCGGTGCGCGTCCCGCTCCTCGAGCTCGCGCGGATCCCGCGCTCGCACCTCATGGAACGGCGCCTGCTGGAGAGCGCGTCATGGCGCGCAAGGCTCACACGAAGCAGGCAGACGGCGACGACGACAACGAGGCGCCCGCGGCAGGGCGCGGCATCTGGTCGGGCTCGATCAGCTTCGGCCTCCTCCAGATCCCGGTGAAGCTCTACACCGCCGAGAGCCGGTCGGAGGAGATCCACTTCCGTCAGCTCGACAAGAAGGACCTCGCGCCGATCAAGTACGAGCGCGTCAGCTCCGCCACCGGCAAGCCCGTCGCGTGGAAGGACATCGTCAAGGGCTACGAGTACGAGCCCGACAACTTCGTCATCATCGAGCCCGATGAGCTAGAGGAAGCCGCGGCCAAAGCCACCCAGACGCTCGACATCCAGGATTTCGTACCGGTCGACCAGATCGATCCCGCGTTCTTCGAGACGCCGTATTACCTCGTCCCGGAGAAGCGGTCGGCGAAGGCGTACGTGCTCCTGCGCGAGGCGCTGAAGAAGAAGAACGCCCTCGCGGTGGCCACGTTCGTGCTGCGGACGAAGGAGCACCTCGCAGCGCTGATGCCCGTGGGCAACGCCATCATGCTCGAGGTCCTGCGCTACGGCCACGAGCTGCGCGCGCCCAAGGACATGCCGCTGCCCAAGAAGGACGCGTCGATCGGCGAGCGTGAGCTCGCCATGGCCGAGCAGCTGATCGACGGCATGATGACCGACTGGGAGCCGGCGAAGTACAAGGACCGCTACCACGGGGTCGTGCTCAAGATGATCGCCGAGAAGGCGAGAACGGGCTCGATCAAGAGCCTCGATCCGAAGCCGAAAGGCCAGGCTGCCTCCGACGTGGTCGACCTCCTCGATCTGCTCAAGCAGAGCGTCGCGAAGAACGGCGGCAAGGTCGCCAACGACGCGAAGGCCGGAGCGGCCCCCAAGGTTGCCGCGAAGAAGGCGCGCCGCGCCACGAAGAAGAAGGCAGCGTGATGGCGAAGGACGACGACGCACCGGTCACGATCCGCGTCTTCGGTACTCCGCCGGGCCGAGCGCCTCGCCGCGCTACTGGCTCGCGCGGCGCCGCCTCCTCCGGCCGCACCCGCTCCGGCAGCGGTCCCGAGGGCCCGCGGATCGCGAAGGCCGCGGACCTCGTCCGCACCCTGCGCAAGAAGCCCCTCCCCGCGGACCCCGCGCTCAGCGCGAAGGCCGCGCACTGCCGTTACGTCGACGACTCGGGGCCGGGCATCACGCGCGTGAAGGCGGGCAAGGGCTTCCGCTTCGTCGGCGTCGACGGCAGGACCGTGAAGAGCCGCGACGTCCTCACGCGCATCAAGGCGCTCGTCATCCCGCCGGCGTGGGCGAAGGTCTGGATCTGCCCCGACGAGGACGGCCACATCCAGGCGACCGGACGCGACGTGCGCGGCCGCAAGCAGTACCGCTACCACGCGCGCTTCCGCGAGGTCCGCGAGGAGACGAAGTACCAGCGCATGATGCAGTTTGCCGAGGCGCTCCCCGGCATCCGCGCGCGGATCGACGAGGACCTCTCGAAGCCCGGCCTCGCCCGCGAGAAGGTGCTCGCCACCGTCGTGCGGCTCCTCGAGATCACGCTGATCCGCGTGGGCAACGAGGAGTATGCGCGTGAGAACGGCTCGTTTGGCCTGACAACGATGCGCACGCGCCACGTCGACATCACCAACACCTCGGTAAAATTCCGATTTCGCGGCAAGAGCGGCAAGGAGCACGCGGTCAAGGTGCACGACCGCCGGCTCGCCCGCGTGGTGGCGCGCTGCAACGACCTCCCGGGGGAGGTGCTCTTCCAGTACCTCGACGACGACGGCCAGCGTCACTCCGTCGAGTCGGACGACGTCAACGCGTACCTCCACGTCATCAGCGGCGCGGAGTTCACGGCCAAGGACTTCCGCACGTGGGCCGGCACGGTGCTCGCCGCGCAGGCGCTCAAAGCGCTCGCGGCCTTCGATACCAAGGCGGCCGCGAAGAAGAACATCGTCGAAGCGGTGAAGAACGTCTCGGGCCGGCTCGGCAACACGCCGAGCGTGTGCCGCAAGTGCTACGTGCACCCGCAGATCTTCGACGCCTACCTCGACGGCCACCTGGTCGCCGTGCCCCAGCAGCGCGCCGAACAGGAGCTCCGGGACAGCCTCGCGTCCCTCTCCTCCGAGGAGTCCGCCGTGCTCATGCTCCTCCGCGACCGCCTGGCCGGCAAGCGGCCGGTGGCCTCCGCCGACGACGACCCTCCCCACTCACGCGCCGCATGAAGCGCGTGCCACCGGATGCGCTCGGTGGAGATCAACGGCTCGCTCCATTCCTTGCAGCGCCCTTCGAGCTACGTGCGCTGGCGCGAGGAGACGCCCGCCGACTTCGTCTTCGCGGTGAAGGGCAAGCGCTTCATGGCGCACAACAAGAAGCTCCGCGACTGCGAGGAGCCGCTCGCGAACCTCTTCGCGAGCGGCGTCCTGGCGCTCGAGGAGAACCTCGGCCCCATCCTCTGGCAGCTCCCGCCCCAGCTTCCGTTCGACGCGCAGCTGCTCGCCTCGTCTTCGCGATCCTGCCGCGCACCGCGAGCGCCGCAGCGCGCATGGCCGCCGGGCACGATGCGCGGGTGAAGCATGGCGTCCACCTGGAGCGCCGGGGCGACCGGCCCCTCCGCGAGCACGACATCGTGCTTTGCATCGCCGACACCGCCGGAAAGTATCCGCAGCTCGACGAGGTCGGGTCGGGCCTCGTCGTCTACGCCCGCCTTCACGGCGAGAAGGATCTCCACGTGAGCGGCTACGGGAGCGCGTCGCTCGATCGCTGGGCGGGGCGCGTCGCGACCTGCCACCTGGGACCGCTGGAAGCTCGACAAGAGCCGGAGGACTGCATGAAACACGCGACCTACGAGGGGAAGCCGCTCGATCGCTACAACGCGATGCGCGACTTCGGAACGACCGAGGAGCCGTCCGGCCAGCTGAACCCGACGGAGGGCGGGAACTCTTACGTCATCCAGAAGCACGCGGCGACGGCGCTCCACTACGATTTTCGGCTCGAGCTCGACGGCGTGCTTCTGTCGTGGGCGGTGCCGAAGGGTCCGAGCCTCTCCACGAAGGAGCGCCGGCTCGCGGTGCAGACGGAGGACCACCCCGTCGATTATCGCGACTTCGAGGGGAGCATTCCCAAGGGCGAGTACGGCGGTGGCGCGGTGATCGTCTGGGATCGCGGCACGTGGGAGCCGATCGGCGACCCCCGCGAGGGGATGAAGAAGGGGAAGCTGGAGTTCGTCGTCCACGGGGAGAAGCTCCACGGGAAGTTCCGGCTCGTGCGGCTGACGGCGAGGGACGGCGATCGCGGGAAGAAGAACTGGCTGCTCATGAAGGGCAGCGACGATCACGTCCGGCACGGCGAGGAGGGGGAGATCGTGAAGCGGGTACCCGGGAGCGTGATCACGGGCCGGACCATCGAGGATCTGAAGGGTGGGGTTGCTGCGAAAGCGGAGGCGGGGCCGAAAGCGAAAGCGAAGGCGCGGACGAAGGGGACGACGGCCCACGCGGCGGCCGGGCTGCCCGCGGCCGGTTCCGTCGAGGTGCAGCTCGCGACGCTCGTCGACCACGTGCCCACCCAGGGAGACTGGGTCTACGAGCTCAAGTACGACGGCTACCGCGCCGTCGCGACCGTCGAGGGGGGCGAGGTGCGGATCCACACGCGCAGCGGGAAGGACTGGACCGATCACTTCCCCACCGTCGCGGAGGCGCTGTCGCACGTGCGCGTGAAGGACGCGGTGTTCGACGGCGAGATAGCCTACGTGCTCGACGACGGCCGCACCGACTTCCAGAAGTTGCAGAATGCATTGAAAGGCTCGGCCGATGCCGGGCGGCTCGTCTACTTCGTCTTCGACCTCCTGCACTACGATGGCGTCGACCTGCGCGGTGAGACGCTCGAGGCGCGTAAGGACACGCTTCGCACCATCCTCGCGGGCGTGAAGCCGCCGCTCAAGCTGGGAGATCACCTGCGCGGCGACGGTCAGGCGCTCTTCGACAAGGCCTGCAAGCTGGGCCTCGAGGGCATCATCGCGAAGCGCGCCGATCGTCCGTACCAGAGCGGCCGCGGTCCCGAATGGGTCAAGGTGAAGTGCCAGAAGCGGCAGGAGCTCGTGATCGTCGGCTCGACGCTGCCCAAGGGCCAGCGCACGGGTATCGGCGCGCTGCTCCTCGCGGTGCGCGAGGGCAAGACCTACCGCTACGTGGGCAAGGTCGGCACCGGCTTCTCCCAGGCATCGCTCACCGATCTCGCGAAGCGCCTCGCGCCGCTGCGCGTGGGCGAGCCCACCGCCGAGGGCGCTCCGAGAATGCGCGATGCGCAGTGGGCGCGGCCCGAGCTCGTCTGCCAGGTGCGGTTCACGGAGTGGACGCAGGGCGGCGCGCTCCGTCATCCGGCGTTCGAGGGACTGCGCGAGGACAAGCGGCCCGCCGCCGTCGTGCGCGAGAGCGAGGCGCCCGTCGAGGTGGTGACCGAGGCGGCGCCGCTGCTCACGATGCTCGGCAAGACGAAGCTCACGCACCCCGAGCGCGTCGTCGACGTCGGGACCGGGATCACGAAGAGCGACATGGCGCGCTACGTGGAGGCGATGGCCCCTCACTTCCTGCCCTTCGCGACGAAGCGCCCGCTCATGCTGCTGCGGTGCACGGCGGCGTGGCCGACATCGTCAGCGTCGTACGGCACGCAGGGTCGCAAGCCGGTGAAGGGCAACCCGTGCTTCGTGCAGAAGCACGCCGGCCTCGGCCTCACCGCCATCGGCACGTCGAACGTCTCGGGCGACGAGGTGATCTACGTCACGAAGCGCGACGAGCTCTACGGCCTGGTGCAGCTGAACGCGTTCGAGCTGCACGGCTGGGGATCACGCCTGCCGAAGATCGAGAAGCCCGACTGGATCGTGCTCGACCTCGATCCCGATGCCGGCCTCCCCTTCGCGCGCGTCGTCGAGACGGCGCTCGAGCTGCGTGACGAGCTGGCGAAGATGGATCTCGTGAGCTTCGTGAAGACGACGGGCGGCAAGGGCCTGCACGTCGTGGTACCGCTGACGCCGCACGAGGAATGGCCGGTCGTGAGCGCGTTCGCGGCGGCGCTCGCGCAGGCGATGGCGAACCGCGCGCCGAAGCAGTACGTCGCGACGATGACGAAGGCCGCGCGCGCGGGAAAGATCTTCATCGACCACTTCCGCAACGGCCGCGGCGCCACCGCCATCCTTCCCTACTCGCCGCGCGCCCGCGCCGGCGCGCCGGTCGCGCTCCCGGTGGCGTGGGACGACCTCCCGTCGATCGACCCGAAGTCCTTCGACGTCCGCACGGTCCCGGCGCTCCTCGCGAAACGCACGGCCGATCCCTGGGCCGCTCTTCTCACCACGAAGCAGCTCCTCCCGAAGGAGGTCGCGGACGGCCTTCGAAGAGCAACGCGCTGACAGTCCGACAGTCCGACAGTCCGACAGTCCGGGTCTCTCTCCCGAACTGTCAGCTGTCAGCTGTCAGCTGCTCACGTACCCGGCGGCTTCGGGATGCACGCGGCGAGCGCGCCGCCGCCGACGAAGCACGTCGAGCCCGTGATGCAGTCGGCGTCGCTCAGGCACGGGAACGCGCACTTGCCGTACTGCGTGTTGCACTTGTGCGTCATGCAGGACGAATCATTCTGGCAGGGCAGAGCCGTGGGGCCCGGCGTTGCCAGCTGGCCCTGTGGAGCGGCGCCCGGCTGCTGCGGGTACTGTCCGGGCTGCTGCTGCGGGTACTGTCCGGGCGTCTGGCCGTACGCCGCGGGCGGCGTCTCGTCCTTCTTACCGCACGCCGCCACGAGGGCAGCCACCGTCACGACTCCGACCACCACGCTCGAGATCCTTCGCATGCGTTCCTCCAAGCTACGTCCGTCACGTGACCGTTGGACGGTCCCGGTCGGGTGAGCACTACAACTATCGACGAGGACGCAGAGCGTCAACGGCTCTGCGCTGGGCAAACAACGGACCCCCTGCAAAGCGCCTTACAGAGCGACGCCCGCCTGCCGCAGTGCGCTAACGTGCGCCCCGATGCTTCGAGGCTCGGCCGCTCTCCTCTTTCTCTCCTCCACCTCGCTCTCCGCGCTCCTGGGCTGCCATCACGGTGAGCCGCCCGCGCCGGTCGGGATCGACGCCGCGGTGGCGCCGCTGCCCCCGCCGCCGGGCGCGTCCGCCGCCGGCCCGAGCGAGCCGGCAGCCTCCTCGCGGCCCGCCACCGCGCAGATGACGCCGCCGTCCGTCGACGCCGATGCCGGCGCCGACCCCGGAGCGCTACCGCAGACGAAGGATCGGCCCGAGGCCGCGGGCGCCGCCTACGAGGCGCGCATCGCCGCGCTGTGGGAAGGGATCGCGAAGGACGACCCCGAGCGCGCGATGCCGTTCTTCTTCCCGCTCACCGCCTACGAGCAGGTGAAGGCGATCACGAACGCCGGCTCCGACTGGAGGCGCCGCCTCGTCGCCGCGTACAAGCGAGACATCCACGCGCTCCACAAGCGCCTCGGAGAGCATCCCGAGAGCGTGAAGTTTCTCCGCGCCGAGGTCCCGCAGGATCGCGCGCGCTGGGTCGAGCCGAACGAGGAGTCGAACAAGCTCGGGTACTACCGGGTCTACGGCACGCGCCTCGTCTTCGAGCTCGACGGCAAGGAGCGCAGCTTCGAGGTCACGTCGCTCATCTCGTGGCGCGGCGAGTGGTACGTCGTCCACCTCACGGGCTTCAAGTGATCACGCCGCGCGGATGACCGCGCCGACCAGCGCCGGCACCGACTCGACCAGCGCCGGCACCGACTCGACGGGCATCCGCAGCTCGCGCACGATGGTCGCGAGCTTCGTGCGCTCCTCGTTCGTGATGAGACCGTCGGCGATGGTCTCGCCCCACGTCTTCTTCAGGAACGCCGCGAAGACCTCCTTCACCTCCGGGACCGTGAGCCCCGCACCTCGGTAGAGCGAGCCCAGCTCGCTCCGCTCCGATGCGGTCACGACGCCGTCCTCGAAGATGCGTTCGACGAGTGAGAGCAGGCCGTCCTGAGCGGGTCGCATGCTTGAGGAAACGACGCTTCCCCCCGGCGATTAAGCGCGGTAACGACGGTGCGTCATCGCTTCGGGCCGATAGCTCAGTCGGTAGAGCTGCGGACTTTTAATC
>JAYTHX010000424.1:0-10046 GCA_043732195.1 Polyangiaceae bacterium
GCGTCACGCGCGGGACGACCTTGAAGTTCGCGTTGGCGGTCGCCTCGGCGGCGCCGGAGGTCGCCTTCACGACGATCGCGCTCGAGCCGCCGACCGGCGACGGCAGCGTGGTGTATGGCACCATGACGGTCATCTTCGCGGTGGCCGGCGTCGTGTTGAGCGTGAGCGACGCCGGCGTGAACGTCGCAGTCACGCCCGCAGGCAGCCCGGTCGCCGCGAGCGTGGCCTGGCCGGTGAAGCCGGCGGTCGGCGTGACGGTGACGGTGATGTCGACGGACGTCCCGAGATCGGTGGCCGGCGTCGTGGTGCTCAGCGCGATCGCGATCCGGCTCGAGGTCCCGGGCGACGTGGGCGCGGGCGGCGGCGTCGACGTGTTCGGGTTCGCGGGCGAGTCGGGATCGGCGGGCGCGCCGGGCAGCTCGCTCGGATCGTCGGGGATGACGGGGCCGCCGCCGCCGCCCTGGAGGTCGGTGGAGGACTCGGCGCCTCCGCAGTGGATCGCGAGGAGAGCGGCCGTCGAGACGAGCGCGACCAGCAGGCGGTTCGACATGCGCTGGAGCGGTGCAAGCCGGACGCCACCAACGACCGTGACAAACACCGTGCGTAGCGCTGGTTCGAGGGTGATCCATGCGCGCGAGCGCGCAGGAAAACGCCTCGCTTTGGGGGTGCGTAACCTCGGGTCCCGCTCTCGAAAACTGTCAGCTGACAGCTTCTCCCGTCACCATTCTGGATGCGCCGGATCCATGAATGCGATCGGCGCGGCCAGGCACGCGTCGGGGATCGCGAACGCGTCGACCAGGCCCACCGCCGCGTCGATGAGCTCGCGGATGAGGAGATCGCTCTCGCGGCGCAGCGCGCTCTCCTTTGCCGGCTCGAAGTAGCCCTCGCCGATGTAGAAGCCGGCGTCGGTCCGCAGCACCGAGATGCCATGCAGCGCGCCCACCTGGTCCAGCACCGCACGCAGCGACGGGTCCTTCACCTCCGAGACCGCCGCGTCGAACCATTCCAGCGCCAGCCGCTCGGCATGCGCCTTCGCGAGCGCCACGAGATGCTCCTGCACCTCGAGCGTCGCCTGCTCGACGTCCATCTTCCTCTCGATGCGCTTGCGGAGCCGCGCCGAGGCCGATTCCAGCAGTGACTCCTCCCGATAGCGCAGCGCCGCCAGGTGGAACGCGCGGCTACGCAGGTGCTCGGAGCCGGTGCGCCGCGTCGCCACCACGTTCTTCTCCGTCACCGCCGTACGTGCGCGGGAGGCGAGGTGGCGCGCCACGCCCCCCAAGCCCTGGCCGTCGAAGCGTCGTTTGAAGCCCGCGAGCAGGCTCTTCGCGACCAGCTGGAGGAGCACCGTGTTGTCGCCCTCGAACGTCGTGAACACCTCGAGGTCTGCGCAGAGATCGGGCAGACGATTCACCGACAGATAGCCCTGCCCGCCGCACGCCTCGCGGCAGGCGCGCGCCGTCTCCACCGCGTGCGTCGTGGCGAGCGCCTTGATGGCCGCGGCCTGCGCCTCGAGCTCGCGCGAGTCCGCAGGCGGCCCGGCCGGAGCCTCCTTCCTCACGCGCGTCGCCTCCGCGAAGCGCCGGCGCAGCCCGTCGACCGCGAAGCTGAGGACGTACGAGCGCGCGAGCCGCGGCAGGAGCCGACGCCCGTGCGTCGGATACGAGAGCAGGGGCAGGCCGAGCTGGTCGCTCGCGCCGAACGGTCGCCGCGCCGTCGCGTAGCGAATCGCGATGGCCAGCGCCACCTTCGAGGCCCCCACGGCCGCAGCCGCGACGGAGACCCGCCCGCCCACGAGCGTGCCGAGCATCGTGAAGAAGCGACGGCTCGGGTTCGCGATCGCGCTCGCATAGCGCCCCTGCTTGTCCATGTGCGCGAAGCGCGCGAGCAGCGCGCTCTCGGGTACGCGCACGTGATCGAACCACAGGCGCCCGTTGTCCACGCCGTTGAGGCCCATCTTGTGGCCCGTGTCGCCCGCGCGGACACCCTCGTGCAGCTCGCCGCTCGCGCTGCGAATGGGCACGAAGAACGCATGCACGCCCTGCCGTTCCCCGTGTGCGTCGAGCTGCGCGAAGACCGTGGCCGCCCGCGCGTGCTGCGCGGCGCCGCCTACCCAGTCCTTGCGCGCCGACTCGCGCGGCGTGTGGATCACGAACGTGCGCGTGTCCGGCTCCCAGGTCGCGATCGTCTCGAGGTTCGCGACGTCCGAGCCGTGCCCGACCTCGCTCATCGCGAAGCATCCCGGAAGCGCAAGCGACGCCGCGCCGGGCAGATGCGCGCGCCGCTGCGCGTCGGTACCGAGAAAGTACACGCTCCCTCCGAACAGTCCGAACTGCACGCCGAAGCGGATCACGAGCGAGAGATCGCCCATCGCCAGCGACTCGAACGCCGCCACGAACGACCCGAGGTCCTGCGCCTCGCTGGTGACCCCCGGATACGCCTTCGCGCCGAGCCCGCGCTTCGCGACCTCGGCGAGCCAGGTCGCAACGAGCTGCCGGTACTCCGCCACCGGCAGGCCGTACGCGCGGAGCGCCGGGTCATCGAGGAGCCGCCGCACCTCGTTGCGCGTCTCGGCGTGCTCGCCGTCGAGCACGTTCTGCAGCGCCGCCACGTCGAACGGCGCGGCGTGCGCGATGGCGCGCTCGCGCGTGACCTCAGCCCTGGGCGCGGGCATCCCCGCCGTCACGCCGATGCGCGCCTCGAGCTCGCGGAGCGCACGCTGCACGTCATCACCGCCGAGCTCCTGGGCGAGCGACGCGCCGAGGTCGACGAGATCGTGCCGCCGCTCGGGCGAGAGGTTTGCCGCCACCCGCTCCACGGTGTCGAGCAGCGCGCGCAGCTCGCTCACGCTGGGCGGCGCCGCGGGGTCGAGCCACTGCTGCAGGGCCATCCGCGCAGCGGGCCGGAGCCAGGGCATCGCCTCGACGCGCGCGCTCAGGTCCGCGAGGTCGTCTTCCTCCATGTCGCCGTCCGACCACGCCACCCAGAGCAGCGGCAGGAACGGCCGGAGCTGCGGATCTTCGAGGAGCGCGGTCCGCGACGTGGAGTCAGCCATGCCTCGAGTCATGCCGGTTTCTCGGCCTCGCGCCAGTCCTGGATGCGCTTCCAGAACAGCTCGGTAAACTTCTCGATCTCGTGCGGCGGGAAGAGCGCCGTCACCTTCTGTCGCACCGCGTCCTTCGCCTCCTCGGTACCGAAGAAGTCCCATGCGAGCTGGTCGAGCTGCGCCAGGTGCTCGTTGCAGAACGCCTCGAACTTCGCGGTGTCGAACTGCGCGTCGGCAATCGCGGCGTAGCGATCGAGCTTCTCCTCGTAGGAAATGTCCAGCGCGGCCACTTCGTGAAAGCGCGACCAGTCCTGGTTCATGCGCATCTTGCGCTTGGTCGCCGCGCAGAAGACCGACCAGCGAATGTACGCCTTCACCATCCACGGGAAGTGCCAGTGCAGCGACGTGACCTGCGAGTCCGGGCACGGGTTCGCGAAGTCGATGGGGTGCCAGACGCCGTCCTTGCGCAGCGCCTCGCAGGAATTGAACTCCCAGTTGAAGTACGCGTTGATGGTCAGCGTGACCTTGCGCAGGTGCTCCTCCTCCGCCTTGCTGATGAAGTCGGTCTTCATCGTGTAGCGATCGTGGAGCGGCGCCTCGGGGTCGTAGAGGACGCAGTGCGTCTGCGGGCCGAAGCCGATGCAGCGCACGAAGCTGTCGAAGCCGTTGACCGCTGCCTGGAGGTGCATGACCGCCTTGCCGCTCTCGTCGTAGGCCTTGTAGACCGCGGCCGCGTCGTCGACCTTCGTGACCGCGCGCCAGCCGCCGCCGTCGTACGGCTTCATGAACATCGGCCAGCCGATGCGGTCACCGATCTTGCGTACGTCGAACAGCTTCGCGTAGCGCGAGAGCGTGGGCTTCAGGTCGGGCGAGGGCTCGTAGGTCTTCGGCGGCACCATCCAGGTGTCGGGGATGGGCATACCGAGCGCCATCATCGCGCAGTAGGACGTGTGCTTCTCGTTCGCCTGCACGCTCCACGGGTTGTTGAACACGTAGAGGCCGTCCATCACGATGGCCTTCTTTATCCACTCGCGGCTCGTGTGGTACCAGTGCGTCAGCCGGTCCACGACGAGGTCGTACTTGCAACCTTGGCGCAGGTCGTACGGCTCGATGAACACGCGCTCGACCTCGAAGCGGATCACGTCGCCCGAGCCGTCCTCCACGGGGATGCGGAGATCGAGCTTCTTCATCAGCGCCTCGAAGCACAGCGGCCAATCGATGTCCGCGCCGAGCGAGAGTCCGATGTGCCGAACGACGTCTGCCATGTGAGAAGCCTCTGCTTATTCGTAGACGAACATGAGCGGTCCCGGGAAGAGCCACGACAGCCCTTCCCGGAGACGATCGCGCCAGTTTTCCCAGTTGTGACCATCACGCGACTCGACGAACTTCACCTGCATGCCCGTCGCCGTGAGGAGCGGGATGAGGGAGCGGTTCTCGTAGATCAGCGACTCGTACACGCCACAGCTCACGAAGATCCTCTCGCTGACCGCGCTCGGCTCGTCGCGCATCTGGTTCACGAACGCGACGACGTTGTCGAACAGCGGGCCGCGGCGATTGCGCTTGCCGATGTCGGTGAACGCGAACGAGCCGGACTGGAGGAGCAAGCGACCCCACACGCCGGGATAGCGGTACGCGGTGGAGAACGCGGCGACCGCGCCGAAGCTCGCGCCCATGAGGCAGCGCGCCTGCGGGCGATCGATGATGGGCAGGCGCCCCGTCAGATCGGTGAGCAGCTCCTCGGTCAGGAAGCGCGCGTGCTGCTCGTCGTTCGCGTACTCGCGGAGGCGATCCGGCGAGTCGGTGAACGCGACGATCATGTCCGGGATCTCGAGCCGGTGGATCAGGTTGTCGAGCACGTGCTTCATGCTCGCGAAGTTCACGTAGTCGCTTCCGTCGTGCACGACGAGCAGCGGGTAGAGCCGCGACTTCCGGAAGCGCGCCGGCAGGTAGATCTTGCCGTGGCGCATCGCGCCGAACGTCTTGGAGTGGAACGAGAACGGCTCGAGGAGGCCGGGGCGCGCGTCGTCGTCGGGGGCGACCCAGTCGGGCACCTCGTAGCCCTCGCCCTGGAGGACCGAGTTGGCGCCGAACGGATCACGCGCGCGGTTCGGGTTGAGCGGATCCTCGATCCACTGGCTGCCGCCGCGAAAATGAATCTCGAACTTGTATTCTACACGGGACCCGTGAGGGACATCCATCGTGAGATACCAGAGGTCGGTATTGTTCACGCGCTGCAGCTCGGCCTCGGACTCGAGGCCGAAGATCCAGTGGCGGAGGCTCACCTTGTCGGCCTCGCCGCGCCACACGAACGTGGCGTGCGGCCCTTCGATGAGCGGAAACGTGCGGTCCTTCACGGCGAGGAAGGCGTCGACCTTGCCGCCGTCGGGACGGGACTTGACGAGCTTCTGGATGGCGAGCGGAGGCGGCGTCACGCGTCGGGTCCTTTGTAGGCGAGATGCGCGTGGGCCTTCATGGCGCCGCTGGGAGGCGGTGCCTCGAACGCATGGGTGCCGTCCGCGCGGATGGCGAACGCGCCGCGGAGACCGGTCGGACCGGTGCGCAGCCAGGTGACGCGCGAGCGCGCGGGCATCACGATGCAGCTCGCAGGCGCGAAGCGACGCGCGACGAGCTTGAGGCGCTGGCGGTCGCCGAGGCGCAAGCGGAACTCGGGCTGGGGAAACACCACCACCTCGCCCACGAAGCCGAGCCCGGCGTCGAGCACCTCGGCGGCACCTTGGCCCTGCGGCGGGGCATCGTGGAAGAGGACGACGCGCTCGCTGATTGCCATCGCGCCCGCGCACCACGCGAAGACGGTCTTGCCCTTGGCGAGCTTGTCGATCTGGAAGAGGCGGAGCCGGTTGAGGAGGGAGGCCACGTGCCCGCCGGCGATGGCGATCGCCTCGCAGCCGTCGATGATCGCGGCGAGCTCCTTCACGTGGCGGGCGATCTCGGGGCGCTCCTCGGGGCGGACGCGCGCGTCGAACTCGCGGCGATCGAGCGTGCAGCGCTCGAGGTGCAGCGCATCGATGTTGCGCACGGCGTCGATCGAGGTCTGCGCTTCGTCGTCGAGGATGTCGGGCGGAGCGGCGCGCTGGTCGATGACGTGCTGCGCATCGAGCGCGTGCTCGAGGCGCACGCGGTAGAAGTCCTGACGATGGCGGAGGATGGTCTGGCGCTCGCGGTGGGCGGAGAGAAGCGCCTTGTCCTTGCGGAACACCTCCTCGCCGCGGGCGTGGAGCGTGAGGTTCACCGCGCGGCCCGTGAGGTGTTCGCGGAGGTCCTCGTCGTCGTCCTCTCGCTCCTGCCATCCGGCGGTGATGGTCGCGATCTTCCCCTTGATGCCGAGCTCCTCGATGGCCTCGCCGAGCGTCGGGTCGTAGCGTTGCGCGCCGAGGAGGACGACCGCGGGTACGTCACCCGTGATCATCGAGCGCGCACCTTGAGCGTGCGGCCCACGAAGTCCATCATCTCGCGCAGCGTGTCGTAGTCGGGGTGCTTCATGCGAAGCCAGGCGTTCGCCATGTAGCCGGCGGCGACCGGCTGGGTGGCCGTGCCGGGCGGCGGCAGGTGGCTGTCGATGATGTGGTCACCGAAGCGGCGCCACACCTCCTCCGAGCCGTCGTAGCCGACGATCTGACCGTCGCACTCGGGGCGCAGCGCGATGATCCCCGCCGCGTAGCGCCGCGAGAGGTACTGGCTCTTCTTGCCGTGGACGACCGCCATCGCCCATTCGCGATAGATGTCGATCTCGTTGCCTGCGGCGTAGAGATCCCACGCGCGAACGCCCGGCGGACGGCAGCCGATCTCGCTGAATTTCAGCCCTTTCGGCCCGTAGAACCACTCCATGTGCGTGGCCGACGTGCCGATGCCGAGGGTCTCGATGACCTTCTGGCCCGTGGATTTGATCTCGTCGTAGCTGGCGACGGCATCGATCCGGTTGGTGGCGATGAACTGCGGCGAGATCCAGCGCGTGCGCATCGCGTCGAGGACGTTCGGGTAGTAGTGCGAGACGAAGTCGTGGACGACGCGGCCGTCGACGCTGATCGTGTCGTAGAAGCCCTCGTGGCCCTCGATGAACTCCTCGACGGCGACGCTCCGGCGCGCACCGGGACCAACCACGCCGCAGGTGGCGAGGGCGAGATCGAGATCGCGCTCGTCCTCGACGCGGTAGGTGCCGGAGGCGCCTGCCGCGTCGCGTGGCTTCACCACGAGCGGGAAGCCGACCTGCTTCGCGAACGCGCGGATCTCGGCGACGTCCGAGCTGCCGATCGACTGCGCGCACGGGACGCCCGCCTTGCGCAACGCCTCCTTCATCGCCGGCTTGTCCCGGCAGAGGAAGGTGCTCTGCACGCTCGAGCCCGGGATCCCGCAGGCCTCGCGCACGCGGGCCGCGGCCATCACGTGCGATTCGACCACCGCCTCGAGCCGCTCCACCTTCGCCCGCCCCTGGATGAAGCGCACGGCACGGGCGAGCTGGGCCTCGTCGGTCACGTTGCCGATCTGCTGGTAGTGGGTGAGCCACTCGCGCAGCCCGTCGTCGAGCGCGGACTCGTCCCGCTCTCCGATTCCGATGACGCGCGCCCCCACCGAGGCCAGGGCACGCACGAACTCCCGCTGGTTGGCGGGGAAGCAGGGCTCGACGAAGATGACGTCCACGGTGAGGCTCGCGCACGCTAGCAGCCTCGTCTCTCCGATTCCATCAATGCTATGGGTGCGAGCGTGAACGTACTGTTCGTCGCCTCCGAGGTGGCGCCGTTCGCCAAGACCGGGGGACTCGGCGACGTCGCAGCGGCCCTTCCGCGCGCGCTTTCTGCGCAGCCGGGCTCGCCGGAGCGCGGGCACGATGTCCGCGTCGTGATGCCCATGTACGGGCGGATCAAGCACGCCGACGGGGCCGAGCTGGTCATCCGCGAGGCCGCCGTCGACCTCGGCCCGACCCGGATCGTGTTCTCGGTCCACGCCGTGGTGCTGCCCGGCACGAAGGTCCCGGTCTACATGGTCCGTTGCCCGGGCCTCTTCGGCCGCCGCGGGATCTACACCGAGGACCACGACGAGCACCTTCGCTTCGCCCTCCTCAACTGGGCGGCCCTCGTCATCTGCCAGCGGATCGGCTTCCGGCCCGACGTCGTGCACGCGAACGACTGGCAGACCTCCCTCCTCCCCATCCTGCTGCGCACGATGTTCGCGTGGGACCGGCTGTTCGCGCAGACGCGCACGGTGCTCACCATCCACAACATCGGGCACCAAGGCGGCTTCGACGCCGGCGTGCTCGAGGGCATCGGCCTCGCCCCGGCGGCGCACCACTTCCACCAGGAGCAGCTGCGCGAGGGACGCATCAACTACCTGCTCACGGGCCTGCTGTACGCGAACGCCATCACCACCGTGAGCCCCACCTACGCGCGCGAGGTGCAGCGGCCCGAGCACGGCGTCGGCCTCGATGCGTTCCTGCGTGAGCGCTCGAGCGTGCTCTTCGGCATCCTGAACGGCATCGACGAGGCGGAGTGGAGCCCCGACCGCGACCCGCACCTCACGCACCCGTTCTCGCTCGACGACCTCGCGGGCAAGGAGCTCGCGAAGGAGGAGCTGCTCACGCAGCTCGGGCTGCCGTATGCGCGCGAGGTGCCGGTGATCGGCATCGTCTCGCGGCTCGCCTGGCAGAAGGGCTTCGATCTCTGCGTCGACGTGCTGCCGCGGCTCCTCGCGCGCCGCGGCGTGCAGCTCGTCGTGCTCGGCACCGGCGAGCCGAAGTACGAGACGTTCTTCCACGGCCTCGCGCGCCGCTTCCCGCGGCAGGTCCGGTACATGAGCGTCTTCAGCGAGGCGGCCGCGCACCTCATCGAGGCGGGCTCCGACATGTTCCTGATGCCCTCGCGCTACGAGCCGTGCGGGCTCAACCAGATGTACAGCCTGCGCTACGGCACGGTGCCGATCGTCCATCGCACGGGCGGCCTCGCCGACACGGTGTTCCCCTTCGATGCCTCACGCGGCACGGGCAACGGCTTCGCCTTCGATCACTTCGACGAGACCGGCCTGACGTTCGCGCTGAACGCGGCGCTCCGCGTGTGGGGCAGCGGCAAGGGCGAGGACCGCACGCTCTGGCAGAAGGTGCAGCACAACGGCATGCGCTCGCACTTCGGCTGGCAAGAACGCGTCGCCGCGTACGAGCAGGTCTACCGGATGGTGGCGCCGGGTCGGTGAGGGGTCATGAGGGGCGGGGGGAGGCGCGATGACGCTCGTGCGCGACGCGAGAGCGCGCCCGGGTGACGAGGTTCTCGCTCACCCGCCGGCCGCTCGTCATCGGGAAGCACATCGTGGACCTTGCATGCACGAAGGTGCGGCTCGTCGTCGAGGTCGAGCAGCTCCGGGGTGGCCCGATCTCGGCGACATCACGAATGGCGGCGGCGAGACCACGCTGCTCTTCGACACGCCGGCCGACGGAACACATCAGGCAGGCGGGAGATAGGATCTGCATCAGTGATCAGTGATCACCGGTTGTCGAGCGCACCGTCATCGACGGAGGCATACGCGGTGGGCGCGAGGCTTGGTCGTGGCATCATGCCTGGCGGTCGTGGGCTGCTCGCTGGCCTTTCCGACCAGCGACTACCGCGGAACACCCGCCTCCGAGGCCTCGGTGGAGCCCGGCGCCGACGCCGTCGCCGAGACGTCGGTCGCGTTCTTCGAGCGCTCGTCCCCGGAGGTCACGTAGTCCGACGCCAGCCGCCACGGGATCCGGCAACCATTCCAGTAGTAGGCGTCAGAGTTCGGACTGTCGTCACCGATGTGCCAGTTGTCGGCCTGCGGACAGGAGCTGTCCGTGTAGATCAAGAAGTCAGCGCAGCGGCACCGGCGACGGCGGCGCATCGAGCGCAGCATCGAGACGGTCGTCATCGCTGGGGTTGCTCGCGCCGCACGCCGAAGACCTGACGCACGCACCAACGAAGCCGGCGACAGTCAGCCTGCGGGAGTAGGCGCTCGAGGCGCGTTTTCGTAGCACGCGCGAGGG
>JAYTHX010000425.1:0-10031 GCA_043732195.1 Polyangiaceae bacterium
GGTCGACGCCGCGCGGTAGAGCGCCCGCGCGCGGCGCTGCTTGGTGGGGGCGGTGGTGCGCGCGGCGACGAGCTCGCACGTCTTGCCGCGCGTGTTCCAGGCGGCCATGCGCGCCGGCGCCGTCCTCGTCGCTTTGATTGCATAGTACAGCGATCGCGAGGTCGACTTCCGCCGCGACCAGCCGCGCGCGACCTCCTCGGCGACCCTGGCGATCGCTTGGGGGGCCCCGGTCGCGACCGCGAGCGCGTGGGCCGACTCGAGCTTCGCGACCGCCCCCCGCACGTAGCTCTTCATCGATGCAGCTGCCTCCATGAGAGGCGCGCGATGTCGTGGACCGTCATGGAACGGGCCAGCCTAATTCATCGCGGCCAGGCCCGGCTCAGCGGATCGCGGTATGACTGCGGGATGCGTGCTCTCGTCGCGCTCGTCGCGCTCGTCGCGCTCGTCGCGCTCGCGGGTTGCGCGCGTCAGGCGCCGGAGCGGCCCGGCGATCTGCGGGAGGCAGGGACGGCCGCCATCACGGATGGCGCGGTCGACGCGGGGGGGCGCGCGCTCGCGGGCTACCCGACAATCCTCGAATTGCGTGAAGGGGAGGAGCGGCTCGGCTTCGTCGCGGTGCCGCTCGGCGCACGCGAGCCGCGGCCGCTGATGGTCGCCCTCCACGGCGGCAGCGAGACGCCGAACAAGTCGACGGTGTGCCCCGCGTGGCGCGAGATCACCGACGGCCATGCGTTCGTGGTGTGTCCGCGCGGCTTCGGCGGCAACGAGCGCGCGCTCGGCTGGCGCACCCAGGACGACACCGATCGGCGCATCCAGCGCGCCGTCGACGCGACGAAGCGCGTCTTCACGACATGGGTGAAGGACACGCCGAGCATCGTGCTCGCCGGCTTCTCCATGGGCGCGACCCAGGTCGCGCTCCTCGCCGGTGCGAGCCCCGCGCGCTACCGGCGCATCGCGGTCGGCGACTCCGCGCACGATCCGGGCTCGTCACTCCGCTTCTCCACGAAGTGGGGCAAGGGCAGCGGTGAGCGCGCGCTCTTCCTCTGCACGACCAGCGGGTGCGAGCCCTCGCTCCGCGCGGCATCGAAGAACGTGGCCGCGCGCGGGGGGCACGCGCGCCTGAACGTCGCGCCCACGCAGGTCCACGGCCTCTCCCCGGCCGTGGTGCAATCGATGCGGCGCGACTGGCCCTGGCTCGTGGATGGCGCCGCGGGATGGGAGGGCTACGTCCCGCCGGCCGACAGCGCCTCGCTGCCGGGCCGGACGGAGACGTTCGATCCGTAGCGGCGCGCGCTCAGGGAACGAAGCCGTAGATCGATCCGCGCCCGCCGCCGACCGCGACCGTGCCGCCCGCGTTGCCCGCGGCGGGCGGCTCCTTGCAGCCCGTGATCGAGTGCGCCGCGTTCCACGAGTTCGGGGTGGTGCCACCGCCGTTGCGGTTCGCGTGACCGACCATCGCCGTCCCGCCCGTCGCGCTGCTCGTCCAGTTCGTACAGTTGCTGCCCGTGACCGAGAGGCCCGCCGCAGTCGCGCCCGTTAGGATGTCGTGGACGTTCGGGTTCGCGATCGGGACCTTGTTGCCCAGCTCGTCGAGGTTGGTCGTCTCGCTGAGCGCGTTCTTCGCGCCCGCCGGCTCGTCATGGAGGTTCGCGACGCTGCTCGCGATCATCACGCCCTTCGCGTTGAACCACGGGCCGGCGCCGATGCGGCTGCGCGCGGTGACGGCGTCCGTGCTGAGGTACGCCTTCCAGGTCTTCGCGCCGAGCACGGGCGAGACGGCGTTCGCGAGGGACTTGCAGAAGGCGTCGGCCCCGGCGAGCCCATCGGCGTCGCCCGCGGCCGCGCGGAAGTCGCCGCCCTTGCCGTTGCCCGTGCTCGTGACGAAGTACGTCATCGACGCGGCGACGCCGCCATCGGGGCCGACCCCGCCGGCATCTCCGCCGTCCCCGGCGTCCGTCGCGGTCGACGTGTCGGCGACGGAGCTGTCCGCAGGACCGCCCGAGGTCCCGCGTTCGATCCGAAGCTCGTGGTCGCCTACGAGGGCGACGGCGCGGCCCTCTTCCATCACGCCCCCGTGCTCGATGCCATTGCCGAGGAGCACGGCGTGCCGACGCTCTCCAGCTTTGCGGACGATCGCGAGCCACCTCCCGACTTCGACGGGTATCCCGAGGAGCTGGCCGAGGCCATTGGCCCGTGGACTGCCTGGTTCTCCCCGACCGACGGGCTGCGCTGCGTCGAGGGCCTCCTCGCGGCGCTCGCCGATCCGACGATCCGCGAGCGCGTCACGCCGGTCGACATGGTGCTCGCCGACCTCGACGCGCTGCAGGACGTCCTGATCGTCGCCAAGCAAAAGAAGGTGCGATTTCGCCTGGAGATCGCCTAGCTTCGAGGAGCCGTCATGCGCGTTCCCTTCAACGCTCTTCCCCGGTCGGTCCGCGAGCGTTTCGTGCAGATCACGAAGGCGCCGGGCCTCGATCCGCGCGTCCTCGTCTCGAGCACGTCGTGGGCGGGGATCTGGCTGGCGTACGTGCTCGGAGGGCTCTCGCTGATCGCGCTCGTGCCGATCCTCCAGTTCACGTTCACGCGCGGCCAGACCATCGACCCGTACCACGACCGCGAGGCCTACCTCGAGCTCGCCCTCGACATCGCGGTGCTGGTGCTCTCGGTGACGGCGATCGTGTTTCGCCTGGTGTGGAAGCCGCCGCCGTACAAGCCCGGGCTGTACGCATTCTCGAGCTACCTCGTGCAGACGCGCGGCGCCAACCTCGACATGATGTCCATCGCCGACATCGGCACGCCCACCATCGTCACCGTGCGGCGCAACGGCGCGCACGTGCACACGCGGCTCGAGCTCGGCGGCGCGTTCACGTTCTACCACTCGACCGACGCCGCGGCGCAGGCATGCTGGAGCAAGATCGCCGCGGCCCGCGGGCGCTTCCGCGCCATGCTCGCCGCGCGTGATGCGGCGGCGATTTCGCAGGTCGATCCGTTCGTGGAGTGCACCGTGGCCGGCACCTGGTCGTTCCCCGGCCAACCGCCGGCCGAGCCCCGCGTGAATTCCATCCCGATGCCCATCGTGGTCGGTCGCTGGGTGGTGGCGATCATCCTCGGCGTGTTCACGGCGGGCGTGTACTACGCCGCCATCGACCACGTGTTCGACGAGGACCGCACGGCGTACCTCAAATCGCAGCGCCGCCCCCGCCGCTGACCCGCGGCTACTGCGCGTGGATCTGGATGTCGGTCGCGGCCGCGCGTGACATGCGGAGCGCCTCGTCCCAGTCGGGGTGGCGCACGATGAGGCGGCCGTCCGCGAGTTGCGCTTGCTTCCAGTCACGCCGCGGTGTGCCCGGGCGCGAGAGGTTCTCCTCGACCACCCACGGGCCGCACGCGGCGAGCCAGGCGCGCAGACCTTCGATGCGCGTGATGTTGCCCCAGCCCCGCGCGCGCTTGAAGATCATGCCGACGTTGTACTTGCGCACGGTGCTCGCCTCGAAGCGCCGGTGGCACATCGCCCGCGCCCACTCGCGGTGGAGGTCGATGTCGCAGGTGAAGTTGATCTGATCGATCAGGCCAGCGCCGCCAGAACGACACGCGATCTCCCCGAAGACCGCCTCGCCGCTGGGCGTGCGGAACCACTCCATGTGGGTCGCGCCGTCGGCCATGCCCAGGACGTCGAGCACGGAGCGGCCCAGCGTGACGCCCGCCGCGAGGTCCGGCCGCGCGAGGTCGCGGATGCTGATGCCCATCGGGCTGACCCACTCCTGCGTGGCCGCCTCGAGCGGCTTCGGCAGGTACATCGTGACGTTCTCGATGGCCGGCTTGCCGCCGACGCACACCGTGTCGAACGTGAGCTCCTCGCCCTCGATGTACTCCTCGCAGCTCGCCTCGGTGAGGTTGCCGAGGGCGGGCAGCGTGCGTTCGAGGTCCGCCCAGCTCTCGACCTTGAACGTGTCCGCGCAGCCGGCGCCGCCGATCGGCTTGAGGATGAGGGGAAAGCCGATCTCCTCGGCCGCCTCGCGCACCTGCGCGGCAGTGTGCACGCGCCGCGAGCGCGGGACCCGGAGGCCCGCCGCCCGGAGACGCTGCTTCATCAGCTCCTTGTCGCGGAAGCCCATCAGCGTGTCGACGGACATGCCCGGCATGCCCCAGCGCTCGCGGAGGCGCGCCGCGAGCAGCACGCACGGCTCCCAGTTCGTGAGGACGCGGTCGACGGAGCGGCCGCGCAGCCAGTCGGAGACGCGGTTCATGACGTCCTGCTCGTCGAGCATGCGCGGGACGGTGAGGTAGTCGGTGAGGTACGGCTTCACGCTCGCCGGGAGCGACTCGCGCGGCGTGTCCCCGACGCCCAGCACGGTGGCGCCGACCTCGGCGAGCCCGCGCGTGAACTTGGTCATCTCTGCCGGAAAAGCAGGAGAAAGGAAGACGACCCGCATGCTACGCCCTCGGTAATACGAGACACCGCCACCGACAAGCGTCGGCGCTTGGTTCCTGGAGGCGACCACGCTCGGATGGGGCTATGGTCTCCGCTGTGCTCGTGTCGGACGCTGGGATCCTCACGTTTGGGCAGGAGGATCTCGTCATCGAGCCCGGTGAGCCTCGCGTCGGCAGCGCGCTGTGCGTCCGCTCCGGCGGACGACTTTATTTCCGGCGCGTCCTCGCGGTGCGCGGCGAACAGCTCCGGCTGCGCGGCGACGTCGCGCCCTTTGCCGAGGAGTGGAGCGGCGAGGTGGTCGGCATCGTCCTCCCGCGCCTGATCGATCGCCTCGCCGCGATCGATCCGGACCGCTGGACGCGCGCGAACTGGCACGCCGCCGTCGGCATGGCGCATGCGCTCGCCGCGCGCCGGCGCCTGAAGCCGCGCCGGCACGTCGCGTTCACCACCCGTTCGCTCCAGGACTCCGACTGGCCGGACGTTCGTCGCTTCTGGAAGGAGGCGTGCGGGAACATCCTGCATGTAGAGGCGCAGCCTCATCAGCACGTGGTCGGTCTGTACGACGGTGACCAGCTCGTCGGCGCGAACATCCACCTCGTGATCGGCAAGGCCTCCTACTCGGCGTTCACGCTCGTGGACCGGCGCTATCGCGGCACGGGCGGCGGTATCAAGATGATCGAGCACGCGCTCCGCGTGGCCCGCGAGCTCGGCTGCGAGAGCATCTACGTGCACATCAACGCGCGAAACCTGCCCTCGATCCGCGCGTACCGTCGCGCCGGCTTCCAGAAGAAGGGCTGGTGGTCCGACGCCTCCGACCCGCTCGCCTCGGCCGAGCGCCAGTGGCTGGTGTTCGAGATCGATCTCTGAGGTCAGCGCGCTCAGAAGGTCCGGACGCCGAACGTCATCGGGCCGATGCTCGGCCGTCCGCGAGGTGCTCGATCACCGAGCGGCGGCGGCGTGAGCGCGCGGAGCTGCTGGCGCGTGGGAGGCGGCGGCACCGTCGAGGGCATTGCGTCCGGCGGCAGCGGCAGCGGCTGCGACGTGGTGCGCGGCGTGCGCTGGTGCGTGCTCGCGGGCGGAGGCTGCGTCCTGGCCTCGCGCGCCTCGGCGAGCAGACGCTGCATGGCCTCCTCGAGCAGCCAGTCGAACGTGCACTCGAGCTCGTAGGCGCGGCTCTCGAACGCGCGCAGCAGCTCCGAGGAGCAGGTGAACGACTGCGTGCGTGAGTAGCTCTCGGTGGCTCGATGGTGGATCCGCATCACGTTCTCTCCCTCTGCACGGGGAGGGCGTAGCACCGAAGATCCATGCGAGCCGCTCACGCTCACGCCACGCGTGCGCTTTGCGTGAGTCGCGCATCGCGTTGCGCGGCTCGCGCACGCCGTTGCTCATCCAGGTTGCGCAATTGCTCGAGCAATTCGCGGTGCTGGAGCGCTCGTTGCGTGAACACCGTCGCTCCGCCGACCCTCGACCGCGCGAAGGTGACCGCTCGCATCATCGCGCGCGGCAGCGTGCTCGGCCGCTACGAGATCGTCGGCTCGATCGGCGCGGGCGGCATGGCCGACGTCTGGCTCGGACGCTCCACGGGCAATGGCGGATTCGCGCGCCTCCTCGCGATCAAGACCGCGCGGCCGAGCCTCTCCGGGGATCCGCGCCTGCGTGCGATGTTCCTCCGCGAGGGGGCGCTCGCTGTGTCGCCGCAGAACATCCTCGTCGGGCTCGACGGCCTCGCGTGCATCTCCGACTTCGGCGTCGCCAACGTGCTCTCGGACGACGGCGAGACCACCGGCACGCTCCGCGGCAAGTTCGCCTACTTCGCGCCCGAGCAGGCGCGCCGCGAGCCACTCGATCGCCGCGCCGACGTGTTCGCGATGGGCGTCGTGCTGTGGGAGGCGCTCGCCGGCGCGCGGCTCTTCAAGGGACGCGACGTCGTGGAGACCCTCGAGCGCGTCCGGGGCGCTCCGATCACCGACCCACGCACGCACGCCCCCGAGCTGCCCGCGCCGATCGCAGTGGTCGTGATGCGCGCGCTCGAGCGCGATGCCGCGGCGCGCCACGCGTCGGCCGAGGCGATGGCAGACGCCCTGGCGAGCGCCGCGCACGAGGCGGGGGTGGTCGTCGATCGTCGCAACGTCGCGCGCACGGTGAACGCGGTCGTCGCGCTCGTCGCTGTCGTAGCGCTCGGGCTCCGCGGGCGCAGCGCGCCCGTCGTGAATGCGCCGCCGCTGATCCCGCACGAGCTGCTGGTCGTCCGCCCCGCGCGCGCGACGGTCACGCCGCCGCCCACGGCCGTGCCGGTCTCGGCGCCTGCGCCGTCCTCGCGCAAGCCGCCGTTCGAGTAGAATCCCTTCGCCGCCACCGCCGAGCCTGAGAGCGCCGCGTCGTGAACGGACCCGAGACCCGCTGGGATCCCGCCCCGATCTGCCGCCGCCCGGAGTCCGGCGCATCGGACACCGTGTTGCGCGCGTCGGACACGCTAGGATCGCGAGCCGATGGACGTGCAGGACGAGGCGCGGGACCGGCGGAAGCGGACGTTCTTCCGCGTGCGCGTGGGCGTCCTGCTCACCGTGCTCTTCGTCGTCGTGCTCTATGCGATCCAGGACTATCGCAGCCGCCGCGCCCGCAACGACTGGACCCGCACCCTCGACGTCGCCCTGGTGCTCGTGCACGTGGAAGGAAAGCCCGCCATCGACGGCAGCCTCCTCGCGGTCCTTCGCGCGCGCGCCGGGACCCTCGAGGACCGCCTCCACGCCGAGGCCCGGCGCTACCGCGCCGACGCCGTGAGGCCTTTCCGCATCCGCGTGCTCGGTCCGGTCGAGGTGAAGAGCGCCGCGCCGACGCCCGCCAGCGAGAGCGCGGTCGATCTCGCGAGCCATACGCTGGATCTGCGACGCTGGCTCGCCGACGTCGATCCGCGCGCGGGGGTCGATCCCGATCACTACGACACGCGCATCTACGTCAGCGTCCAGCGGCCGGCCTCGGAGCTGCGCAGCTTCGTCGAAGGCCAGAGTCAGGAGGGCGGGCGCGTGGGCGTCGTGGCCGTCGAGCTCGACGAATCGATGGTCGATCTGACGCTCTTCGTCACGACGCACGAGCTGCTGCACACGCTCGGCGCCACCGATCGCTACGATGCCACGGGACGAACCGTCGTGCCCGACGGGCTCGCCGAGCCTGATCGCGTCCCGCGCTATCCGCAGCGGTTCGCGGAGGTGATGGCGAGGAACCGTCCGGTCTCACCGACCTCGGAGGAGATCCCCAGCTCGCTCGACGAGCTCGCGGTCGGCGCCCGCACAGCGACGGAGATCGGCTGGCTACGCTGAGGTAGCGGGCGCCGGGTAGTGGTGGCGTAGCGTCGCGACGGCGGGGGCCATCGCTTCGCCCGTGAGGCCGAAGCAGTCGCCGAGCAAGCTCGCGATCTCCTGATCGCTCCCGCCGGTGACGGCGGCGCGCAGGCCCATGGTCTTGGCCATGAAGCTCGGGTCGGCGGTCATGTGCTCGTGGAAGTACGTCGCTGCCGCGACCCCCGCCTCGGCGCTCACCCCGAGGAGAATCTGGAGGACCTCGCCGGCCCGCGCCGTGTCGTTGCCCATGATCGCGCCCGCAAAATCACGAAAGGTCACGTCGGCCATGGGCGCATCCTACACGCGTGCCCGGCGAGGTCGCGGGGTTGCCGATTCGCCGCGCACCGTGCCCCGCCTGGTCCGAGCCTCGCGCTCCGAGCTACCCGACGAGGGCCTCGGTGCCGCACGCCCACGCGGTGCCGATGGCGAGCCCGCTGACCACGTCGGTCGGCCAGTGCACGCCCAGGTACACGCGCGAGGCGCCAACAGCGGCCGCGAACGCGCCGGCGCCCGCGAGCAGCAGACCCGGATGGCGCGAGCCGCGCGCCGCGACGAACGCCATCGAGAGGTAGATCGAGGCCGCTGCCGTGGCGTGCCCCGACGGGAACGAGGTGCTCGACACCGCCTCGAGGTGCTCGAGCAACGTCGGGCGCTCGCGCCGGAAGAAGCGCTTGATGCCGAGCTCCGCGGTGATGCCGCCGAGCGCGCCCAGCGCCACCTGCGCCGCGCGCACGGGCTGCCGCCGCGCGAGGAGCACCGTGCCGACGGTCGCCGCGAGCCCACCCGCGCCCGGGACGCTGCCGAAGAACGTGAGGCCGAGCACGATCGCGTTGCTCACGGGATGGCGGGCGCGTCCCATGCCGCTCACCACGTTGCGATCGAACGCGCTGATGCGCTCGCCGCCGAGGAAGCGACTCAGCACGAGGAACCCGCCCGCCGCACCGAGCGCGACCGAGGCAAGTGAGGCATCCCTGCTCCAGCGCCGCCGGCGCGCGCCGGGCAGAAGAGCCGCGATCAGCGAACCGCCATGGACCATGCCTCGAGCGTTGCGAGCGGCGTGCCAGCGGCGCTGCGTCAGCGCGCGAGCACCCAGTCATGAACGGTGAGCTCGAGATGGAAGTGATTGTGGTGCTCGGCGTTCCAGTTCGGCGTCAGTATGACCTGGAACTGCTTGCCCGCCGCGGCGCATGCGATGTCCCACAGCTCGTTGGGCGGGGACGCGCCGGTCGCGCACGTCAGCGCGCCGACCTTGCCGTGAAAGTCGCGGTCGACGACCAGCTTCGTGCCGTCCTTGCGCGTGAAGCTCGCCACGTCCACCGCGAGCGCCGCGCAGTGCTGCTCGCCCGGGTACTTCGCGGTACAGCCGCCCTCCTTGCTCGAGCGATACGCGGAGAGGTGGACGATCTCGACGATGCCACGCGGCGCGAGCGTAGCTGCGAAGTCGTCGAGCGCGACGGCGAGACGGCAATCCATGAGGTCTGCACGCGAATTTGCGCGCTGTGCGACGGGCAGCGGCGAATGGATGGCGACGCCGCGCAGCGGCCCCGTGAGGCGGATCGGCGCGCGCACGCCGGCCACGTCCTCGGCGCGCAGGAACGGGATATTGCGCTCCTTCAACTCCGCCTCGCAGGCGTCGCGATCGAGCGCGGCGTAGGCGAGCGCCGGCGAGCCCGTCAAACCTTAGTTCCGCAGCAGATCGAACGTCGACCACAGCGCGATCGCGATCAGCAGCGCGCCCATCCCGCGCACCACCCACTGGATCACGTGCTTCGGGAACGTGTGCTGGTAGCGCCGCAGGATCGCCACCAGCACCACGTTCCACGTCGCGATGCCGGCGCCGGCCGCGATCCCGAACGGGATCGCGAGGAGGCCGGTCATCTGGACGATCTGTCGCGAGTAGATGGCGGTGGTCACCGCGCTCCACGTGATGAGCAGCGTGGGGTTCACGATCGACGCCGTGAAGCCCAGCGCGAAGGCGCCGCGCCCGCGGCCGCGCTTCTCGCCACCTTCCTCCTCGGTCTTCGGCTTCCAGCGCAGGAAGTGGATGCCCACTGCGAGCAGCACGATGCTCGTGACCGCGTGCGAGATCGGTACGGCGAGCGCGTAGCGAGAGAGGAGCGTCGAGAAGCCGAAGAACGCGAGCCCGGCGTAGATGCCCTCGGCGATCGAGGCTCCCACCGCGAGCAAGATGGCCTCGCGGAAGCGCCCCATGGCGCCGCGCGACACGACCATCACCGACACCGGACCGGCGAGCGGCATGG
>JAYTHX010000426.1:0-61447 GCA_043732195.1 Polyangiaceae bacterium
GACGACGACCTGGTCCTGCATGCCGAGCGCGCGCGTGATGACGTTCTTCGGGAGCTCGCTGCGCTGCTCCTCGGTGAGGTCGGGCATCGCGAGCAGGTAATCGTTGATGAGCGAGTGATCGCGGGTGAGCAGCTGGATCTGCCCGCCGCGGACGCGGTAGCAGCGCGAATCGCCCACGTGACCGATGTACATCCGGTTCTTGCGAGGGCTGAACATCGCCCCCACCACTGTGGTGCCCATGCCGTGGTACTCGCGGGAGCGCGTGGACCGCTCGAAGATCTGGCGGTTCGCGACACGGATGCCGGTGAGGAGGCGGTTCTCTTCTTCCGACAGGTTCGTGTCGAAGTGGAACGGCCAGGTCACATCGTCGTTGGCGGTCGACTTGAAGAACTCGCTGATGGTCTCGGTGGCGAGCTTCGACGCGACATCGCCGGCCCGATGACCGCCCATGCCGTCCGCCACGACGTAGAGGTCGTACTCCTTGAGCACCACGAAGGAATCTTCGTTGTGCTCCCGCTGGAGCCCGACATCGCTCACACCCGCTGCGATTGCCCGCATCAACTCAACGGCTCCGCCCGTACAGTGCCATCTGCGTCCGGAGAAACAGGCTCGCCCCTCGGCCGGGCGAGTGTCAAGCCCAGCGCGCGCACGCCGCGCGGCCGCTCGACAGAACGATGATGGGAGATGGAGAAGGTAGTCATACCTCCATGATATCCTTCTCTTTTGTGCCAATGATCGTCTCGACCGTCTTCGTCGCCTCGGCGACGGTCTCTTCGGCCTTCTTCTTGGCGCGATCGACGTCGTCCGTCGGAGCACCGCCGCTGTCGTCGATCTCCTTGAGCATGTCGAGCGCCTCGTGGCGGGCCTTCCGGATCGTGACCCGGCACTCCTCGCCGTACTTGCGCGCGATCTTGACGAACTCCTTGCGGCGCTCCTCGGTGAGCGGCGGAAGGGGAATGCGGATCAGGTCGCCGTCGACCATGGGGTTCATTCCCATGTCGTTCTCGCGCAGCGCCTTCTCGACGGCCTTCATCACGCTCTTGTCCCACGGCTTCACCGTGAGGAGGCGCGGCTCGGGGACGGCGATGTTCGCCATCTGCGCGAGCGGGGTCATCGTGCCGTAGTAGTCGACGCGAACGCCGTCGAGCAGGTTCGCGTTCGCGCGACCGGCTCGCAGCTTGGCAAGATCGCGCTTCAGCACGTCGTGCGCCTTCGCGATCGAGGAGATCAACTCTTTGTGTACGTCGTCGAGCATGAGCGCTGTGCTCCGGGGCGGCGGGGAACTCGGCGAGAACCTTACCTGCACTCCTCCAGGACCGGAAGGGGCGAACACCGGCCGAATAGCGCATTGCGGCAGCCCGTCTATCCTGGCGGTGGTGGAGCCAGTCCCGTCGAGCATCCGAGAAGCGAGGCCGCGGCTGGCGATCGCGGTATCTGCCGTGGTTCTCGGCTTTTTTTCGCTGATCGCAGGCCCCAGGGAGGTCGCCGCGGAGGATGCCGGCGCGCCCCGGGCCATGGTCCCCGTCCCGGCGACCGCCCCCCAGGTCCTCCCCGCGGACCTCGAGGATGTCGAGCACATGTGCGCGCTCCTCACGTCCTGCGAGCGCCTCCCGCTCCCTGCGGGGCTCGTCCCGAGAGACTTCGTCGCGTGCACGAAGGCGCTCTATGCCGAGCTCGCGTCGGCGGCGGCGGTCTCCTTCTCGCTCACGCTCCGCGACTGCGGGCTCCGCGCGAGCTCCTGCGGTGAGCTGCGGAGCTGCGCGCTGCGCGGCGCGAAGGTCGACGTCTGCACGGGGCGCGGCAAGGCCGGCCCCGTGGACATGTGCGATGGCGACGGTCGCGCCATCACGTGCACCGGCGAGCGCGTGTCGCTGGTCCGCGATTGCCCGCGCGGCGGCGAGCAGTGCGTCGTGCGCGACGGCAAGGCGGTCTGCGCGCTCGGCGCGTGCGACCAGGACTCGCCGGCCACGTGCTCGCCCTCGGGCACGCGCGTGCTCGAGTGCAACAAGGGGAAGCTGCTCAGCCTCGACTGCGCGGCGTTCGGGCTGCGGTGCGTGACGGGCGCGAGCGGCCCGCAGTGCGCGACGGGCGGGGGCGCGTGCACCGAGGGCGCCACGCGCTGCGACGGCAGCAGCGCGGTCGCGTGCTACCACGGCCACGAGGTCCGGATCGATTGCGGCGCGCGCGGACTCACGTGCGGTAGCGCCGCGGGCGGCCTCGACGCCGGCGGAGGCACGGTCTCGGCGGTCGGCGCGTGCGCCGCGGTGAGCCCCGCGAAGGGCGCGTGCGATCCCGCGGCGCCGGCGAAGTGCGACGGCGCGACGTTGCGCTGGTGCGCGGGCGGACAGCCACGCGGCTACCTCTGCAAGTCGGTCGGCCTGTCGCGCTGCGTGGCCGACGACAAGGGCGCGCGCTGCGTGCCGTAGTGCTATCACCCGGCCCGTGAGCGCTCCGCCCAGCGTCGCCGGGACCTCCCGCAATCGCGCGATCGCGATCGGGGTGCTGCTCGCGGTCGTGGTCGCCGCCATCGCCTGGAGCAAGGCGGGAGACAAGGCGCTCGACGAAGGCGGCATCACGACCAAGGTCGACGAGCCGCTCGCGCCCGCGCCCGACGCGCTCCTCGCCGATCTCGTGATCGGCACGCCGAACGCCTCGTGGGGCCGCCTGCAGCGCGGGATCGGCGGCGCGGTCGGAATCCTCCCGTCGTCGGCGGGCGGGATCATCTGCGCCATCGCCGGGCTCGACCCCGTGCTCGCCTCGGAGATCGACGGCGGCGCGGCGGCGTTCGGGGTGGTGGCCGGCGATCCGGCGAGCCCGAGCGTGCTGTTCGCGGTGAAGCTCGCGGACCTCCGCAAGATGCGCAGCACGCTCGTCAACGGTGAAACCGCGCGCTACGCGTCGCGTGACGCGGGCGGGATGACGGAGCTCATCGCGAAGGGGTCGAACACCCCCGCGCCGCTCGCGCTCGGCATCTCGCCGAGCGGCTACCTGCTCATCGCGCGCACCTCGGAGGAGCTGGGACGGCTCGGGCCTTACGTCTCGCGCACGCTGCCGAAGCGGCCCTTGCCTGCGGAGGGCGCGATCGTGATCGACGTACCGAAGGCGGCGCTCGCCGCGCTCGTGAAGCCGAAGCTGGAGGCCTTGTGGGCTGGCCTCCAGACGTGGCTGCTCGGCGAGGACGACCGGATGCGCCGGACCCGCGGCCGCGCGCCCGACTTCGGTGATCCGAAGGCGATCGTGGCCGCGCTCGACGGCTGGGTCACGCGGCGCATCGCGATCGTCGCCGATCTCGAGAAGCTGCGCGTGGCGGTCGACTTCGGGGACGACGGCGTCTCGATCCTCGCGACGATGACCCCGAACGCCGCCGGCGGCGTGGCCGCGACGTGGACCGATGCGATGAAGCTCGGCGACACCGCGCCGCTCGCCGTGCTGCCCAGGGCCTCCGCGGTCGCGTTGCTCCTCCGCGACGACGAGAACGATCGCGCCGACCAGGCCCGCGAGGCGGAGAGCCTGGTCACGCGCGCGCTCGGTGACCGGCTCGCGGATGGGGACGCGAAGAAGCTCCACGACATCGGCGTCGACTACACCAAGGCGCGCGCCGACGTGCTGGGCGCGTCGCTCCTCTGGGACGACCCGCAGGGGCTGCTGGTGCGCGGGACGGTGCGCGACGCCGACGCGGCGACGCGCTTCGTGCGAGGCGCCGTCGAGCTCGCGCGCAGCGCGCCGTTCAAGGACGTGCTGCGGGCGCGCGAGGTGACGGTCGCGAACGAGGATGTCGCGGGCCTCGGCAAGATCTCGCTCGCCACCGTCGTACGCGAGCCGCGCAAGGAACCTTCCCCGAGCGCGCCGGCCCGACCGCGCGGCGACGCGGGGGCTGGCACCGGCGATGCGGGCGCGAAGCGGCCCACGAAGGACCAGCTCGGCCTCGCCTGGATCGTCGATGCCGATCGCCTCACGCTGGCCACCGGTGAGCTGCCGACGGCGACGCTCGGCGCGGGCATGCATCCCGATCAGAAGCTCGGTGACGAGCCGGTCCTCGCCCGGATGCTCGCGGCGCTGGGCGCGGACATGAGCGGCGTGCTCGTCGTCCAGCCGCTGCGCTTCGACCCGATGCGCGCGAACCTCCCGGCGGCGCCGCTCTTGCTGGCGCTCGGCCGCAAGGAGAAGAACGCGGTGCTGCGCATCGATGTCGGCCACGGCCTGCTGCGAGAATTCGCGCGCTGGCAGATGGGGCTGTAGCGCGCCCGCCACGCCATGACGCGAGCTGGATCAAGCTGTGTCAGAACGTGCGCTGGCGTCGGGGCGCGGCAGGATGCGGGCCCCGGCGCGCCGGACGCCGCCCCGATGCGACCGTGCTCGTCACACCGTCTCCGCTGCCCGTGATCCCGAACCAGGGCGGGCCGATCATCGCGAGCCCCGAGCTCGTCACCGTCACGTGGGCCCCCGATCCCGCCGCGAGCGACCTCGAAGCCTTCGACCGCTGGCTCATCACGAGCGCGACGTGGAAGACGATGATGGCGGAGTGGGCGTCGGGCCCGGCAAGTACTCCGGCGCGGCGCGCCTCGCCGGGGCGGCGCCACCCACCCTCTCCGAGGACGACGTGGCCTCGGTGCTCCAGGCGGGCTTCGCTGCAGGCACCATCCTGCCGCCGAACGGCAGCCGCATTTACATGCTCTATCCGCCGTCCTCCACGGTCGTGACCATGCCTGGCTTCGCCGGCTGTGACACGTTCCAGGCCTACCATTCCGCGTTCGACGTGCCGGCGAACGGAGCGGCCAAGGCCACGAAGGCGATCTTCAGCGTCACGCCGCGCTGCACCGCCACGCAGGGCCTCAGCGTCGTCGACTACCTCACCTGGGGCTCGAGCCGCGAGGCCATGGAGGCCGCGAGCGATCCCTTTGCGTTCCAGCCCGCGTGGCGGATCGACGATCCGTCGGTAGCGACGCCCGAGCTGGGGGAGAACGCGGATCTCTGCGCCGGTCACCCCACGAAGATCGACGGGCACATGATCACGCGCAACTGGTCGAACGTCGCCGCGAAGGCCGGACAGCGGCCCTGCGTGCCGGCGCCCGCGGGGCCGATGTTCGGGATCTTCGCCGACCCGGGCGAGATCACCGTCACGCCCGGCAAATCGGTGACCGTGAAGCTGCGCGCCTACGCGAGCGGGCCGTATCCCGCGTTCAGCGTGGGCGTGTTCGCCGGTGATCCGCTGCTCAGCGCGAAGGTGAGCGCCTCGAAGGCCGCCAACGGCGACGTGCTCACGCTGACCGTGAAGGCGGCCGCCGGCTACGTCGAGCAGCCGGGCGCGAACCTCGTCTACCTCACGTCGCAGGGCGCGGACTACGTGACGCGCCGCCACCTCATCGTCCACGCTCGCTAGAACGCGTAGCCGAAGCCGCCGCCCAGGGTCGGGCCGCCCTGATCGAAGGTGCGCGCCTGGTAGCCGCCGCGGACCTGGAGCGCGAAGCCGCTTCCGAGATCGACGCCGAGCTCCGCGAGGAGCCGGACGCCCGCGTGCGCAGCACGATCGGCACGCGCGGGGTGGTCCGCCAGGCGAGCTCGACGATCCCGCGCTGGCCGACGCCGCCCAGCACCTCGCCGCCGACGAGAAGGTTCGTGCGCAGGTCGTTGCCGACGCGGAGAAACCCCGACGCGCCGCCGGTGATCCCGTTCTCGCGCAGCCGGAGGATGGGGCGGCCGACGAGCGCGAAGCTCGAGGAGAGCGTCACCTCGGCCTCGACGTAGCCGTAGGTGAGGCCGATCGTCTCCGGTCCCTTGCCGCCGGGCGCGTCGAGGTCGCGGAGCGATCCGCCCTCTCCGCGCAGCACGCCGAAGCCGGAGCGAACGGCGCGTATTCCCTCGTCGTGCAGGCGCCATCCGACCGCGCCCTCCGTCTGCCAGACGTAGTCGTTCGCGCGCTTCGCGTTGAACGACGCGTACTCGCTCTCGAGCGACGCCTGCGCGATCGCGCCGTCCTTCGGGCGCACGTAGAGGGCAGGGGGATCGACCTCGACCTGCCGGAAGCGTCGGCCGTGCCGACCAGCGCCACCCTCCGCCGAGACGCCCTCGACGAAGTATTCCATGCCCTGATCCGTCATCGCGTCGCGGGCAGCGTGGCCGCCCAGTAGCGAGGGCCGACGCTCTCGATGGGGAGAGAGCGACAGCCGGGCGCGCCCTTCCGGCGAACGTGCACCACGCCGCCGACGAAGCGCGCGTCGAGCTGACGGCAAAGCGCTGCGGCTCGCCGATCCGCACGCGATCGAGCCTGGGGAGCGACGCTTCGGAGCGCTTGGTGGTCCGCGTGGCGTCGGCCGAGACCCGCAGCGCCGTGGCCTCCTCGCGGACCACGGTCACGACCACCGGCGGCGCGGAGGCCGCAGCGGAGGCGGAGGCGGAGGCGGGCTTCGGCGCGGGCGCGAGGTCAGGCGGAGGGTGTCGGTCCGGAAGCGATCGGTCAGCACCTGTCCCGTGACGGGGTGGCGGAGACGCACCGGCCGCCACAGCTCGACGCGGTCGCCGTCGTGGACGTTCTTCGTCGCGCCGAGATCGAGCACGAGCTCGCCGGTGTCGATCGCGATCACGGTGCCGTCGGCGACGCGGGGCGTCTGCCTGCGCCTTCGCAGAGAGCACGGTGACGAGCCCGAACGCCCACACGGCTCCCAGGATTCTGAGCAAGAGGTACGCTCATATGTTGGTCGAACCAGTGAACCAAGACACGGCCGTGCCGGACGGCGGCGCTGGCCACGCCTCGTGATCTCGCGTGGTTGGGGCCGCCTCCCGCGCAGCCCGCTTCACGCCCCACGCGAACGCGGGCGCGCGGACTGCGTACGCGGCCGGTCAGTGACGGAGGCGACGGTAGCCGGCGGAGCCCGCGAAGAGCGCCGCGAGCAAGAGCACGATCGCGGCGCCTTCCGGCCATTCGAGCCGGTGCGCGACCAAGAACCCGAGAAACACGCCCAGCACCCCGGCGAGCATCGCGAAGCCGACCACCCCGGTGAGGGAGCGCCCGAGGATCCGCCCCGTCGCCGCGGGAATCACCAGGAAAGCGCTCACCAGGACCACGCCGGCGAGGCGAATCGCCGCGACCACCACCGCCGCGAGCAGGGCGAGAAGAGCGCTCTCGAGCCACCCAACCTCGATCCCGGAGAGGCGCGCGAGCTCCTCGTCGAACGTGGCGTAGGCGATCCGCGTCCAGGCGAAGACCACGAACGCGAGCGTGACCGCGGCGATCCCGAGCACGACCCAGAGGTCATCGGCGCCGACCAGCAGGATGTTGCCGAAGAGGAGCTGTTCGGGGTCGAATGTCTGCTCGGTGCGCTTGGCCTTCCTCAGGAGAACGATCCCCGCGGCGAAGCAGACCGCGAAGAGGATGGCCATGGCCACGTCGGGTCGGAGGCCGCCGCGACGGCGAAGGGCCCCGATGGCCATGGCTGCAACAGCGGTGAAGGGAATGGCGAGGACGAGCGGGGTCGAGAGCCCGAGGAACATGCCGAGCGCGATGCCCCCGAACGCGGCATGCGAGAGCCCGTCGCCCAGGTACGCCAGGCCGCGGGCCGTGACGAGGACGCCGAGCAACGCCAGCAAGGCGGCGAGCACGGAGCCCGCGAGGAGGGCCCGCTGGAAGAGGGGGATGCCGAGGTACGAGAACGATTCGAACACGAGTTGAGCGAAGGCGAGGCTACCGACAGTCTCGTCATTCCGCTACGCTGGTCCCGAAAGGCCCGCTCCCATGCGCCTGTCTTCGCTTCTGAAATTTTGCACGCTGACGTTCCTCGCGGCGCTGCTCCTCGTCCTCATCGTTCCGGGTTGTGGTCGCTCGAGCCTCGAGATCGACACGCTCGATGCCACCACCGAGGGCGGCAGCTGCGGCCCCTCGACCTGCCCCAACGGCTGCTGCGATCGCCTCGGCACCTGCCGGATCGGCGCCGACACCCAGGCGTGCGGCTCGCGCGGTCAGCAGTGCTCGGACTGCATCGCCACCGGCTTCATGTCGTGCGACGTGGCGCGCGGCAAGGTCTGCGCGCGGCCCACCGCGAACTGCGGTCCCGAGTCGTGCTCGAACGGCTGCTGTAGCTTCCAGGGCGGCACGACGAGCTGCCTCGCCGGCACCGACCCCTCGGCCTGCGGAGAGTTCGGCTCGGTCTGCACCGATTGCTCGGTGAACGGACGCACGTGCGATACCGCCACGCGCAACTGCGGGAGCAGCAAGTGCGACGCGACGAACTGCAAGGGCTGCTGCGTCGGTGACCAGTGCCTCACGGGCCAGGACAATCAGGCGTGCGGCACCATCGGAAACGCGTGCACGAGCTGCACGCAGACCGGTCAGGTCTGCGCTCCCTCGCCGACCGGCGTGGGCGGCCAGTGCGCCGGCACGGCGACGTGCAGCCCGGCGAACTGTGGCGGCTGCTGCAACGGCAACGTCTGCGTCGCTGGCAGCGACTCGATCGCTTGCGGCAAGCAGGGCCAGGCGTGCCTCAACTGCACCGCGAACGGTCAGACGTGCGTGGCGCAGGGGCTCCCCAACGAGCGCACCTGCCAGGCCACGCCGGCGTGCGGTCCCGCGAACTGCGCCGGCTGCTGCGTCGGCAACGCGTGCGTCATCGCGACGACGCGCGCGGCCTGCGGCGTTGGCGGCGCGGCGTGCAAGGTGTGCGGCGCGAACGACTCGTGCAACGCGGGCACCTGCGTGCCTCCGGCGAACTGCGGCCCGGCGAACTGCGCCGGCGGCTGCTGCATCGGCAACGACGTGTGCGCGGGCGGCGCGCAGGACACGGCCTGCGGCACCGGCGGCGCGCAGTGCACGAACTGCGCGGGCCAGGCGAAGGTCTGTCAGGCCGGCGCCTGCCAGAACCCCGTGTGCGGACCCGCGAACTGCCCCGGCGGCTGCTGCTCCGGCAACACGTGCGTGACCGGCGTGGCCGACAACGCGTGCGGCCTCGGTGGTGCAGCCTGCACGGACTGCGGCGCGTCGAACCAGGCCTGCCAGGCCAAGGTGTGCCGGGTCAAGTGCGGTCCCGCGAACTGCGCGGGCTGCTGCGGCGCGGGCAACGTGTGCGGCGTCGGCTTCTCCAACGCGGCGTGCGGCTCGAACGGCGCGGCGTGCACGAACTGCACGGCGCAGGCATCGAGTTGCAACACGCTCGCGCTCCCGCGCCTCTGCGCGAACCAGGTCGGGCTCTGCCCCGCCGCCTACGGCGCGTGCGCTCCGGGCATCACCACCAAGATCCAGCCCTCGCTCCAGGGCCTTTGCGACGACGTCGCCGATCTCGATGCCATCCAGGCGGCGTGCGCGGCGGGGCCGGACGTCGGTACCTGCGTCGCGGCCTTCCAGGTCCTCGCGGCCACGAACCCTGCGTGCTCCGCGTGCCTCGCGCCGTTCGACAAGCCCTTCAACCAGGGCACGGGTGTCTACCGCTGCGCGGCGCCGTTCGTCTCGGCCGCGTGCAACCACAACACCGGCTGCGCCACCGACTGCCAGAACACGAGCTGCAACCAGTGCCCTGGCGGCAACGAAGAGCAGTGCCGCACCACCGTGGTCGCCGGTCAGTGCAACGCCTTCTCCGCGCAGTCGGCCTGCATCGCGCCCGCGCTCGGCCCCGGCACCCTCTGCAACCCGGCGACGTACGGAAGCTTCGGCGGCTGGCTCCGCGCAGTGGGCGACCACTTCTGCGGTAACGGCCCCTGAGCCGTCCCGGCTACGACGAGGTCGTCCTCCTCACCGGCTTCCCGTCGTTCGCGGCGCGGAAGCTGTGCGAGGAGCTGGTGCGCACCTCGGAGCGCACGCTCGTGCACGCGATCGTGCACGCAAAGCAGCACGCCGAGGCGCGCGAGGCGCTCGACGCGCTGCCGCGCGACCAGCTGCGGCGCGTGAACCTCGTCGACGGCGATGCGGGCGCGATGGACTTCGGCCTCTCCGGCGCGGAGCTGAGATCGCTCACCGGCGAGATCGATCGCATCCATCACCTCGCGCAGGTCCCCCACTTCGGCGCGGAGCGGAAGCTCGCGGAGGCCGTCAATATCGCGGGGGCGCGCGAGCTGCTGGAGGTGGCGCGAGCGTGCCCGTCCCTCAAGAGCGTCGTGTTCCACTCGTCGGCGCGCGTCTCCGGCGACCGCACGGGCGTGGTGCTCGAGGGCGAGCTCGACAAGGGGCAGGAGTTCCGCACCGTCGTCGAGGAGACGCTCGCGCGCAGCGAAAAGATGATGCGCGCGGCGATGAGCAAGCTGCCGATCGCCGTCGTGCGCCCCACGATCGTGGTCGGTGACTCACAGACGGGCGAGGTCGACCGGTTCGACGGCCCTTACTTCCTCATCCTGCTCGTCCTGACATCTCCGCCGGAGCTCCCGCTCCCGCTCCCTGGCCACCTCGATGCGCCGCTCCATCTCGTGCCGGTGGATTTCTACGTGCGGGCGTCGTGCGCGATCGGGCGCGATCCTCGCTCCGCCGGGCGGACCTTCCACGTCGGCGACCCGGCGCCGCTCACGGTGAAGCGCGTGCTCGAGCTCGTGGCCGCCGCCGGTGGCCGGCGGTCACCGCGTGGCTTCATCCCCGCGAACCTCACGAAGGCGCTGCTTCGCACGCCCGGGATCGATCGCCTGGCGAAGAGCCCGCGCGCATTCATGGACGCGCTGGCCGCGCCGGTGACCTACAGCTTCGCGAACACCACGGAGCTCCTCGTCGACACGGACATCCGCTGTCCGTCGCTCGAGACCTACCTCGACGGTCTCGTGGAGTACGTGCAGCGTCGCCTGCGCGAGAAGCGCGCGCAGGCCGCCGAGGTCGACGATCCGCTCGGCTGAGCGGACGCAGCCCTCACCACTTCGAATCGACTTCGGCCTCGTCGTCGGCGTTCGGAGCCTCGGAGAGCGCGCCGGCCGGACCCGACTCGTCGCGCAGGATCTTGCGCTCGATCGCCGCCTGCGCGGCGCGCGCGACGAGCTCCTCGAGCGTCTCCGCGTCGAGCTCGGGATCGACGTACATGAGCAGGGCGCCCACTGCGGTCGCGCGGTCGGTCAGCGCGTCGCGTTCGTCGGCGCGGAGCGTCCCGAGCACCACCACCACCTGGGGCATCGCGACCGCGAGCCGCTCGCACGCTGCGGCGGCATGCGCGACGCGGACCACCTTCACGTGTGCCTCCTCGAAGCGGCTCGCCACGCGATCGGCGACCTCCCCGTTCGGGCTGACCAGCATGGCGCTCATGCTGACGTGGCGGATGATCGTGCTGTCCAAGGCTCCACTCTAGCGTGAGGATCCGCGCCGGATCCGCTAAAACATCACGCATGCCGCGCCGTCCCGTACCCCCTCTCATCGGCGCTGGCATGATCACCCGGCGACTCGTGGTGCGCGCGAAGGACGTTGCGTTCCTCAAGGGCGTGGTCGAAGCGCACGAGGGACTGGCGCAGGTGTTCGCGGAGGGCGGAGGAGATCTCACGATCGCCGCGCCCGCAGGTCGCGAGGCCGAGCTGGACGAGCTGGTGCGCGATCTGGCCGCGGAGCTGGGAGGCATTCTCCCCACCTCGGAGCCGGAAGGATGACGCGCACGTTCGAGTACGACGTCGCGATCGTCGGCGGCGGACCGGCCGGCACCAGCACCGCGCTGCATCTCGTGCGCGCGCAGGGGATCCGTGCCGACCGCATCCTGATCGTCGACAAGGCGCGGTTCCCGCGGGACAAGCCGTGCGCTGGCGCGATCAGCCAGCTCGGCGTCGATGCGTTCGCGGAGATCGGCGTCGGCGTGAAGGTGCCCTTCGTGGAGATGCGCGGCGTGCGCGTCCTCACCGAGGGCTCGGTCGGCGAGACCTACTGCGCGGCGGGGATCATCATCCGCCGGACCGAGTACGACGCGCAGCTCCTCGAAGAGGCGCGCCGCGACGGCGTCGCGATCCGCGAGAACGAGGCCGTCATCGCCATCGAGCGCGTTCCCGGCGGTTTCGAGCTCACCACGCCGGCGGCCAGCGTCACGGCGCGCCTCGTCGCCGCGTGCGACGGCGCGGGGAGCACCACGCGCAAGCTGCTCGGGCTCCGCGAGCCCGAACGCAAGGGACACCTCTACGTGCTCGAAACGAAGCCGCGCGCCGGCGACGAGGCTTTGGGCCGCGGGCTCATCGACTTCGATCTCTCGATCGTTGACGAGGGGCTCGCGGGCTACTACTGGGACTTTCCCACCATCATCGATGGCATGCCCCACGTGAGCCGCGGCATCTACCACGTGAACCTCACGCGCACGGGCGACCCGAAGGAGCGCGACGTGAAGGGCACGCTCGCGCGCTCGCTGGCGCGGCGCGGCATCGACATCGCGTCGGTGAAGCCGCGGCCGTTCAGCACGCGCCCGTTCGTGCGCGGCTCGACGATGGCGTGCGCGGGCGTGGTGCTGGTGGGCGAGGCGGCGGGCATCGACCAGACGACGGGCGAGGGCATCGCCCAGGCGATCGTGATGGGCGGAATCGCCGCGCGCCACCTCACGCGCGCGCTGCGCACCGGCGGCACCTCGTTCGATCCCTATGCCCGCGAGGTGAAGACCTCCACCATCGGCCGGCACATGCTCCAGAGCGCGTGGCTCGCCCGGCGCGTGTACGTGACCCGCGGGCGGCCGGCGCGGCGCCTCCTCCTCAACTCCACGTTCGCGCGTGACGCGGCGATGCGCTGGTACCGCGGCGACTCCCTGACCTGGTCGACCAAGCTACGCCTCGGCCTCGGCCTCGTGCGGAACGCGCTTCCCTGATCAGCAGCCGGAGTCGCGGGTGCCGAGATCGTCGTCGTCGTTGACGAGCTCGGTGCGCACCGAGGGCGAGCTCGAGTCGATGTCGAGGACGCTGCCCCGATCGTGCAGGCCGTCGGGCGGGGGCGGGAGGCTCGACTGCCCCGTGTGCCCGAGCGCGTTCTTGTGCTCGAGGAACCGCAGCGTGCCGGGGCCGCTCGTGCGCTCGAGGACGCCGCGGAGATCGCCGGGCATCGTGGCCTCGACGAGCATGCGCTCCTTGGTCACCGGGTGCTCGAACTCGAGCCGCACGCAGTGCAGGAACGTACGGTCGAGCGCGTTCTTCTCCTCGAAGAAGCGGTTCGTGGGCGCGTGCCCGTAGCGGTCGTCCCCGAGGATGGGATGGCCGATGGCCGCGAGGTGGCGGCGGATCTGGTGCGTGCGTCCCTGCTCGGGAATGACGCGCAGCACCGAATGACCGCTCGCCACCGCGAGGCGGCGGTAGCGAGTCCGTGCAGGATACATCTTTCCGTCCTCGCGGAGCTCGCGGGTGATCGCGCCCTTGCTCGGCGTGACCCCGCGGCAGCCGGCGATGTAGATCTTGCGCGCGCTCTCGGCCCCGAGGACCGCCTGCCAGCGCGGCACGTCGCCTCCGCGCTTCGCGAGCATGACGAGGCCGCTGGTACCCACGTCGATGCGGTGGACGGGGACGGCATCGCCCGCGTTCGGCAGGCGGCGGGCGCGCTGCACGAGCGAGGAGGCGTACTCGGTCTGCGGCGTGGTCGGCTCGTGCGCGCCCTTCTCGACGATCACGATGTCGTCGTCCTCGTAGGCGACCTTGGGCGCAGGCGGCCCGATGCGCCGGAGCAGCGCGATGGTCTCCACCTCGTCGGTGAGGGGGATCATGTCGAGCGGGCGCAGCGTGGAGATGGTGAACCCGAGGCGCGCGAGGTGGTCGAGATCGCGCGCGAGCGTGTCGGGGTCGCACGAGACGTAGGCGAGCGTCGCGACGTCGAGCCGGGAGACGAGCTCGCGTGCGAGTGGGCTCATCCCGCGCCGCGGCGGGTTCACGATCGCCGCGTCGAAGTGCTGGCTCTCCTCGGTGAGCCGGCGGACCGCGGCCGAGACGTCGGCCGCCTCGGCGAGGATCGGGAGCTCCTGGTTGCGTGCCGCCTGCTCGACGTACTCGGCGGACGGCGCCGAGGACTCGACGAGATGGACGTCCGCCCCGGCATGCGCCATGGCGATCGCGATGGCGCCGGAGCCGCCGTAGAGATCGAGCACGCGCGGCTTGTCGCCCATGCGATCGAGCCCGAGCAGGTCGACGAGCGTGGCGTGCACGCGCTCGGCCTGCCCTCGGTGGGCCTGGACGAACGACCCGTACGTCGCGTGGTGCTTGGAGCGGCCGGTCTGATCCTGCGCCGAGGTCGCGCCGTGGACGACGACCGTCTCGGTGCCGAGGATCTGCGGGGATTCGCCCTCGTGGAAGTTCACCGCGACCCCGATGATCGCGGGGGTCTCCTCGGCGAGGTCGCGCGCGGCTTGCTCGAGCGGCGCGCGGTCGGTCACGCGGCCGCGCTGCACCACGAGCGTGACGAGGACCTTCGGCCCGTCGTCGGTGCGGACCTCGCGGAGGTCGACGGCGCGTAGCGCCCCGCCGGCGCCGGGATCGAACGGCGCGAGCGCGCCGCCGGTGTGCTCATCGGCCACGATGCGCGCGCGCAAGGCGGTGGCGATGGTGGTGAGGGTGGGGGAGAGGACGCGGCAGCGCGGGATGTCGACGACCTGGTGGCCGCCGCCCTTCGCGTAGAGCCCGAGGCGCCCGCCGCTCGAGACGATGAGCTTGGCTCGGGTACGGTACTCGACGATGGGGTCGGCGGCCGCCACCGGCTCGGTGTAGACGAGCTCCAGCGTCGGATAACGCGACGCCGACTGCACCACGCGCCCGCGCTTCATGGCGAGCTGCTCGCCGTAGGTGAGGCCGATGATGGGGCACCCACCGCAACGATCGGCGTGCTCGCAGAGAACGCGCTCCGACATGAGCGTCGCGGAGTCATCCTCGGGGAGCCCCAGCGGCGCCCTCAGGATCGAGAGCAGCTCGCTTTCGCCGAGGCCGGGCGCTGGTCGGAAGCTTCGGGGCGGCATCGTTACGACATTCGAGGTTACACGACCACGACCTCGCGTAAACGACCCCGGGCACGTTACAGTTGGAGGTGATGCATCTGCTGCGTGAGGGCGACGTCATCGCGGGCAAGTACGCGATCGTGAAGATCGTCGGCGAGGGCGGGATGGGCATCGTCTACGAGGCGACCCACCTGCGGCTGCGCCAGCGCGTTGCAGTGAAGATGCTGCAGCCCGAGATGCTGGAGCACGAGGTCATCGTGACGCGCTTCGAGCGCGAGGCGCGCGCCGCGGGGCAGCTCCGCAGCCGGCACACGGCCCGGGTGATGGACGTCGACATCACCGATCGGGGGCTCCCCTACATGGTGATGGAGTTCCTCGAGGGCCACGACCTCGAGACCGAGCTCGAGCAGCGCGGCCGTTTTCCGCTGCCCGAGGCCGTCGACTACGTCCTCCAGGCGTGCTCTGCCATGATCGAGGCCCACCAGCTGGGCATCGTTCACCGTGACCTGAAGCCGGCGAACCTCTTCCTCGCGAACGACGGCGGCGCGCGGGTCGTGAAGCTGCTCGACTTCGGCATCTCGAAGGTCGAGGGCGACGGCGACTCGAAGCTCACGACGCCCGACAGCGTGATGGGTACGGCCCTCTACATGTCCCCGGAGCAGGTCCGCGCGTCGGGCACGGTCGATGCCCGGTCCGATATCTGGGCGCTAGGCATCATCCTCTACGAGCTGCTCAGCGGGCGGCCGCCCTGGATGGGCACGCCGACGCAGCTCGCGGCCGCGATCGTCACCGAGGATCCGCCGGACCTCCTCGCGCTCTGCGACGTGCCGCTCGAGGTGGTGGCGATCATCCGCAAGGCGCTGCGGCGCGATGCCGGCGAACGGTGGGCCGACGTGCGCGAGCTCGCGCTGGCGCTCGCGCCGTACACCGCGACGACCGGCTCGGGCCGCATCCTCGCCGACGCGCTGGTGCATGGCGGCTCGCAGCCGTTACAGAGGGTGCAGCCGCCGAAGCACGACGTCGCGAACGCGACCCTGCTCCACGCGACGGTGGTCAGCGAGGCGCGCGCGCGCGAAGGGACGGCGCCGGGCTGGTCGCACCAATCCCGCCCGCGCAGCGCGAATCGCACGCTGCTGGTCGGGCTGCTCTCCGCCTTCGGGGTCGGATTGGTGGTCCTCGGCATGCTCGCGCTGGCGTGGCTGCGCTGGGGCGCCGCGCGCCCGCCGGAGAACATCGGCGCGGCGCCGCAGGCGTCGAGCGCGACCTCGGCGGCCAGCGCCCCGCCGGTCGTGGAGCCAGCTCCGTCGGTGCAGATGCCCGTGCTCGCGGACCCTGGTCCGGGGCCCGTCAACGCGAAGCCGCCCGCCTCGACGAGCGCGGTCGCGAGCGCGGCGGCGCGGCCCCGTGCCTCGGCGGTCCGTGCGGCACCACGGCCTCCCGTGATGTCGGGTCCGAAACCGACACCAGCGGTCGACTCCAACGGCCTTCCGCTGCATCTATGACGTCATGCACCTCGTCCGGATCGGTGTCGGCCTCGCGCTGGTGATCGCAGGCGTCGCGAGCTGCTCGCGAAGCAAATTCGACGCGGCCGGCGGGCCGGTCGGCCCGCCGCTCATCGGCGTGCTGCTCACGGGCGAGGCCGCGAAGGGGGACTGGCGCACGGACGCCCCGGGCGTGCGCCGCCGGCTCGCGCCGAGCGATCTGCCGCCTCCGCTCGACACGCCCTCCGCCGACAACGACGCGAAGATCGTGAAGCGTCCTGACGGCGCGAATCCCCAGGTGCCGCGCGGGTTCGAGGTCGCGCTCTTCGCGACCGATCTGACGAACCCGCGCATGGTGCGGACCGCGCCGAACGGCGACGTGTTCGTGGTCGAGTCGAAGGCCAACCGCGTGCGCGTACTGCGCGACGCAAACGGCGACGGCAAGACCGAGGTCGTCGAGATCTTCGCCGAGGGTCTGAATCAGCCGTTCGGCCTCGCGTTCTACCCGCCGGGCACGTCCCCGAAATGGGTGTATGTTGCAAATACCGATGCGGTGGTCCGATTTCCCTACGTCGATGGTGACGTGAAGGCGCGCGGCCCGTCCCAGGTGGTGGTGGACGACCTCTCGGGCGGCGGCAAGCTGCGCGGCGGCGGTCACTGGACGCGCGATGTCGTCTTCTCGCGCGACGGCGCCAGGATGTTCGTGTCGGTCGGCTCACGCTCCAACGTGTCGGACGACGCGGTCGAGGCGCGCCGCGCGCGCATCTTCGAGTTCACGCCCGACGGCAAGAACGAGCGCGTGTACGCGACGGGCATCCGCAATCCCGTGGGCCTCGCCGTGCACCCGGAGACCGGTGATCTCTGGACGTCGGTGAACGAGCGCGACGAGCTCGGCGATCACCTCGTGCCCGACTACATCACGCGCGTGCGGGACGGAGGCTTCTACGGCTGGCCGTGGTTCTACATCGGCGCGAACCAGGACCCGCGGCACGAGGGCAAGCGCGCCGACCTGAAGGACAGGGTCGTGGTCCCCGACGTCCTGCTCCAGTCGCACTCCGCGTCGCTCGGCCTAGCGTTCTACGAGGGCAAGGCGCTCGGCGCCGAGTACCAGGGCGCCGCCTTCGCCGCCGAGCACGGCTCGTGGAACCGCGCCCGACGCACGGGCTACAAGGTCATTCACGTGCCGACGAAGCAGGGCGTCCCCAGCGGCGAGTACGTGGACTTCATGACGGGCTTCGTCACCCCCGAGGGCAACGTGTGGGGCCGCCCGGTGGCCGTCGCCTTCCATCGCGACGTGCTCTACGTGACGGACGACGCCGGCGACTGCGTCTGGCGCATCACGAAGCGGTGATGATTTCTTCCTTGTGCGCCCTCGACGCCCTCGACGCCCTCGACGCGCGGATCGTCGACAGGCGGTCGGCGCGCGGATCGTCGGCAGGAGCGAGAGTCAGAATTCGACGCGCGACGCGAAGGTGGTGCTCCAGTTCCGGGCCGCCGGCATGCTCGCGTCGCGCGACTCGCGATAGAGCATCGTCATCGTCGTCTCGAGCGCCATCTGCCACGTGCCGATCAGCCGGATCTCCACGCCGCCTGCGGCCTGCGCGGCGATCTCCGTGTACCGCGCGGTCCGCGGGAGCAGATACGGATCGGTGCGCCACTGGCCGAGGCCGACTTGGGCGAAGGGGGAGATGCGCGAGTCGTTCGCGCGCACGCGACCGAGCACCATGCGCGTGGAGCTCGTGAGGCGCAGCGCATCGACGAGCGCGAGGCGCTCTCCGGCGACCTTGTACGCCTCGTTCCAGTCACGGGCGACCAGCGAGAACTTCGGATCGACCGCGACCCACTCGCGTCCAGCGTATTGCTGGCGATTGAAGAGCAGCCGCTCGGGAGCGCGCGCCGTCGCGTTCGTGTCGGTCTGGCAGCCGGCGCTTCCGCAGCGCGGGCTGTCGAGCACGTCGGCGCCCTTGCGCGCGACCGTGTCGAGATCGTTCAGCACCCGCGACCAGTCGACGTTCGTCGAGCTGTCCGCGTTCGCCGTGCCCACCGTCAGCGTCGCGACGACCGTCGCGAAGAGCGCAGTGGCAATGGTCGAACTCTTTCCCATCCTCTTTAACTCCTATCGTCCCCTGGTCAGGCTTTCCAGGATTCGCGTTTGATCTCGGACAAATGCGTGGGCACATCAGCCACACGTGCGCCGCCCGGTCCCGGGCTCACGAATGCAATGCGCGTACCGCCGCGGCGCGAGGATGTAGGCAATTTCGCGCATTTTCGAGGACATGCCGGTTCCTCGCAAAACGATGGTCGGCGGGCCGCGCGCGCACCGCGCCCCGGCTGAGGTGGTGCTGCATCAAGCTGGGCGAACCGAGGACCAGGGGCCGAGGCCCGTCGTCCGCGTGGGATGGTTCGCACGTCCGGGCGAAACCTCCGCAAACACGCTGCGTACCTCGGAGACGGCTCCTCCATCATGTTCGCCCTTTCCGAGCCGACCCCCGCGCTGCTGCCCGGCACGCGTCCGGACTTGCGTGATAGAACGCTCGCCGTGACGGAGCAGCGCAACCGCAAGGCGGATCCCGCCAGCGCTCTGCTCGACGCAGCGATGGACCGCTATGCCCGCGGGGACGACTCGGCCTTCGAGGAGATCTACGACGGGCTCGCGCCGCGACTTCAGTCCTTTCTTCTCCGCTACACGCAAGACCGCGCGCGCGCCGAGGACGTCGTCCAGCAAACGATGCTGCAGATCCATCGCGCGCGAGGCCGGTTCACGCTCGGTGGCCAGGTCGTGCCCTGGGCGTTCGCCATCGCGCGCCGGCTGCTCATCGACCAGCACCGCCGCGGGGGACGAGAGGTGCTGGCGCCCAGCGGTGACGACAACCTCACCCAGCTCCTCGAGGCGGTCGATGCGCGCGCCGACGACGTGGTGATCGCCAAGGAGGTCGCCGGCAAGCTGGCCGACGAGCTCGCGCGGCTCCCCGAGAACCAGCGCGTCGCGTTCGAGCTGATCAAGCAGGACGGGCTGAGCGTCGCCGAGGCCGCGCAGGTCCTGGGCACCACGGTGGCGGCGGTGAAGCTCCGCGCGCACCGCGCCTACGAGGCCATGCGGGCGGTCCTCACGACGCTCGGCATCGAGGACGACAAGCACGACCGACCCCGAAGAGGCCAGGCATGAGCCAGGAACCGTCCGCCGCGGCCGACCTCCGGTCGCGTGTCCTCGCCGCGGCGGCGCGCACGCCCTCGCCAACGCGTGCAGTATACAAGCGTCGCGTGCTGGTGCTCGCGGCGATCGGGGCGCTCGCGACCGCTTCGCTGTTCGTGGCGATGGGCGGCGTGGCTCCCGGCACGCGGCCGGTGGAGATGATCGGGTTCACCACGGGCTTCGGCCTGCTGGCGGCGGCGATCCTGACGCGCCTCTCCTCGACCGGGCGCGGCCCGATGCTCGGGCGCCCGCGCTCGGTGCTGCTCACTGCGGTGGTGGTGACCGCGCCGCTGCTCGCGCTGGCGGCGCTGTGCGCGACGATGGCCTGGCCCGCGCAAACGGCGGAGGACGTGCCGGGCAGCGTGCACCTGGCGTGCGGGCTCATGAGCGTCGCCCAGGGCCTCCTGCCGCTCCTCGCACTGCTCTTGGCGCGGCGGGGCACCGACCCCGTTCATCCGGCCGTCACCGGGGCGGCGCTCGGCATGACCGCGGGCGCCTGGGCGGTGGTGATGGCCTACCTTCGCTGTCCGCACGCGACGGCCGTGCATTGCATCCTCGCGCACGTCGTACCGACGCTCGTGCTCACCGCGGTCGGCGCCGCGCTCGGCTGGGTGATGCTGCGCGTGAAGTGATGCGATCCTGACCGCGTCCGTGGCACAATCGCCAGCCCACCGGTGTCGCGCATTCTCATGATCTCGTCGGAGGTGGAGTCGCTCGCGCGCACGGGCGGGCTCGGTGATGTCGTGGCCGCGCTCTCGCTCGCGCTGGCCGAGCTCGGTGAGGACGTCGTGGTCGTCACGCCGCTCTACGGCGTGACCACCGTACCGAGCGAGACGAAGCGCTGGTACGGCGCAGTCGAGGCCCGCCACGGCTGGGGCGCGGACGATGTCCGGCAGCTCGGCGTCGTGGAGCTCGAGACGATCCGCTTTCCTTCCGGCGGGACGCGCCGCATCTGCCTCATCGACGACCCCCCCCTCTTCGGACGCGCCGGGATCTACGGCGACGCGAGCGGCGCCTTCGGCGACAACGAGCTGCGCTTCGCGGTGATGTCACGCGGAGCGCTCGAGGTCGGCGCGCGTCTCTGGGAGGGCGGGCCGGACGTCATCCACGCGCACGACTGGCATGCGTCCTTCGCGGTGCTCTACGCGCGCCTGGTGATGGGCGAGCACTGGAAGCGCAAGGCCACGGTGTTCACCGTGCACAACCTCGCGTTCCAGGGCGTGCTCGACGAAGGCGCGCTCGACCGCCTGCACCTGCCGCGCGGGGCGTTCCGGCCCGAGATCCTGTGGCACCGCGGTAACGTCAACCTGCTCAAGGGCGCGACCGCCCTCGCGGATCGCATCACCACCGTGAGCCCGACGTACGCGCAGGAGATCCTCACCCCCGAGCTCGGCTTCGGGCTCGACGAGCACCTGCGCGCGCACGAGGCCAAGCTCACCGGCATCCTCAACGGGATCGACGACCGCTTCGACCCCCGCACCGACGACGCGATCGCGCAGCCCTTCGACGCCACGAGCGTGGCCTGGGCGCGCGCCGCGAACAAGGCCGCGCTGGCGAAGGAGGTCGCGCTCGACGCGGGCGACGGTCCGCTGTTCGGCTGCGTGACGCGCCTCACCTGGCAGAAGGGCATCGATCTCCTGGTGCCGATGCTGGGAGAGATCGTGGAGCGCGGCGGTCGCGTCCTGCTGGTGGGGCAGGGCGACGGGGCGCTCGAGTCGAGCCTGCTGGTCGCCGCGGAGCGCTTCCGGGGGCGCGTCGCGGTGCGTATCGCGTTCGATTCGCTGCTCTCGCGCCGCGTCTATGCGGGCGCGGACTTCTTCTTCGTCCCGTCACGGTTCGAGCCGTGCGGCCTGACGCAGCTCTATGCGATGCGCTACGGAGCGATCCCCATCGTCACGAACGTGGGCGGGCTGCACGACACCGTGGCGCCCATCGACGCGGCGAACGGCCGCGGTACGGGCTTCGTCGCGGCGCATGCGGACGTCCCCTCCCTCCGCGCCGCGACCATCGCCGCCTTCGAGCTGTGGCGGGACCGCGGGCTGGTGGTCGAGGCCTCGGTCCGCGGCATGGGCGGGGACTTCTCGTGGACGTTGCCGGCGGAGCGGTACCGGACCTTGTTCGCCGAGGCCGCCGCGTCGCTCTGATACGTTCGACGGATGCTGGCTGATTTCTCGCTCCTGATCGGTGCCGTCGTCGTTGCGTGCGCGGGATGCGCAGGACCCTCGCAGGTCTCGTTCGTGAGCAACGAGCAGCCGACCTCCGCGGGGGCGCCGCAGAGCCTGGCCGGCGGCGCCGCCCACCACGAGCATCCGAACGGCTCGCACGATCTGCCGAACGACACCGAGGTGGTCGAGCCCGAGCGGCCCGCCGCGGAGACGAAGCAGGAGCGCGCGCTCGTGCACATCCACGGCCCGAACGGGATCGTTTGCTCGGGCGTGGTCCTCGGGCCGCGCGTCATCGCCACCGCGCAGCAATGCCTCAAGGGCGAAGGGCGCGGCGTCACGCTCCTCGGCGCGGGCCACGACTACCGCGTCGAGATCGCGTCGAGCACGCTCACCTGGACGAACCGCACTGCGAAGTACGCGGTGCTCCCGAGCTGCGAATGGAACGACCTCGACGTCGGGCTCCTCGTCCTCTCCGAGCCCGCGCCGTGGGTACAACCGTTGAAGGTGGCGAGCGCGCCCGGCACGGGAGGCCGCGTCCAGGCGCTGGGGTTCGGTCAGTGCGCGGGACGCGGCACCAGCATGAAGGATCGCGTGGGCACGATCCGGAGCCGCGTCTCCGAGGCGATCGTGGTCGACATCCCGCTGTGCAAAGGGGACGTGGGCGGTCCGGTGGTCGACGGCGCGGAGGCCGAGGTGATCGGCCTCATCTCGCACCGCGACGACCCCGAAGGCTCCCCGCTTCGTACGACCACCATCGTGCGCCTCGACACGACCTCCGCGCGCGAGCTCCTCGCGCAAGCGCAGACGCTGACCGACGGCCCCGACGCGACGAAAGCCAAACCCATCGCCTGCCGCTGAGCGCGTTGGCGAAGCGAGGGGCCGGAGCCCCAGCAGCCTACGGGGCGAGGCGGTTCAGCATGCGCGGGAACGGGATGGTCTCGCGGACGTGCGGCAGGCCGCAGATCCACGAGACGGTGCGCTCGATGCCGAGGCCGAAGCCGGCGTGGGGGAACGTGCCGTAGCGACGGAGGTCGAGGTACCACTCGAACGCTTCCTTCGGGAGGCGATGCTCGGCGATGGCGCCCTCGAGACGCGCCAGATCGCCCTCGCGCTCACCGCCGCCGACGATCTCGCCGTACCCCTCGGGCGCGAGCACGTCCATGTTGAGCGCGAGCTGGGGATCCTTCGCGTCACGCGCGAAGTAGAACGCCTTCAGGCTGATCGGGTAGCGGTGCACGATCACGGGGCGGTCGAACTTGTTGGAGATGACCGTCTCCTCGTCGCCGCCGAAGTCGTCGCCGACCTTCGCCTCGGGGTGCCCGTTCTGCTGCAGGATGTCGATGGCCTCGTGGTAGGTGATGCGCGGGAAGGGCGCCTGCACGTTCTCGAGCATCTTGGTGTCGCGCTCGAGGATCTTGAGCTCGTCCTGCCGCGTCTCGAGCACGCGCGCGACGACGTAGCTCAGTAAGTGCTCGGCGAGGCGCATGTCCTCCTCGAGGTTCATGAACGCCACCTCGGGCTCGACCATCCAGAACTCGGCGAGGTGCCGGCGCGTCTTCGACTTCTCTGCGCGGAACGTGGGGCCGAAGCAGTAGGCCTTGCCGAAGGCGGCCGCGGCCGCCTCCATGTAGAGCTGCCCCGACTGCGTGAGGAACGCGGGCTCGCCGTGGTAGTCGGTCTGGAAGAGCGTGGAGGTGCCCTCGCAGGCGTTTGGCGTGAAGATCGGCGCATCGATCAGGGTGAAGTCGTTCATGTCGAAGAAGTCGCGAACGGCTTTGATGATGGAGTGCCGCACGCGCATGATCGCGTGCTGGCGCTTCGACCGCAGCCAGAGGTGGCGGTTGTCCATGAGAAAGTCGGTGCCGTGCTCCTTCGGGGAGATCGGGTACTCGCGCGACGGCGCGCCGAGCAGCTTCAGCTCCTTCACCTGGAGCTCGTACTGGCCCTTGATCTTGCCGTGCTCCTTCACGGTGCCGAGGACCGTGAGGCTCGCCTCCTGCTGGAGGTGGTCGGCGGCGGCGAAGAGCTCGGGGGAGACGTCGCCCTTGAACACGACCGCCTGCACGATGCCGCTGCCGTCACGGACCTCGAGGAAGTGGAGCTTGCCGCTCGAGCGCTTGTTGTAGAGCCACCCTTGGAGGGTGACCTCCTCGCCGACGTGATCGGCGAGCTTGGCGATCGACACGACGTTGCTGCCGGGAAGCGGAGGCACGCTCGGGATCTTCGGATCAGTCATGACGGGCGTGAGTTACCACGCCGACCCCGCGCGGAAAAGGCGAGCCGCGCGAGAACCCTCCGGGCCTTCCGCGGTCTCGCTCTCGGTCTCAGCCCTTGCGCTTTGCGAGGCGCTCCTGGCGGCGGGCCTCGCCGGCGGCCTGCGAGATGGCCGACGCGGCGTCGGCGACGAGGGGAGGGACCTCCGTGGGCTTTCGGGCCTCGTCGATGGCGACGAACGTGAGGCGCGCATCGACGCACGGCCAGCGGCGGCCGGTGGGCGCGTCCTCGCCCTCGACGATGACCTCGATCTCCATCGAGGTGCGGAACACGGCGGTGACGGTCGCCTCGAGGCGGACCACCTCGCCGACGTGGACGGGTAGCTCGAACTTCAGATCGTCGACGAACGCCGTCACCGCCATGCGCCCCGAGTGGCGCTGCGCGCAGATGGCGGCGCAGAGATCGACCCAGCCCATGATCTGGCCGCCGAACACGCTGCCGAGCGCGTTCGCATGCTGAGGAAGCACGTACTCGGTCATCTGCGTGCGGCTGAAGGCCTGGGAGCGCGGCGCGAGAGGCATCTAGCTACCCAACTACCAGACCGCCTCGACGACCGCCAGGCTCGTGGTACGGAATGAACCTTCATTCCGCATGAGCGCGACAGCCGCTCACCCCAGCCCGATGCCGCGCCGTCAACGTGGGCCGGTCGGTCGCCGCGAGCGCCTGACCCGAGATCAGGGCGGCAGGACGCGCACGTCGAGGTTCCACGCGCCCTTGTCGGCGTTGTAGCCGTCGACCTGCACGAAGTAGGTCCCTGCCGTGAGCGGAAGATCGAGGAAGCTCCGGCTCGCCTGGAAGCCGACGTGGCAGGCGTTCGGCACCTCGATGCCCGGGCATGTCGCGCCCTTCCGGAGGTCGAGCAGCGTCGTGTAGAACGAGCCGCTCATGTCGAAGACCACGCGCTGCGGCTGCACGAGATCGAGCCTGAGCAGCTGATCGCGCGCGCCGCCGATGGGCTGTCCAGGGGCGTCGCAGCTCGCGTTGAAATCGGCCGTGCTGCTCGTGGTGTTGCCGGTGAAGAAGCCGCCCGCCACCGGGATGGCGAATGGCGAGGCGCACGCGTCCGACGCACCGACGCTCGTGGGCGCGACCGCGGGACGAATGAGCACCGAGACCTGCGCGTTCTGCCCGAGCTCGTCGGCGACGACCACGCGGTAGCTTCCGGCGGGAAGGTTACGCTTCGAGACGCGCTGCGGCGTCGCTCCCTTCGCGCACTGCAACACGTCCGCGGTCGTGCAGCCGACCTGGTTCAGCGAGATGCCGCCCAGCTCGTTCTGCGCGAAGCGGCCGATCACGAGCACGTCGCTCGGCTGCGTGAGCGTGAGGTCGTAGGCCGCGGCCGAGCCGCCGGGGAGGCAGCCGTTCTTGATCGCGTCCTCCTGCGCGGAGAGATCCACGATGACCGTGCTGTTGGTGGCGATGGGAGGAGCGGTCGCGCAAATCTGGTTCGCCGGCGCGGCGGTGGGGGGATAGGTCTTCACGAGCACGCTCGCGTCGATCTGGCGTGTGCCCGATACCGCGAACACGTGCGTGCCGGCGGCGAGGCTGCGTGCAAAGACCGGCACCGTCGACCCGACGCGGCAGCGCAGCTCGCTCGTGCAGCTCGCGTCGCGGAGCGAGACCACGGGCACCCCGCTTCCCACGAGGGTGGAGGCGAAGATGCGGACGTCCTGCGGGGCGGCGAGCGTGAACGCGTACGTGAGCTCGCCGGTCTTCGAGGCATCGCAGTCGGTCGGCACGTCCTTCGCGGGGTCGATCAGGCTCACCGTGAAGGGGGTCTCGAGCGTCACGCTCTGCGGCGCGGCGCACGACTCGTTGGTCGGCGCGGCGATGCCGGCGCGGATGTCGACCTTCAGATCGACCGCCCCCTCGAGCTGCGACGTCACGACGACGGCGATGGTCGAGCCGGCCGCGGCGCTGCGCACGACGGCGCGTGCCGAGGGCGAGGCCGCGACGTGGCCGCAGCCCACCTCGGAGGCGACCTGGCCGCACGTCGTCTGCACCGCGATCGCGACCTCGTTGGTGGAGACCTGCGCATTCGCCCAGACCTCGACGTCCTTCGGTGCATCGCCGGGGTTGCCCGGCACGACGACCTTGACCACCACGTCCTTCGCCGACGAGGGCGTCGTGACCGAGCACGTGGTCGTGTAGTCCTTGCGCGTCGCGACGGTGGAGAGGAGATAGGTGCCGGACGCGGTCACCGAGAGCGCGGTCGCGCAGACGTCGTTGGCGGCTTGCACGCAGCCGGCCTCGTCGACCCGGCCATCGCAGTTGTCGTCGATGAAGTTGCCGCACACCTCGCTGTGCGTGCTGCTGATGTTGGGATCGAGGTCGTCGCAGTCGGCCTTGCCGACGCAGTGGTCGTCGGGATCGCCGTCACCGTCGAGATCGCGCGGCTTGTGCTCGCAGCCCTTCGTCGCCTCGTTGCAGCGGTCGATGGTGCAGACGCTGTCGTCCTGACACGTGACCACGGGCCCGGCGGTGCAGCCCCGGCGCAGCACGCAGACCTCGCGCCCGTTGCAGTAGGTCTGGTCGTCGCAGAGCGTGTCGTCGGGGACGTTGCGGCAGCGGGCGGTCGCCTGATCGCAGCGGTCGAACGTGCAGGGGATCTGGTCGTCGCACTGCTTGTCGTCGGTGCAGGGGCCACCGAGCGTGGGATCGACGTCCGGCAAATTCTCGTCGGTCGCGTCGCGGTCGCTCCCGGCGTCGAGCGGGCGGACGAACAGCTGCGGGTCGTCGGAGCCGCAGCCCGCATGGGCAACCGCCAGTGCGCCGACCACCGCCACCACGAGCGCGGCCGTGCGCCCGTTCGTCCGTCCCGCCATCACTTCTTCAGCCCAGCGCCTTCGCGAGCGGTATCTCGTGACCGTTGGGGCACTTCGCCTTGTTTTCCCGTTCGGCCTTCTCGACCGTCACCCGGACGGAAGCTCCGCATTCCGGGCAGCGTACCTCGAGATCCTCGTCGTCCTTCGGCATGGGCAGAAGCGTAGCACCGGCCGGGCGAGCCCTCACCCGCAAGCACTTCAGGCTGTGATACGCATGAATTCGCTTGAAGAGCCTGCTTCCGCTGCGCGCCGTGCTGGTCACGGGCAAGGGGGGCGTCGGAAAGACGACCCTCACCGCCTCGCTCGCGCGCTACGCCGCGGGTCAGGGGAAGCGCGTGCTCTGCGCGGAGATGGTCGGCGACCCGAAGGCGAGCTCGGCCCTGGCGGACGCGCTCGGTATCGACACCATCGGCATCGAGCCGGTGACCGTCGCGCCGAACCTCAAGGCGGTGCTGCTCGCGCCGCACCTCGGCCACACTCGCTTCTTGCGTGACGTCCTGCCCATGAAGATCCTCGCCGACGCAGCGATGCGCTCCGCCGCCATCCGTCGCTTCCTCGCCGCCGCGCCCACGTTCCCCGAGATGGGGGTGCTTTACCGGCTCCTCGATCTCGTGCGCGCCAAGCGGCGCGACGGAAGTGACGAGCACGAGATGATCATCGTCGACCTCCCCGCCACCGGTCACGCCCTGGCGCTCGCGCAGATCCCGGCGTCGCTGCTGCGGGTGATCCCCACGGGCCCCATCGCCGCAGCGGTGCGCGAGGGCCTCGACCTGCTGACCGACACCGAGCGCACCGGCGCCGTCGTCGTGACCCTCCCCGAGACGCTGCCCGTGAGCGAGGCGCTCGAGCTGTGCAAAGGCATCCAGCTGCACGACATCCCGCTCGCGCAAGTCTTCGTCAATCGGGTCCCGTTCGATCCGTTCACCGAGGCGGAGCGGGAGGCGGTGCGCGCGCTCCTCGACGGGAGACCGCCGACGCTCGGTGAGCGCACGATGGAGCGCATCGATCGCGCGCGCGTATCGCTGGCCCGCCTCCAGCGCGAGGTGAAGGTCCCGATCGTCGCGCTGCAGGACGTCTGGCTCGACGGGCCGCGTCTCGCCGAGGAGATGGCCTCGCTCATGGCGGTGGAAGGAGGCGCGGCATGAGCTCCTCCTCGCGCCCGCCCGACGTCGTCCCCGGCCTCCTCGACACCGTCACGTTCGTGGACCCGCTCGTCCGCGAGAAGAAGGTGATCGTGTGCTGTGGCGCGGGCGGCGTCGGCAAAACCACCACCGCGGCCGCGATCGGCGTGGCGAGCGCCATCCAGGGCCGGAAGGTGCTGGTCCTCACCATCGATCCCGCCCGCCGGCTCGCGGAGGCGATGGGTATCCCGGACGCCGCGCGCGTTCCTTCGCCGGTGCCGCGTGCGAAGCTCGATCAGCTCGGCGTTCCGCCTCATGGCGAGCTGCACGCGTGGATGCTCAGCCCCGAGGTGGTGTTCGAGCAGATGGTGCGGCGCCTCGCGACCGACGAGGATCGCGTCAAGGAGATCCTCGACAACCGGCTCTACCAGCACCTCTCGAAGATCGTCGCCGGCATGCAGGAGTACACCGCGGCCGAGGCGCTCTATACGCTCTCCACCGAGGGGAAATACGACCTCGTGGTCCTCGATACGCCGCCCTCGCGGAACGCGCTCGAGTTCCTCGAGGCGCCGCGCAAGCTCTCCATGTTCCTCGACGAGCGCGTGATCGGCGTCTTCCTCCCCAAGAAGGGCGCGATCATGGCCGCCGCCTCGAATTTGATCGAGCGCGTCTTCACGCGGGCCTTCGGTGAGGGCTTCTATGAGGACTTGCAGAGTTTCCTCGGCGCGTTCTCGGGCATGTTCGGCGGCATGCGCAACCACGCCGAGGCGGTGCGCAAGCTGCTCTCGTCGGACGAGGCGGCCTTCCTCCTCGTCACGAGCCCCGAGCCCGCGGCGCTGAGCGAGGCCTCGTTCTTCCAGGCCAAGATCAAGGAGCTCGGGCTGCCCTTCGCGGGCTACGTCCTGAACCGCAGCTGGGCGTATACCCGCGGTTTTCTGGGCCCCGAGACCCTTCCGGTGGGCCCGGACAGCACCGAGGCGGAGCGTAGCGGGGTCCGCAAGTTGACGCAGCTCGCCGACGCCGAGCGCTGGCGCGCGCAGCGCGATCGCGATCTGCTGGCCCGCCTGCGGATGGAGACCGAGTCGGGCTCGGCGATCGCCACGCCCCACCTCGGGGGAGCCGTCGAGGACCTCGTCGGCCTGGCGGCCCTTGCACGTAACCTCGTGCGCTTCGAGAGTGCCTGATACGCTCCGCTCGGGCGGGCCGACCCGCGTGCCGATGAAGGCTGTCGACTTCTACAAGCTCCCACGCGCGATTCAGGACCGGTTCGTCGGTTCGGTGATGAGCGGGTTTCCGCCCGCTCCTCTCCTTGCGTCCAAAGGCGGAACGCCGACCAAGCTCGCGTGGCTCGGACTCACGGCCGCGAGCTTCATCGTCACCATCATCGTGACGCGCATTGGCTACGGCTCGCTCGAGAGCTCGCTGTCGCTCCATTCTTGGAAGGCGCTGATAATCTACGGGCTCCTGATCTTCGGCGTCGCGTTCGGCCTCGTGCAGGCGTTCGGACGCGGCGTCCGCGAGCGCGCGCTGCCCTACGGCGCGGGCATCTATCTCTTCCCGGCCTGCCTCATCGACGCGCGGAGCGACCAGTTCAGGGTCTACTCCACGCAGGATCTCGCCAACGTCGACATCCAGGGCGGTTCGGTGCGCCTCGCGTTCTCCGGGGGCGCGAGCTTCCTCTTCGCCTGCACCGACCCCGCGCAGGCCGCCGGGATCGTCGCCGAGGTGCAGTCCGCGCGCGACCGCGCGATGCATGCGCGGGCCACCGAGGATCCGAAGGAGCTCGTCGCCGTCGATCCGCTGCACAATCCCCGCTTCTCGAGCCCGGTCGGGCCGCGCGATCCCCACGAGATGCGCCTGCCGCCGTGGAAGAAGCTCGGCTGGGTGGCGGCGCTGGTCGTGGCCGGCATCATCGCGCCCACGCTCTGGGCCTCACGCAACAACGGCAGCGACAAGACCATGTACGCGCGCGCCACGCAGGTGAACGACACCGATTCCTACCGCGCGTATCTCGTGCACGGCCAGAAGTTCAAGGGCGAGGTCTCGAACACGCTCCTGCCGCGCGCCGAGCTGCGCGACGCCGAGCGTGCCGGCACCGTCGCGGCGCTCCTCAAGTACAAGGCCGGCCACCCGGCCTCGAAGATCGGCACCGAGGTCGGCGTCTCGATCCGCGCCGCGATGCTCTCGGAGCTGGAGAAGGCCAAGGCCGTCGGCACGCTAGCCGGGCTCGACGAGTTCTCGAAGAAGTACCCCGACCACGGCGTCGACGCGGAGCTGAAGGAAGCCATCCACGCGGTCTACGTGCGCGAGCTCGAGGCCTACAAGAAGCACACGCCCACGCCGCCCAGGGACAAGAACGTCGTCCCCTTCGTGGAGCGCCTCTTCGCGTACGCCGAGAAGCACGGTCCGAAGGTGGAGATCCGCTTCCGCCGGAAGAAGAGCGAGTCGATGAGCCGCGCCGACGCGTTCGTCGCCAAGACGCCGTCGTTCATGGGCGAGGTCTCGTATCCGTCTCGCCAGTTCGACGAGAAGCGCAGCACGCGGCGCGAGGGCGTGCTCGGCAAGCTGCTGGCGACGCGCTTCGACGCGGGTCTCAGCCCCGAGCTCTTCGACGTGGGGCTAGGCGCGCAGGTCTCGCCCGACGCGGAAACGCTCCCCGAGGTGAAGGTCCCGACGCTCTTCATCACGTACTCCGCGGAGTGGTCGGGCAACACCGCGGTGAGCACGAAGCCGCGCGGAAGCTACGTGGGCGTCCTCTTCCCGTTCGAGGCGTCGTTCGTGCTGCCTGCCGACGCGAAGCCCATCAAGCTCAAAGCGGACTCCGTGAAGCAGCCCGCGATCGGCCTCCTCAAGGACGAGGACCTCGCGCCGGGCCCGGCGGAGGAGAAGGTCTACGACACGATGGCGACCGAGGCGATGGAGTCGTTCGGCAACAAGGTGCTGAACCTCTTTTTCACGAAGGAGAAGTGAGGCGCGTCACGCGCGGGGTGTGCAGCCGTGGCCCGTGATGATCGGCCGGAGGTCGAGGCGCTGGCCGGCGTACGTGTAGCCGCCGTCGAACGGATCCGCCGACAGGAAGAGCGGCGTATCGAGATCGATGAACGCGAAGCCGCCCACGCCCGCCGCCAGGCACGCGGAGGTGCCCATCGCCAGGCGCGTCTCCACCATGCCGCCGATCATCGGGAGGACGCCGCACGCGCGCGTCGCGGCGACGATGTCGAGGGCGCGTGCGATGCCCGACTTCATGATCTTCACGTTCGCGCCGTCGATCGCGCCCGCGCGATACGCGGCGATGACGTCCTCGGGGCGCGTCACCGACTCGTCGATGGCGATGGGGAGCTTCGAGACGCGCCGCACCTCCGCCAGCGCCTCCCAGCTGCCAGGCGCGATCGGCTGCTCGAAGAGAGCCGGCATCACGCCGCGCTTCGCGAGCTCGGCGGCGAGGTGCAGCGCGTCGCGCACGGAGAGCCCGCCGTTGGCGTCCAGCAAGAGCCGCGCGTCGGGGCGCGCCGCGTACACCGCCAGGACGCGGCCGAGGTCGAGGTCGACGTCGTGCTCGGCCTTGCCGCCGACCTTGATCTTGAGCGTGCGAAACGCGGCGTGCTCGCGCGCCTCGCGCCCCGCCTCCTCGACGGTGCCGGTGGTGATCGTGATGTCGGTCTCGATGTGGTCATCACCGGGGCTGCCGCCGAAGAACACGCGCAGGGAGGTGGAGCGGGAGCGCGCGAGTGCATCGATGGTCGCGGTCTCGAGCGCGCACGCCGCGGAGGCCGACGCGGGCGACGCGTCCTGGATGCGCTCCGCCAGCGCGCGCCACGACCGGACGTCGGCGCCGAGGAGCAGCGGCGTGGCGCGCTCGATGGCGGCGAGCGCGTCGGCCTGGGTCTCGCCGTTGAACGGCGGGAGCGGCGCGGCCTCGCCCCAACCGCGCACGCCCGAGCCGAGCGCGATCTCCACGAGGACGTTGCGGGCGACGTCCTGCGCGCCGCCCGCGATGCCGAACGCCTTGCGCATCGGCACGTCGAGGCGGACCGCGCGGATGCTCTCGATGGCGAACGAGGAACCGACGTTCATCCCCGGGTCATTATCACGGTCCGACGTGCAGGAACGTGGTCCCGTAGCCGACGACGCGCGGGTCATCCGTGCAGCGGTGATCGAGGGTCGTGTTCTCGAAGTAGTCGCCGAACCCGTTCAGGAACGTGATGAACGGGTCTTCGGGATCGAGCTCGACGTTCGTCACGTCGGCGCACGCGCGCTCGGCCTCCACGTAGCTCCGCCCGAACTTGCTCCCGAGCCCCACGCGCGGGATCTCCTGGAGCGCATCGCCCATCGCGCCTTCGATCATCCGCTCGAGGAGCCGGCCGCTGATATCGGATGGTGGCTGCACCAGCGCCGGGTTTCCGATCGGGCTCCAGCTCCGATGGGCGCGCAGCTCCGTGCCGCCGATGACCACGTTTCGCGCGTGGCCGTCGTCGTTGTCGAGCCACACCGGCGCGCGGAACGTGCGCTGGAAGATCGGGTTGCTGTCGCCGTTGACCCGCAGCGCGACGCTCGTGACCGCCCATCGAGCGCACGGACCACGGGTTCACGATGTAGCGCTGGGTCGCGCCGCGCTCTCGGTCGTCGCCCCCCAGATCGAGGTCCACGGTGCCGCCGTCGCGCGTGCGCATGCGCATGCGCATGCGCGACGGGATCGTCGGTGCCCGCATCGTCGACGTCTGCCGTGGTCACCTCGAGCTCGATGAGCCAGAGCGGGACGTTCTCAACCGACGCGAAGCTCTCACCGCCGCCGAAGCCCGGAGGCCTGACCGGGCCCGGCTTGACCGGCCCCGGTCTGGGCCTCCGTCTCGGGATCGGCGCCGCCGGCGCCGTTGTTGTCCACGGCGCACGCCGCCAGTAGGAGCGCGAGGTCCAGGGCGTATCGACTCGACATGCGCGCGGTCCCGCAACCATCGTGCCGCGATGATCGCCGGCGAAATGTGCGCGCGCAGCCAGCGCCGGGGCGAATGCTATTCGAGCAGGAACGTCTTGTAGGCCGCCTCGCTCGGCGGGCGGCCGAGGAACTTCGTGACCATCTTCGTCTCGTCCTCGCTGCCGCCCTGCGAGAGGATGGCGGCGCGGTAGTCGGCGGCGGTCTTCGCGTTGAGGAGGCCCTCCTTCTTGAAGCGCGTGAAGAGGTCCTGCGCGATGGAGAGCGCCCACTGGTAGCCGTAGTAGCCCGCGTCGTAGCCGATGAGGTGGCCGAAGCTCGCCTGGAAGTGCGTGCCCTCGACGTACTTGAACGGCGTGTACGCGTCGTTCGTCTCCTGGAGGATCTTCGTGGTGTCGAGCGGCGGTTGCCGCGTGTGGTACGTCTGGTCGAGCGCCGCGAGGAAGAGCTGCCGCTGCGTGGCGAGCGCGCGTCCGAAGCCGCGCGAGCGGAGCATCGCGCTGTGGAGCGCGGGAGGCAAGGGCTTGCCGGTCTCGTGGTGCACCGCGAAGAGATCGAGCGTCTCCTTCGCCCACGCCCACTCCTCGAGCATCTGCGAGGGCGACTCGACGAAGTCGCGCGCCACGCTCGTGCCCGCGAACGACGAGAGCTCGGACTCGCTGAGCACGTGATGGATCACGTGGCCGAATTCGTGGAAGAACGTCACGGCGTCCTGGTGGCTCAAGAGGGCCGGTCCGCCGCTGCCCGGCTTCGGGAAATTGCATTCGATGGCCGCCATCGGCACGAGGCGCGAACCGTCCGCGAGCTTGACCGTGTCGCGGATGCTGAACACCGCGGCGTGCTTGTACTTTCCCTCACGCGGATAGAGGTCGAAGAAGAAGCGGCCGAGCACCTTGTCGCTCGCGTCGGTGACCTCCATGGGCTCGACGTCGGCGTGCCAGGTCGGCGCGTCGGGCGCGGGACGGAACTTGATGTTGAACATCTTCGCGGTGATGGTGAGCAGCCCCTCCTTCACCTTGCGGACCTCGAAGTACTGGCTGACCTCCTTGGAATCGAGGCCGTACTTCGACTTGCGGAGCTGATCCTCGAGATAGAGGCGGTCGGAGGGCGGGATGGGATCGGTGATCTTCCCGCCGAGCTTCGCGTGCAGCGCGCGGAACTCGGCCATCTCGGCGTCGCCCTTCTTCGCGACGTGTTTGCGCAGCCCGTCGAGGAACGAGGCGACGTTCTTCGCGTCCTTCGCCATGCGCGGCTCGAGCACGTAGTCCGCCCAGGTCGGGTAGCCGAGGAGCTTCGCCTTCTCCGAGCGCAGCGCGAGGATGCGGTCGAGGACCGCGACGTTCTTGTCGGCGGCGCGGTTGTCGAACTGCTTGAAGAGATCGAGCGCGACCTGCCGGTCCTTCGCGTACGTGATGACGGGAAAGTAGTCGGGGTAGTCGGTGGAGACCTTGATCTTGCCGTCGGGCTGCGGCTTGTGGGAGGCGAGCCACTCCTTGGGCAGGCCTTCGAGCTGGGCCGGCGTCGCGTCCACCGAGAGGTGCGAGGCGGCGAGGTTCGTGTCGAAGTCCTGCCCCAGCTTCGTGAGCTCCTCGTTGATCTCGCGCGTGCGGGCCTGTCCCTGCGCGTCGAGCTCGAGGCCATTGCGACGGAAGTCGCGGAGCGTGTTCGCGAGGAGCCGCGCGCGCGGGCCGGCGAGCGGCTCCTTCTTCGCGGCGTAGCGCTTCACGACGCGCGCCACGGCGGCGTCGAGCCAGATGCCGGTCTCGAGCTTGTCGATCTTCGGGTCGCAGCCCTTGGCCTGCTCGCGCACGCTCGCGTCGGGATGGGCCACCGCCATGAGGCCGGGGAAATCACCGGCGTTGCGGATGGCGATCTTCGCGCGGTCGAGCGCGCCGAGGGTCGCGTCCCACGTGAGGGCGCTGTCGGGCTGCTTGTCGAGCGCGCGCACCTCGTCGAGGAGCACGTTGGCGCGCGCGATGCTGGCGTCGCAGAGCAGGACCACGCCGGCGCGGGCCTTCGCCACGTCGTCGGCGGTGCCGGGGCCGGCGGTGGTCCGCCCGAGCGCGATCGCGACGGGATCGATGTCGAGCGCCGCGGGCACGGCGGGCCGCGCCTTCGCCGCGTCGGCGGACGGAGCCGTGCTCTTCGCTGACGGCGCGGCGCTGGTGGGCGGCGGCAGCGCGGGCGGCGCGGCTTCGGGCCCACAGGCGGCGGCGAGCAGGACGAGAGCGACGAGCGAAGTTCTGCGAAGGGAGTGCGCGACCATGAGGCCGGGCAGGATGCGTCACTCCGGCCCGCTTGCCAACAGGGAGCGAAGTCTGGGCACCGGTTCGAGAGGCTCGAGAGAGCCGCAGACCCCGATACACGGAGCCTCCGAGCCTCCGTGTGAATCTGCGGTCCGCGCCTTGCTCGCCGTCGCCCTAGATCGCGAGGAGCGCGCCCGTCGCGGGCTCGCCCGTCGCCAGCGCGATCGCGCGTGCGTACACCGCGATCTGGCGGACGTAGTCTTCCTTCCGCCCCGCGATCTCGAGATCGGTCTTGAAGTCGATCACCGTCCACCCCGCGCCCTTCTCGAGGAAGGCCAGGTCGACCACCCCCTCGACAATCGCGCCGTCGTCGGCCCGGATCATCAGCGCCGTCTCGCGCTCGACGCGCTCCGCCGCCCGCGCCCGCACGAGCAGCGGATGGGCGAGCGTCGCCGCGACCACGTCGCGCGCCGCCGCCGTCTCCTCGTCGGACGCGCCCAGGATGCGGCCCTGGATCCGCGAGGCGTCGGCGATGGTCGTGCCGTCGCCGTCGAGCGGGACGGCCGCCAGCATCGCATGCACGAGGATGCCGAACCGCTTCCCGTGCGGCCGCGCCCGTGATCCGGTCGCCACCTCCACGAGCACGTTGCTCGCGCCCTCGCCCGCGCCTTCACCCGTGCGCGCCAAGTCCTTCTCCTCGGTCACCGTCCGCACGACGAGCGAGGGGACGGCGCCGTTCGCGATCGCCTGATCGTGTCCGCGCTTCCACGTGGCGTGCTGTTCGATGCCGCTCTTCGCGACCACGCCCTTCTCGTCGACGGCGAGGATCTTCTGCTGCCGCTGCCCGGCGTCGTCCTCCTTGTCGAGCCCGAGCGCGCTCGGATCCCAGAAGACGATCGAATGCGTGCCCACGGCGGGCCGATGCAGGCCCGGCCGCACCGACGAGCCGGTGGTACGCGACGCCTGATCACCGCGCTCGAGCACCGTGTCCTCGCCGAACATCGGGCAGCCCGGCGCCTGCTTCGAGCCCCGGCGATCGCCGGGGTACACCACGGGGTCGAGCGCATCGAGCCAGCCCTCGCTCGCCGCCTTGCCGCCGGTCGAGGCCTGCTTGTCGTCACGCTCGTCACCCACGACCGGGATGACGAGGAGCTCGCGCGCACGCGTGGTCGCCACGTAGAGGAGGCGCAGCGCCTCCTCGCGATCTTGCTCCAGGATCTCCTCGCGGCGGTCGAGTAGCTCCTTCGGGCTCGCGCCGCACAGCGGCACCGCCCACAGCTTGCGCTTCGGGTCGACGTAGCGCGAGGGCTCACGGAACGTCGCGTTTGCGGTGGGGTCGACCAGGATGACCACCGGGAACTCGAGGCCCTTCGCCTTGTGGACGGTCATGATGCGCACGCCGTCGGTACCCTCTTCCACGACCGGCGCCTCGTTCACGCCGCCGCGCTCGGCGTCCTCCTCGAGGCGCGCGACGAACGCGCGGAACGAGGTCACCGAGCTCTGCTCGAAGCGCCGCGCCATGTCGAGCACGCGCAGGATGTTGCCGAGCGCCTGCTCGCCGGCGGGCCAGATGGCGACGCCCGCGTGCGCGCGCGTGGCCTCGAGGAACTGGGCGATGCTGTCGGCGATGCTGCGGCGGTTCCGCCCGACGTGGAGACGGGCGAGGATGTCGAGGGCGTCGCCGACGGGCTTGGTGAGCTCGGTGAGCTTCGCCTCGTCACGCTTGCGCAGCGGATGCAGGTGCTTCTGCGTGTGACGAAAGGCGATCAGCGCGTCGTCGGAGAGCGCGAAGAACGGCCCGCGCAGCGCGGCGTAGACGCTCATGCCGTCGTCCGGCCACTCGATCGCGCCGAGCGCGCTCCGCAGCGCGATGACCTCCTCGCGCTCGTGGAAGCTCTTGCCGCCCACGAGCACGTGCGGGATGCGCCGGACCTCGAGCGCCCGCACGTACGGGCGCGTGACGTCGTTGCCGAAGCTCTGGAGGCGCTTGAAGAGCAAGCACACGTGCCGCGAGCCGACGCGCACTGGCTCGCTCGCGCCGCGCTCGGTGATGGTCCAGCCGCTCTCGTTGACCAGCCAGTCGACGAACGCGCCCACCGCATCGGGCAGCGACTCCTCGATCTTCCAGCTCGTGACGCGCCCGTAGTCGGAGTACGGCCGCGGCACGGGGAGGGCGATGAGCGTGGGCCGCCCCACGGGGTCGGGCCGGCTCGGCGCGAGCGGCACGTACGCCGCCTGCGACCGCCGCTCGTTCGGCTGCATGCGCGGCTCGAACGCGGCGTTGACGAAGCTCTGGATCGACGGCGCGCTGCGGAAGCTGGTGCGGAGGAGGACGAGGCTCGCGCCTTCGCCCACGAGGCGCGCCTTGATGGTCTCGTAGAGCGAGACCTCGGCGCGGCGAAAGCGATAGATCGACTGCTTCGGGTCGCCGACGAGGAACAGCTTTCCCGGCACCACCTTCACGAGTTCGGGGTTGCTCTCCTTCGGGTCGTCCGCGGCGAGCAGTAGCAGCATGTCCGCCTGGAGCGGGTCCGTGTCCTGGAACTCGTCGACGAGGAGATGCGTGAAGCGCTTCTGGAGCCCCGCGCGCACGCCCTCGTCGGCCTGGAGCAGATCCCGCGTGAGGACGAGCAGATCGAGGAAGTCGAGCTTGCCCGCGCGCGACTTCAGGTCGTTGTAGGTCGCGACCACGCCCTTGTGCGCCGAGTCGAGTCCCCACAGCTCGCGAAAGAGGAGCGCGGAGAGATCGGCGTCCGCGGCGTCGAGCGCGGCATCGAGCGCGGCCTTCGCCGCGGCGCGCTCGTCGCGCACCTGCTGCATCGAGAGCCCGTCGGCCTTGTTGAACCACTGCGTGCGGCCGCCGGTGTAGCCCCAGCCCTTGTAGCGAACGAGCTGGCGGAGCTGCGCCTCGACCGCGTCGTGATCGCGCGTGCCGCCGGTCATCTCCTCGCGGCGATCGATCTCGAACACCACGCGCGAGATCTCGAGGAGGCTCTTGGTGAGCCAGTTGTCCTGGTAGCCCTTCGGCCCGTAGGGGACGAGCGCGCGCAGCCGATCGAGCACGCCGTCGAGCGCGGCCTGGCGATCGAAGTCGGGGCGTTCGTAGGGGGTGGGAAAGTCGCGCTGCTCGAGGAGGTTGCGGCCTGCTTTGCGCAGCGCCGAGCGCGGTCCGTCCTGATCGCGCTCGCGCGTTGCCCGGCGCAGCACCCGCGAGACGCCTTCGCCCGGCGCCTGGAGCGTCTCCTGGAACCAGCGCGTGAACGCCTCGTCGTAGAGGCGCTCCGACTCGTCCTCCGAGGCGACGTCGAAGAGCGGGTCGACCTTCGCCTCGACCGGCCGCTCCCGCAGCATGTCGGCGCAGAAGGCGTGGATGGTCCCGATGTGCGCGGCCTCGAGCTGGCGGAGCGCCTCGTTCAGGCGCTCCTGCTCGGTGGGATCGGTGGCGCGGCTGCGCGACTTCTCGATCTCGGTGCGGAGGCGCAGCTTCATCTCGCCCGCCGCCTTCTCGGTGAAGGTGACGGCGACGAGCGTGCGCAGCGTGGCCTTCCCCGAGCGCAGCAGTGAAAGGATGCGGTCCACGAGCGCCGTGGTCTTCCCGGTACCGGCCGCGGCCTCGACCACCAGCGTGGTGTCGAGATCGTGCGCGATGCGCGTGCGCGCCTCTTGATCGACGAGCTCGCTCATCGTGCTCTCCTCAACTCGATGAGACCCTTGAGGCGGTCCCCGGGTTTGCGGCGCGTCCGGATCTCCTCGTACGGACCGCAGACGCTCTGGAAATCGCAGTAGCGGCACGCGTCCTTCGCGGGCGCAGCGGGTAGGAAGCCGGCCGCGATGGAGTCGCCGATGGTCTTCGCGACGAGCTGCGCCGCGCTGCGTGCGTCGTCGGTGAGGGGAATGTCGACCTTGGTGAAGTCGCCGGCCGCGGTGCAGTAGTAGAGGCGGCCCTCCTTCACCTCGGTGCCCGGGAAGAGCTTCTCGATGGTGAGCGCGTAGAGCACGGGCTGGAGCACCTCGCCCTTCTTGATGACGTCGCCGCGCTGCGCGCGGACCTTGCCGGTCTTGTGATCGGTGGCCCGGAGGCGCCCGGCGTCGTCCTTCTCGACGAGATCGATCGAGCCACGCAGCTGGATCCCGGCGTCGAGGACGACGGGCTCGTCCTTGCTCAGCGCGTCCTGCTCGCGGCGGTCCTTCAGGCCGAACGAGAGTTCGAAGTAGGCAGGCGTCCAGTCCGGCTCGTCAGCCATGCGGCGGAGCCATTCGCGGAGATCGGCAGCGATGTTCTCCATCGCGTCCTTCCAGACGCGCTCGATGGCCGGCCTCAGCCGGTCGTGCTCGGCGGCGGCCACCTCCTCGAGCATCAGATCGAGCTTGGCGCGCGCCGCCTCGAGGCGGATCCTGGTCACGGGCAGGAGCCCCGCGTCGCGCAGCTCGGTGAGGACGCGGAACTGCACCTCGTGCACGAGCGAGCCGCGCGTGAGCGGATCGAGATCCTCGATCGCCACGAGATCCTCGCGCTTCGAGAGCCTCAGCACCGCGGAGAGGAAGAAACGGTAGGGACATGCCGCGAAGTTCTGGAGGGCGGTGGGGGAGAACGAGCGCTTGTCGAGCGCGTGCTCGCGGATCGCGGCGAGCGCCTCCGGCGGCGGGTCGACGAGCCCGTCCGCCGCCTTCCACGACTTCAGCCAGCGGCGCCCGCGGAAGCGCAGCGCGCGCGCGAGGTGGGCGTTGGAGGAGAGCAGGTAGTGCGCCTCGCCCACGCACTCGTCCTCCTTGCGCTCCAGCACCGACTCGAGGAGCGCGAGGTCGTACTCCGCCTCGTCGATCGCGTCCTTGCGGTCCTTGGGCGCGGGCCAGCCGATGCGCGCATCGACCTTCTTCGCCGCGCTCTCCGCGAGGTAGTGGAAGTCCCGGAGCTCGCCCTCGGCCACGCGCAGGACCTCGAGCCCGTAGAACGAAGGCGTGCGCGGGCGGGCCTGCTCCACATCGACGCGCGGGTAGGAGAGGACCACCCGGCGCGTCGCCGCGCCCACCGCGAGGCGCAGCGCGAGCCGCTCCTCGGCGGTGCGATCGTCGTTCGTGGGCAGGTCGGCGGAGAGCAGCCGGCGCGCGTCGTCGAGGAGGAGCGGGTCCTCCACCACCTTCTGCGGAAAGATCTTCTCGGCGAGGCCGGGCACGAACACCACGTCGAAGGCGAGGCCGCGCGCCTCGTCGATGGTTGCAATATACACCTTTCCGTAGCGCCGTCCCGACGGTCGCAGCACGAGCTGCGAGAGCCGGCGCTCGAGGACGAGGCGCACCTCGGTGACGTCGACCGGGCCGACGCGCGCCATCGGCCGGAGCTCGGCGAGCACCGCGAGGACGCGATCGGGATGGCGGATCGCGCGCGTCGCCAGCTTGCCGAGGCAATCGAGCCACTCGCCCCACGGCGCCCCGGCCGGGAGGGCCGCCAGCTCGTCGACGATGGGCAGCGCGAACCGCCGCAGCGCCTCGAGCGCGCCGAGGTCGCGCCGCGCGTGATCGGCGAGGCCGTCCTCGGCCTTCTTCACGTACTCGGTCAGGTCGTCGGTGAGCTTCGCGTGCAGTCCGTCGATGCGGCGCTCCCAGCGATCGCGCCCGCCGATGACCGCGGCATCGACGAGGAGCTTCTCCCAGTGCCGCGGCGTGCGCAGCGTGCCGTGAGCCGCGGCCCGGTCTTCTTCCACCGGCGCGATGGGCTTCTCCCGGTCCTCTTCCTCGGCCTGTCGCCCGCGATCGTCGAGCGCGGAGGCCACCTCGCCGAGCAGTGCGCCGAGCGCCTCCTCGTCGGGCGCGGCCACGCGATCGGCCGCCGGCGGGGCCGCGGGGGGCGCGCCGTCGGGATCCTCGTCGGGCACCTCACCGAGCGAGAGGTACTCAGCAAAGCGACGGGCCGAGAGCCCCTCGGCGGCGCAGGCGAGGAGCGCGAGCATCGCGCGACCCGCCGGGTCTGGCTTGCGCGTCCCGCGCGCGAAGTACGCGGGGACGTTCGCGCGGCGCAGGGCCTCCTCGAGATGCGCGGCGTATTGCGGGGCACGCAGGAGCACCGCGATGCGGTCGAGGCGAGTGCCCCTCGCCGCCTCCGCGAGCACGAGCCGGGCGATCTCCACGCTCTCGCGGCTCTCGCCGGGCGCCGAGAGCATCTCGACCTCGAGGCCGCTCGCGATGGACAGCGGCGTCGTCTCCTCCGCGCGACCGAAGAGGCCGCCGTGGAGCCGAGCGAGCGCCGACGTCGTCGCTGCGCCCTCCGGCGCGCGGTGCTCGACGACCGGCTTCTCCAGCGCGGCCTCGAAGAGCGCGAGCGCGCGCTCGTCTCCCGCGGGGAGGATGACGAAGGTCGCCGGGGCGCGGGCGGCGAGCGCCGCCACGAAGTCGCGCTCGGCGCGGCTGCGCAGCGCGACGTCGACGAAGAGGAAGGCGCCGAGCTGCGCGGGATCGAGGCGCGCGGCGAGCTCGGTCGCGATCGCGAAGGTCCGCGCGCGATCGGCGAGCCCGGCAGCGGTGAGCTCGGCCTCGAACGCCTCGACGAGGTGCGCGAGATCCGGATCGGCGAGCGCCGGAGCACCGGCGAGGCGCAGCTCGCCGACGGTGCGCGCGAGCGCTCGCGGCAGACCGGGCAGGTCGCCGATCGCCGCGAAGCGGCCCAGCGTGGTCGCGGCGCCGCCGCGGTGTTGATCGTGGACGACGCGCGCGCACACCGCCTCGAGCGCGAGGCCACCCACGGGCACGAGCCCGCGGCGCGCCAGCTCGCTCCGCGCGATGCTCACCGCAAGCACCCCGAGCGTCGAGCGCTGCCAGCCGAACGATGCCGGGTGGCGGCTGACCGCGAGCGCACGACGAGCGACCTCCGCGGCCGCCTCGATCCCGGCTCCGACGATCGTGACGTGCGGCTCCGTGCGCGCGGCGAGCCAGGTGGCGGCGCTCGCGAGGCGAGACTCGGCGCACGGACTGACGAGGATGGCGCCGCTCATCACCCGGTCCCATACACGGCCGGGCGGGCGTTCGCCATGCACCGCCTGCAAGGCCCCTGTGGAGCGGGTGTGGACAGTCCTGGGGAAAGAGCGGGCGTTCGCGGAGCGTCCCATCGCAGATCCTGAGTACGCACGGGTCTGCGTCTATTCGTGATGGTAATTAGCCGCCGGTAACCATGCTGGTAACCGGCGCGTAAAACGGTAACTCCAACGATCGGGGTCGAGCTTAATCTCATCCAGCGACTGTTTTACAGTCCGGCACCATGCGTGCGTGAACACTGGCCGGAGGTCGCAAAGATGGTAACTTCGCGTATGGTCGGGCTCGTGGGATTGGCGCTCCTCGGCGCGTGTAGCGGCAGGGAGCCGGTGCGGCCGACGGATCCGGCGCCCGCCGCGGGCCCGCCCGTCACATCCGCTCCGCCTCTTCTTCCGTCCGCCACCGTCGAGCCCGGCGGGAGCGGCCCGCAGTACCCGGGCACCGGCTTCCGCGTCCACACAGCAGGACCGCGCCCTTCGTCGCGTCGCCGCCGACTGGTCCGGCGCCGACGAGGCCTTCGCCGCCGCGCGAACGCAGCTCGCCGCCGCGCCAGCTGGGACGCTCCCGCCGGAGCTGCTCGACCGCGAGGAGGTCGCGCGGCTCGAGCACAACGCAGGCGTGGTGGCGCTCTATCGCGGCCGCGTCGCTGCGGTCATCGACGCGTTCGGGCGCTCCGTGACGCTGAAGCGCGCGCTCGGTGATCGGGCAGGCATCCGCGCGTGCCTGCTCAACCTCGGCCTGGCGCTCGCGCGGCGCGGTCGGCACGACGACGCGGAGCGCGCGCTCGTCGAGGCCACGGCGCTCGCCGAGGCGCTGGGTCGGTCCGGAGGCCGCGCCTGGTGCCTGGCGGCCCGCGCCGATCTCGCGGTACGACGCCAGCGACCGCGCGAGGCCGAGCAGCTCGTCGCCGAGGCGAATGCCATCGGTGACGCGGTCCCCGCTGCGGTGCGCGCCGATCTCGCCATCGCCGATCAGGAGCGCGATGCCTTTCAGGCGCTGCAGGCCGCCCGCCGCGCCAGCGAGCGCGCGTCCGGTCCGATGGGGGCGTCACGAAGCACGGAGAGCGAGATCATGAACCTTCCGATGAGGCCGGCGTCCGACGCGAGCGACGATCCCGCGTGGGAGGTGCTCGCGCTCCTCGCCGGGGAGACCGAGGCCGCCGCCGTGATCGCCAGGCTGGCAGCGCTGGTGCTCGCGGAGGCGCGCGGCGAGCGCGTCATCGTCGCAGCGCTCGACGGCGCGGGGCACGTGCTCCGTGCCTGGGGCGTCGATCTCGATGGGCTGCCGATCGCGCAGGCCGAGGCGCGGATCGACACCGAGAGCCTGGCCGAGGCGCGTCGGCGTGGAGCGATCGTCTACCAGCCCGACGTCGTCTCGCCGGCGGGCCACGGCGCGCGCCTCGTGGTGGCGGGCGAGCGCGCGGCGGTGGTGGTCGAGCACCGCTTCGTGCGCGGCGCGTTCGATCACGTGAGCGAGCGGGCCGCAGGGCGGTGGGGCGTGCTCGCGGCGATCGCGGTGCGAGCTGCGGGGGCCAGTGAGAGCGCGAGCCCGAGCCCGAGCCCGAGCGGGACCACGAGCGCGCCTCTATCGGTCTACTCCACCGCCATGCCGCGGCGGGAGGCGATGCGCGAGTTCCCCGAGCTGCTCGGACGGAGCGCGGCGCTGCGGCGAGCGCTGGCGCAGCTCGACGCGGCGGTAGACACCGATCTGCCCGTCGTGATCCAGGGGGAGACCGGGACGGGCAAGGAGCTCTTCGCGCGCGCCTTGCACGACCACGGCACACGGGGCACGCGGCCCTTCGTCGCAGTGAACTGCGCGGCGATCGCCGACGCGCTCTTCGAAGCGGAGCTCTTCGGACACGCGCGCGGCGCGTTCACCGGCGCCGACCGCGCGCGGCCCGGCCTCCTCGCGCGCGCCGAGGGCGGCACGCTCCTCCTCGACGAGATCGGCGAGCTGCCGATCGCGCGCCAGGCGACGCTGCTCCGCGCGCTCGAGAGCCACCGCTACCGCGCCGTCGGCAGCGACGACGAGCGCTCGTTCGACGTCCGCATCGTGGCCGCCACGAACCGCGACCTCGATGCCGCGGTGGAGGAGGGGACGTTCCGGCGCGAACTACTGTACCGCCTGCGGGTCCTCGAGATCGCCGTGCCGCCGCTCCGCGAGCGCACGGGGGACGTCGAGCTGCTGGTCCGCCAGTTCCTCACCAAGGCGGGCTCGCGCGCGGTGGTCTCGTCGGCCGCGATCGCCATGCTGTCCGCGCACCCGTTCCCGGGCAACGTACGCGAGCTGCTGCACGTCGCGCAGCGCCTCGCGGCCGCGGGCGTGGCGAAGGTCGACGTCGCCCACCTCCCGCGCGCTGTGCGCCTCGCTTCGCTACCGGCGGTGGCGTCGCTGCCGAAGGCGCCGCGGGACGAGGCGCCGGCCTCCCCGGACTCCGCGCGCGCGGAGGTGGAGGCGGCGCTGGCGCGGACCGGCGGAAACATCAGCCAGGCCGCAGTCTTGCTCGGCCTTTCCCGCCACGGCCTCAAGAAGAGGATGCTCAGGCTGGGACTTCGTGCCAGAGCAGGGAGGCAAGCGTGAGGTCGGCCCCTGCCGCTCGTCGCGGGCGGTACCGCGCCGACTTGCGATGCGAGCAAGGCCGACGACCTCGAGGTCTCGGGGGCCGATCGCGACGGCTTCCCGCCCTACGCCGTCGCCGCGTGCACGCTCGCCTACGTGAACGGCGCGGATGATCCGCGCATTCGCGATCTCATGAGCGGCACCGAGACGACGTTCGCCGCCGCCGACGAGCATCCGCGCCGCCCCGCGGTCTCGGAGAGCGTCATCGCGTGGGAGGCGGACGAGAACGGCCATTCCGTGGTGCGCGTCCGCGCGAGCGGCGCCGCTGATGCCCGCACCGTGACCGGGGCCTCCTCGACGGCGCGACCGGGCAGACGCGCCTCGCCCTCGGCGGCGCGGGGCAGCAGCGCTTCGCGGATGTCTCGGATCGCTACGTGGTCGCGAGCGACTTCGCCGAGGACGCAGAGGGTCGCTTCGACGGCAACGAGACCGGTCTCGTGATCCTCGATCGCGCGTCGGGGATCGTCACGACACGGCGTCTGCCCGGAAAGCCGTCGTTCCCCAGCCTCGACTGGGCGGCCATTCATCCGGAGCCGAAGCTCCAGGCCCATGCCATGAAGAGCGGTCCGGTCGCGACCGACCCCGGCGCCGATCGCACGATCGCGACGACCCAGCGGTGAGCACTACCCATACGCGGCCGGCGCTCGCGGGCTCCACGCTCGAGTGGGTCGCGAACCCGGACGGCGTGATCCGGCTCCATCGCGCGCCCCTCGACGGATCCGCCGCGCCCGCCGTGGTGGGCGGCCTCGAGGGGCTCAGGCTGTATGTCCCGGCGCCCGCCCGCGGCTTCACGATCCTCGCTGCGGCTCCGGGGGCCGTCACCGCGGCGCTGCCCCGCCTCCGCGCCGTGGCCGCTGATCCCCACGAAAAAGCGGCAGATCGGCCCTTCCAGGCGCTTGCGCCGAGGCGAGCGCCGGACCAGTGTCCGCGCCGATGTCGCCCCGCTCTCCGCAGGCCGCGCTCTGCGGCTCCCTTCTGTTTGCATCCCTCGCGACCGCGTCGTGCAGCTCCACCACGACGGTCAACCCGAGCTCCACGTCGGGCGCGCCGGTCACGCCGCCGTCTACCCAGCCGCCGGTCACCACCCTCTTCACGAAGGAGGTGACGCAGGTGAAGATCGAGATCGACTACGCGCCGGGCGCGGAGCCGTTCCAGGGCGAGGTGAAGAAGTTCGGCGACCCGTGGTCGCTGCTCCGCGCCAACGCGCTCGCGATCTTCGACGGCAAGAAGACGGTCACCTTCCCGAGCACGCTCGCGAAGATGGAGAAGCTCGACGACGTCCCGGCGAAGAGCTTCTCGAACGCCGACCTCGTCGCGGTCGCCGCCGCGCATCGCACCGAGATGCAGTTCTCGAACATCGTGTCGTTCTACGTGGTCTTCGTCGACGGCTACTGGCTCGACGACACGGGCGCCGAGCGCACGGACGTACCTGGCGTCTCCATCGGCGACACCGGCATCATCGGCATGTTCAAGAAGGCGATCGCGAGCCCGTTCGTCGAGCAGCTCACCTTGATCCACCACCTGGGGCACGCGGTCGGCTTCGTCGACAACGGCGTCCCGGTCGGTGAGGCGAACCGCGCCCACGTCGACACCGCGAACGGTCACCACTGCACCAACAAGCAGTGCGCCATGAGCTTCGCGAACGAGACCGTGGCCGGCGCCAAGGCGTATGCGAGTGAGTTCATCCGCAGCCCCGAGGCCGTGCTGATCGGCCAGGAATGCCTGAGTGACGCGCGGATCCTCGAGAACAAGAGCCCGTAGCGCACGCTACGTGCCCCGAACCTGCGGGATCGGCTCAATTTTGTCGCGCTCGATGCCGCTCGATGCCGCTCGATGCCGCTCGAAACGGGCGTCACTTGTCTCTATAACTGAGGGTCCATGGCCAAGAAGTCACGCGTCGCGATCCTTCGTACGAAGCCGGAAACCGTTCGGGAGGACTACCACCGCCTCCTGAACCTCGCGGACTACCAGGAGCACGTCGACAAGACGGCCGACACCGGCCTGAAGATGAACATCTCGTGGCACTTCTTCTACCCCGGCTCGTCGACCGTCCCCTGGCAGATCGACGGCGTGCTCAACGCGATGTTGAAGGACGGCTACCAGAAGGATCTGATCCACGCGTGCCACAACCGCACCGTCGTCATCGATGCCCATCTGGGCGAGCGTGAGAACAAGCAGATCGACGTCGTGCAGAAGTACGGCATCCGCAACGTCCACCTCTACGAGGGCGAGGACTGGATCGACATCGGCGACGCCGTCGGCGATCTGCGGAAGAAGTTCCTCTGCCTCAACGATGTCTACCCGAAGGGCTTCTCGATCCCGAAGCGGTTCATCGGCGAGAACATCATTCACCTCCCGACGATCAAGACGCACATCTTCACCACCACCACCGGTGCCATGAAGAACGCGTTCGGCGGCCTCCTCAACGAGCACCGCCACTGGACGCACCCGGTCATCCACGAGACCCTCGTCGACCTCCTCATGATCCAGAAGAAGATCCACAAGGGAGTCTTCGCGGTCATGGACGGCACGTTCGCCGGTGACGGCCCCGGGCCGCGCTGCATGATCCCGTACGCGAAGAACATCATCATGGCGTCGGACGACCAGGTCGCGATCGACGCGGTGGCGGCGAAGCTGATGGGCATGGACCCGATGACCGACTGCAAGTTCATTCGCCTCGCGCACGAGCAGGGCCTCGGCTGCGGAGACACGCGCGACATCGAGATCGTCGGCGACGTCGACGCTGCGAAGGAGAACTGGCACTTCGACGGACCGTTCAAGGAGATGACCTTCGCCTCCAGGAACCAGCACCGCATCTACTGGGGCCCGCTCAAGAAGCCCCTCGAGTGGTCGCTCAAGACCTGGCTCGCGCCGTGGTCCTACGTGGCGAGCGTCGCCTACCACGACATGTTCTGGTACCCGCGCTTCGCCAAGGAGAAGATGGCGCCCGTGCTCGAGAGCCCGTGGGGCAAGCTCTTCGCGAACTGGGGCAAGGTCCCGGAGACCGCGCAGGGCTTCCCGGACGTCGGCGAGGCGAACCCGGAGCTCATCAAGCTCGGCGCGAAGCACTTCGCCGAGGGCATGCGCCTCATCGGCATGGCGGTCGCGGAGTCGCCCGAGATGAACGCGCGCAAGCGCCGCAAGCAGGCGGCCGCGACGAACTCGACGTATTACTGAGTCGCCCGGTGGTCTGCGCGCAGCGCGCGGACCGCCACCAGGAAGAACGCGATCAGCACGGCCAGCCGCAGCATCATCGTGAGGATGCCGGCTGGCCACTGGTTGTAGACGTGGTCGTAGAAGCCGCGGAGGTACACCTGGCTCAGCGCCAGGATGACGCCGAGCGAGACCGCGATCCGGCGCCAGCCGGCACCGGGCACCGCGATGACCAGCGGCAGCGCCCACGTCAGGTACTGAGGGGAGAAGACCTTTCCGCCCAGCCACAGGGCGGTCATCGTCGCGAGCGCGGCGAGGACGATGCGCCACGTGCGCTGCTGGCGATCGGCGTCGGTCTCCGGCGCCGTCGGCGTCGCCGCCGCGCGCGCGGGGCGCGAGGCCTGCAGCACCACGCCCACGAGGCCGAGCGTCAAGAGCGTGCTCGCCTTTGCGAGCAGCTTCGAGACCGGGCTGTGGAAGTTGTACGATCCGTAGTCGAGCGTGCCCGCCTCTCGCATGCCGAGCACGGCCTTCACCGCGCCGTAGAGGACGCCGAGCGTCGACTCGACGTGGAGCCCGCGCGCGGAGTGGTAGGTGAGGAGGAGCCCGAGCGACGCGCGGCCGAGCACCACCATCGGGCCGAGGCCGAAGGTCAGCCCGAGCGCGGCGAACAGCGCGATGGTGCCGAGTCGCCTCGCCCCACGGATGTCGCTCGCAAGGACGATGGCCGGGAGAACGAGGATCGGAATGAGCTTGGTCGCCCCGATGAGGCCCGCCCAGAACCCGAGGGCGCGATCATCCTTGCCCACGGCGGCGCGCACCATCAGGATCGCGAGGAGCGCAACGATCGCGTCCAGTCGCTGGATCGCGATCGACCCGTGCGCGAGGAGCAGCAGCCCGAAGACGAAGATCCGCTGCGCCTCGGAGTCACGCTCCTCCCCGGCGCGCTGGGCGCCGAGTCGCGCGGCGATGGTCGCCGCGAGGACGAGCAGGAGACCCATCAGCGCGCCGAACAGGTGCGCGTAGCCCCTGAACGACGTCACGATCAGCCGAGGCCCGATCACGAATGGCAAGTTGGGCGGCGGATACTCGAAGGGGACCTCTGCGTACGGCAGGTGGAGCCGGCCATCGATGGGCGTCGTCACGGGCGGCAGCGCGCTGTCGCCGCGCTGCGTGAAGACCTTCGTCTCGTAGGGCAGCCCGAGCGTCGCGGAGGCCGTCGCGAAGTAGAGCGTCTCGTCGGGCGAGCGCCGGTAGAGGAACATGAACGGGTAGCGAACGAGGTCGAGGACGTTCGCCTCCGGCGCGGCGGCGAAGGTGCGGTCGCGCAGCGCCTCCCATTCGGCGCCGCCGACGCTCTGGTTCAACCAGACGAGCGCGATGAGCGCCGTGAAGGCGATGGCGCGGAGCGGCGTCTTCGTGAAGAACGTCACGCTACCGCGCACGAGGAAGGAATTCGACCCGGCCCGCTCGAGGGAATGTTGCGGCTGCGCGAGGCTCGCCGTAGCGGCGGTGGAACTCGGTCACGCAGTCCTCCGGCAGGAGGTCGGCATAGAGCTGGATGCCGGCGAAGTCGTGGCCTCGGTAGAGCCGATCGAAGCGGGACCACTGCTCTTCGGAGAAGCAGCGTAGCTCCTTCTTCGGATGCTCCCGCTTCGGGTCATCCGGCATGAACATCGTCTCCCAACCGTCGTCGAGCCAGCTCGAAAACTGCTTCGGGTCGACGCGACTCAGGTAGACGCTGACCGTCGACTTCTGGTGGAAGCGTCGGTACGCGTAGGCGGTCGAGATCTGGTCGTAGTAGGGACAGAGCTCCTTCGAGATGACGCCGTTTGCGCTGGCGATGCAGAATGGCCACTCCAGGATAGCGGCGCCCGGCGCCGCCGCGACGCTCGCAAAATAGGCCCGATGCCGCTGCTCGAGCTTCGTGGGGCGGTACTCGCCGACGAGCAGGAGCGCCGTGCACACCTCGGCCACCCCGAAGAGCCCGACGATACGCTTCAGGAGACGTGGCCACTCGTCGGAGGACGCTGCCAGCAGCGCCAGCAGCACCGGCAGTACGATCGTGCCCCGACCAGCGACGCGGCAGTAGGCGAACCAGGGGAAGATCTGGAGAGTCTTGCACCAGCGGGGATTGAACGCGAAGACCAGGAGCGTGGTGAAGAGGAGCGGCTTTACCGTCCCGGCGCGACCGCGCTTGTGGCTCAGCCAGACGCCGGCCACCGCCGCGAAGAGCAGGGTGTAGCCCGGCGCATACTCGCCGAGCCCTTCGTCGTTGCCGAAGAGCGAGTGCACGAGCGGGGAACCCGGGTGTACACCGGGCAAGTAGGGCAGGAGCGAGTGCGCCTGGCTCGCCCAGTAATTCCCCCCAGCATCGGTCATGGGGTAGGTGGCGCTGTCGCGCGCGACGGCGGCGACGAACGGCAGATACACGAGAACGCCAACGGCCAGGAGGAGGCCTGCTGCCGCGAGCGAGCCCCGGTGCGCGCGCGCCTCGGCGCGGATGTCGTCCGGCAGGAGTGACGCGAAACGTCCGATGATTCGCGGGTCGCGCCGGCCGAGGACCGACCACACGCAATAGAACGTCACGCAGAACGACGTGAGCGCGTGGCCGGCGACGTAGCCGAGATCGAGACCGAGCGAGAGGACCAGTAGCGCCGCCCGCAGGACGATGAAGCGCACGCTCAATCGCGTGCCGTCGACGGCGCGCCGCATCGTGACGGCGTCGGCCGCGATGCTCATGGTCACCCAGTGCAGCGCGGAGATGTTGATGTGGTACGGATACTTGTACCATGCATAGAACGACATGAACGACGCGGCGAACCCCACCACGCTCGCCCGGAACACGCCGTAGTCCTTGCGCAGGATCGCGGTCACGCCGACGGCGCCGAGGCCTGCGCCGAGCGTGACGTACGTCTGGAGCCACGGGCCCGCTCCGAACAGCTTCAGCATCAGCGCGTGGAAGAGATCGCGCTCCGCGCACCAGGACAGCAGACCGATGTGGGTCCCACGCGGGTACGCGACGTCCGTGGTGAAGAACGAGATGGGCGAGAGCCCGAAGTGGTAGTGGTCGCGGACGTAGTAGCCGAGGAACTCGAAGTAGTTCGTGTCGCCGCGGTAGGTGCCCTCGTAGTCCTCGCCACCGATGAGCGGTCCGGAGAAGTCCTGGACGACCAGGATCGTGTAGGCGAGCCAGCCCAGGCCGAGGAGCGCGACGGCATAGACCCACTCGCGAGGGACGGTGGCGAGTCTGCGAGGTCGGGCTAGCTCGCCGGAGTCCTGCACGACGTCAGCGTCTCGGCGTTCGTCGCGCCGGCCCGCGCGTGAGGACCATGAGCACGAGGTTGCCGAACGGATGACGCCACTTCTGGTGCGGCACGACGCGCGAGAGCCCGCGCGCCACGTCGTAGGAGAGCGCCGCCAGGAAGGGGGTCACGAAGTGCGTCGTCGTCTTGAAGTCCAGCGAGTTGAAGTACAGCCAGAGATCCGGATAGATGGCGGCGAGCTTCTTCTCCATGTCGAAGTACGTGAACTTCGTGATGTGCTGCTCGTCGTAGCTGATGTCCGAGACCTTGTTCAGCACGACCTCGATGAGCGGCCACGCGCTCGCGTAGTTGGGGGTCGTGATCACGAGCTTGCCCCCGGGCTCGAGCCGGTCGACGCACTGATCGAAGACCGCACGGATCTCGGCGGGCTCGAGGTGCTCGATGACCTCGATGAGGGTCACGCAGTCGAAGCTCTCGGGTACGCTCGCCTCCAGCGCCGCGATGCTGCGCATGTGCCGGAATTCCCGGAAAGGCGTTCCGTAGTGGGCGTTCGCGTAGCCGATCTGCTCGGGCAAGATGTCCACGCCGAGCTGACGTGAGAACCGGTGCTCGGGCACCATCGAGAGGAACGTGCCAGCGAAACAGCCGATGTCGAGGATCGACTGGCTCGGACGGTCCGGAAGGTAGTCGAGGACGCGCTCGAACTTCGAGACGTGCCACAGCCTCCTGATCGGACTGCCCTCGCGAAGGACGCGGTCGTAGTAGCCCAGCGGAATGCCGTCGTAGTTGAACCGCGCTTCAGAGACCGCGGGGGCGGCTTTCTCGGCTCGGTCGAGAGGCTGGTCTTCGCGCTCCACGCCTCAGCTCTTAGTACAGATCCCGCAAACCACCTACCTGGTCCGGGGCTGGCGCTCGAAGACCCAGACGTCGCAGGCGAGGCTCGCGTGCAGCGGCCGGGGGGGCAGGAGCGCCCCGTGTCCTTGGTAGTGCGCGATGTGCGCGGTGCCGTAGCTGCCGGTGCCGGCGAAGAGCGCGCGGATGTGGTTCGTGGCGTCGAGGTCGGCGAGGGACATGAGCTGGCTTTCGGGGATGAGCCGCCCGTCCGCGGGCCCGTGGGACTCGCGCAGGAATCGCCACGCGTAGCCACTGCTCACCACGATCCAGCGGGGCTTGCGCGCGTCGACCGCGCCAAGATGCTCCTGCTTCTCCTCGATGCCCGGCATCGGGTTGCGCCCGGTGATGGGGGAGGAGCCGATGCGCTGCACGACCGCGCCGTCCGGAAAGCGTGGAAGGTACACGTTTCCCCCGTACACCTCGATGACGTCGCCGTGCTGGACGTGCTCGCGCATGAACGCCTCGGCGTCGTAGCGCGCGTCACCGAGCATGGTGGCGATGACGATCGCCGACATGCGCAGCCCCGCGAGGAGGCAAGCGATGGCGGTGGTGCGGACCAGCAGGGTCACCACGCGCCGCCCGCTCCGCGAGGCCGCGGCGCGGGGCGCGAGCTCGAGGACCGCGGCGATGGCGCCTCCGCCGTAGATCGCGAGCAGCTGCATCTGGGGAAGCATGAACCGCTCCTCGACACGCCGCGCCACGCAGTTGAACGTCAGCGTGAAGGAGAGGATGGCGAGGAGCGGGACCAGCGCCGCGATGCGCTCGCGGCCTCTCGGGCGCGTGATCGCGAGCACGATCCCCAGCACGAACACCGGCGCGAGCGCGAGGGGGTAGTGCTTGGGAAGGAACGTCACGGCGTCCTTGAAGGCCGCGATGCGCCCCGGCCAGTCGCGCGAGTACTGCGCGAAGTCCTGGCTCGCGGGCCCGGTCAGGAAGCGGATGCGCGCGAGGAAGCCGGTGGGATTGAAGAGCGCGCCGTCGAAGAGGAGGACGAGCCCGAGCCCGAGCGCCGCGAGGTAGACGGTCTCGCGCACCAGCTCGCGCACCGTGCCGTTGCGGCTGCGCGCGAGCGCCCACAGGCCGAGGACGCACGGAAATGACAGCGCGAAGACGGCGTAGGCCTGGTCCTTGGTGGCGATGGCGCAGGCCGCGAGCACCGCCACGCGACGAAGGCGCTTCGGCTCGTCCGCCTGGACCGCGAGCACCAGGCCGAGGAGGGCGTACGACGCCCAGAACAGCGCCGGAATGTCGAGGTTCGTCGTGTGCGCGTAGTACGTGCCGCCGACCTCCACGCCGGCGACCGCCATCGCCCATGGCCGGGCGCGGGGTCCGAAGATCGCGCTCGCCATGCGGCCCACCGCGAGGACGATCCCGAGCGACATGAACAGGCTCACCACGCGGGCGGCCATCGCGAAGGTGGTCATGAGCGGAACCCGAAGGAACACCTCGACGACGTCGTGCTGCGAGAGCGAGGGCGCGCGGATCAACGCCGCGAGGGTCGCCGGCAGCGTCAGCACCGTGAGGAAGAGCAGGTGCAGGGGTGGGTACGTGAAATAGTCGCCGGGCGTGAACGTCTTCAGCACGCCGGGCAGGAAATCCCGCGGCGAGACGCCGTCGACGTCCCAGCCGTCCGAGGCGGGTAGCCCCCAGCCGATGCCCACCACGTGGAGGATGGCGACCCCCAGGAGAACGAGGCGCTCGGTTCGATCGAGATCGGCGTGCAGGCGCACGCGCAGACCCTCGAGGACCCGTGAAAAGAGCGCAAAAAGGCGGCCAACCACGCGCTCCGGACATAGCACGACGGCGCCGTTCCCGGCGCGGAGGCGGCGGGCGCGCTTCTCGCGCGGCGTCCGCTGGGGTAAGCACGTGGGTACGTCCCCGTAGCTCAGCTGGATAGAGCACGTGTTTCCTAAACACGGGGTCGCAGGTCCGAGTCCTGCCGGGGACGCCAAATCGAACGAGGGACTCTCGAAATCTCGCGACCGCCCTGGAGATGAGGGCTCTCGACCCCATGGGCCCTGCCGTCGGAATCGATCTCGGGACCACGAACTCGCTCGTCGCTTACCTCGAGGACGGACGGCCGAAGATCGCGCCGAACCAGCGCGGCGGGCGCTCGACGGCAGCGGGCGGCTCATCGTCGGCGCCCGCGCGAAGGAGGAGCTGGTCCTCGCGCCCGACCGCGCGTTCGCCGAGGTCAAGCGGCTCATGGGCAGCGCCGAGAAGGTGCACCTCGCCGACCGCCGGTACTCGCCCACCGAGCTGAGCGCGATCGTGCTGCGGGCGTTGCGGGAGGACGCGGAGCGCTTCTTCGGCGACGCAGTGGAGGAGGCGATCGTCACCGTCCCCGCGTACTTCACCGACGCGCAGCGCCAGGCCACGAAGGACGCGGGCGAGCTCGCGGGCTTCCGCGTCGAGCGGATCCTCAACGAGCCCACCGCCGCCGCGCTCGCCTACGGCATCGACCATCTCGAGGCCGAGGAGCACGTCGTGGTCTACGACCTGGGCGGCGGCACCTTCGACGTCTCGGTGCTGGAGATGTTCGGCGGCGTGCTCGACGTGAAGGCCACCGCGGGCGATAGCCGCCTCGGCGGCGGCGACTTCGATCGCGCGCTGGTCGAGCATCTGCGCGCCGACTTCGAGCGCCGCCACGGCCTCGATCTACGCAGCGATCGCCGCGCCATGGCGCGCCTCCTCGCCGCCGCCGAGCGCGCGAAGCTCGCGCTCTCCACCGCCGCCGTCGCGCCCATCGAGCTGCCGGCGCTCGCGCGCGTGTCGGGCAAGGACGTGACCTTCACGACCGAGGTCACGCGCGCGCAGCTCGAAGGGCTGATCGGCGAGCTCGTGGCCTCGACGCTCACCTGCCTGGACGCCGCGCTCTCGGACGCGAAGGTCTCGCGCAGCGCGATCTCGCAGGTGGTGCTCGTGGGCGGGTCGTCGCGCGTGCCGCTGGTGCGCCAGCGCGTCGCCGAGTACTTCGGCAAGGAGCCGCGGACCGACGTCGATCCCGACGAGGCGGTGGCCCTCGGCGCCGCCATCCAGGTCGGCCTCAAGACCCGCGCCATCTCCGCCGAGGCGGGGATCATGATCACCGACGTCTCGCCGTTCACGCTCGGCCTCGAGACGCAGAGCAAGGCGGGGCGCCAGGTGGTGCACGGCGTGTTCGCGCCGATCATCCCGCGTAACTCCACGGTGCCGGTCTCGCGCAGGGAGCAGTTCTCCACCACCGTCGACGGCCAGAAGAGCGTCACCATCCGCGTGTTCCAGGGGGAGTCGCGCTACACCAAGAACAACGTCTTCCTCGACGAATACACGATCGACGGCGTGCCGGCCGCGCCCGCAGGACGCGAGTCGGTGGCGGTGACGTTCACGTACGACATCAACGGCATCCTCGACGTCACGACCGAGATCCTCTCCACCGGCAAGAAGGACTCGCTCGTCATCGACAAGTCGCCGCGGCGCATGACCGACGACGATCGCAGCGTCGCGAACGAGCGCGTGGAGCGGGAATGGGGTCTGGGCGCGCCCGCCGCGCCCGCTCCCGCGTTCGCCGCCAGCGCGGAATTCACGCAGCTGCTGGGCAGCGCGCGCGAGCGGCTGGAGACGGCGCGTGGTCCGCAGCGCGTGCAGCTCGAGAGCCTCCTCCGCGATGCCGAGGAGGCGCTGACCCGCGGCGATCGCGAGGCGATCCGCGCGCTCGACGGCTCCCTGACCGACCTCCTCTTCGCGATGGAGTGACCGGTGCTCCATGCTCCAGGTGCGTGGTCGCTCCCTCGAGCTGCTCGCGGAGGGCGCGCTGGAGGCCGAGCACCTCGTCGACCACCTGCCGCCGCGCACGCTGAAGGATCTCCCGCTGCCACCGGGACGCCTGAAGCGGCTCGCGCGCCCGATCGTCGTCGGCCTCGCCGCCGCGCTCGTGATCTTAGTGCCGATCTTCGCCACGTCAGCGAGCGCGGACGACCTGGCGATCCAGGGAGCGGCCAAGAGCGCGGACGAGGCGCTGCGGATTGCAGCCTACCGGGCATACCTCGCCGATCATCCCGAGGGTCGTCATCGCGCGCTCGCCGAGGCGCACCTCCACGTCCGCTTCGCGGGGATGCTCCTCGGCCTCCCGCTCGATCCCACGAACCTCGGCGAGGTCGCGCTGGTGAAGGCCGTCGAACACGTCCGCGATCACGGCGGCCACCTCGCCGTCGATGTCCTGGTCGAAGGCGACGCGTTCGGGCGCGACGCGAAGCGCGCTGCCGAGCTTCACTTCAAGCGCGCGCTGGGCGCGGCCGGCTTCGCGCCGCTGCTGTCGCACGAGGCGACCGTCGACGGCGCGCACCTCGTCGTGAAGCTCCTGCCCGGACCCGCGCGGACGCTCGCGGCGGGCACGGCGACCATCGAGTCCCGCGGCGCGAAGGTCGAGGTGGCGATCGAGGTCTCGGGCAAGCGCATCTTCGAGCGCACGCTCGACGTCGCCCCGCCCGAGCTCGTGGCCTCGCGGCGTGAAGCGGCTGTGGACAGCGCGGCGCGCGCGTCCCTCATCGGCGCGCTCGACGCCGCGACGATCGCGCTCGGCCTCCACGCCCCGGCGGCGCGGATCGGAGGTGGCCAGTGACCCTCTTCCAGAAGCTCGGGGGCAGCGCGCGGCGCCGCGAGATCACCGCGCTGTCGGTGCTGGCGCTCCTGACCGTGACGTCCATCTATTCCGTGATGGGCCGCTCACGCGCCGGCAAGCTGCACCTGTTGAACGGGCTCGACGTGCCCGTGGTGGTGGCGGTGGGCGGGCGCACCGTGGCCATCGAGCCGCTCTCGCAGTCGGTGGTGGTGCTGCCGAACGGCGCCTACCTGGGCTGGGCGAGCCCGAGATGCGGAGCAGCGTGGCCGCGCTCGCGGCGGAGCGTCCCGACCAGCCCGACGTGGTGCGCTCGCGTGCCTGGCTCGCGTTGATCGACGGCAAGTGGGCCGAGTGCTCCGAGCTCTATCTTCGCTCGATGAAGTCACTCTACGGCGACTTCGATCTGGAGGAGCTCGCCTGGTGCCTCCAAGCGCAGGGCAAGCACGAGGAGGCGCTCGCGAGGCGGCGCGCGTCGCCGACTCGGGCGGCGAGGCTGCCTGGCTCGGCGCGCTCACGTACGCGCAGCTCGCGGCCGCCGGCAAGGAGACCCCCGGTACGTACATCGACAAGCTCGAGCAAGATCCGTCGACGCGCGCGGCGACGAAGGCGGTCTGGCTCGGTGTCGTCGACCGCAACGTCTCGGTGCCGCGCCCGGGCCCGCTCGCGGACTCGCTCGGCATCGCGGTCGCGGCCCTCGAGGGCTCGGACTCCGGCATCGAGCACGCGAAGTCGAAGCCCATGGCGGTGCGCGGACTGCCCGCGGTGCTCGGGCTCATGCTGGGCGCGGAGCTCGCGCGCCGCGGTGACCTGAACGAGGCGGCGCGCGTGCTCGACGCGAACCGCGGGCTCCGTCTGCCGGCGAGGATCGTCATCGACTACGTGCTGCGCGGCACCGTGCACCCGCTCATGTTCCGCCTCGAACCGGAGTGCCGCGCGGGGCTCGACTTCATCCGCGCGCGGCGCCTCGAGCAGCTTGGTCAGGACTCGCACCTCCTCCACGCAGCGCTGCGCAAGGCCGACCTGCTGCACGGCTGGGTGCATCGGCTCATCGGCGTGTGGGCCGCGCCGGAGCGCAAGAACGAGGTGCTCGTCTACGCGAGACGCGAGTAAGCTCGGACGCGATGGTGAAGCTGACCCTCTCCACGTACTGGCGCTCTTCGTGCTCGTTTCGCGTGCGGATGGCGCTCGGTTGCAAGGGGCTCGCGTACGACTCGGTGCACGTGAACCTGGTGACCGGCGAGCAGAAGAAGCCGGAGTACCGCGAGCAGAACCCCATCGGCCACCTCCCCACGCTCACCATCGACGGCGTCGCGTACACCGAGTCCCTCGCCATCATGGAGCTGCTCGACGAGCTCTACCCCGAGCCTGCGCTGCTCCCGAAGAATGCGCACCAGCGGGCGCGGGTGCGGGCGCTCGCCGAGACCATCAACGCCGGCATCCAGCCGTTGCAGAATACATCCGTTCTCGACTACCTCGCGTACGAGTCGCCGCAACGCACGACGTGGCTCCGCCACTGGATCTCGCGCGGCCTCGAGGCGTTCGAGGCGCAGATGCGGCGGAACGAGGAGGAGGGGATCACGGGCCCGTTCGCCTACGGCCCCGCGCCCTCGATGGCCGACTGCTGCCTCGTGCCCCAGATGTACGCGGCGCGACGCTTCGGGGTCGACCTCTCCGCCCTGCCGCGCGTCGTCGGGGCCGACGCCGAGGCCGGGAAGCTCGCGTTCGTGGCCGCCGCGCAGCCCGAAGCCCAGGCCGACGCGAAAATCTGAGGATGTGAGCGGAAGCCGGTACACTTCCGTGGTCGTGCGAAGGCTCGCAGCCGCGGCCGCTCTCGTTGGTGCAGCATGCCTGCTCGCGCCGTCCGTCGCGCGCGCGCAGCCGCTGAAGACCTGGGGCGCGGATCCCGCGGAGCTGCCACCGCCGCCCGATCCGGCTCACCCCGCCGCTCCGCCGCCGCCCCCGCCCGACGTGAGCGGCCCGCCGCGTGCGCCGGACGACGCGACGTCCGTGGAGCCCACTGCGATGATGCGCGGTCCGGGCAGGGTGGGGCTCCGCTACACGCTCGAGGGCGTCGAGATCCGCGGCAACACGACGACGCTCGCGCGCGTCATCCACCGCTTCGTACCGTTCCGCGCGGGTGACACGCTCGACGTCGACGACCGGGAGCTGCTGCTCACGCGCTTCCGCCTCCTCGGCACCGGCTTCTTCCGCGACGTGCAGCTCTCGCTGCGACGCGGCACGAAGCGCGGGTACGTCGTGCTCCAGGTGGACGTCGTCGAGCGCAACACCATCGTCGTGAACGACGTGTGGCTCGGCGTCGCGACCGACGCGGAGCCCGACGGCAAGGCCCGGCCGCTCACCGCATACGGCGGCATCGACGTCTCGGAGACCAACCTCGCCGGTACGGGCGTCGCGCTGGGCGGCGCCATCGCGCTCGCCGATCGTCAGCTCGCGCTGCGCACGCGCGTGAGCGATTCGGACTTTCTCCGCACCTCGTGGACCGCGGAGGCGCAGGTCCTCTACAACAACGCGAAGGACTTCTTCGGCAACCGCGACGTCCTGGTCGACGACCCCACGCAGACCGTCGCCCAGGACTACGCGGTGGTCGGCTACCGGCGCTTCGGCGGCCTGGTGGGTATGGGCCACGAGGTCGGGAGCGTCGCGACCCGGCTCTTCTTCGACTACCGGCTGGAGAAGATCGACGCGAGCCTGCCGCGCGCCGCGAGCCACCGGCGCGGGCTCGACGTCGAGCCCATCGACTTCGGTCTCCGCCCTGGGTCGAGCGTGCTCTCCACCTTGAGCGCGACCTTGGTGCACGACACGCGCGACGACGCGTTTCTTCCCACGCGCGGCTGGCACCTCCTGGCGCTCGCGGAGGCGTCGCTCACGCCGATCGGCAGCGATTACCCGTATACCAAGCTCGTCCTTCGCGGTTCTCGTTGGATGCCGTTGCCCTGGGATCACGTCTTACGCATCGAAGGGATCTTCGGAGCCGTGTTCGGCGAGGCGCCTCTCTACGAGAAGTTCTACGTCGGCGACTACACCGACCTCAGGCCGCATCGCGCCCTCGATCTCGCGTTCGATCGGCGCGCGGCGCCGAACTTTCTCAACACGTCGCTCGCGGAGGTCCGCTACGGAGATTACGCAGCGCGCCTCAACGCCGAGTACCGGATCCCCATCTACCGCGGCCGCAAGAGCATCTACGGCGTCGACTTCTTCGGGTCTGCCGGCCTCTACGCCGTGGCGAACGCGCGGGACGTCACGACCCCGGCGCGCGGCTATGGCGGCTTCTCGAAGGTCCCCGTCGATCTGACGTTCAACATCGGCCTCAAGGTGGACACCGCCGCCGGCGGGTTCTCGCTCGGCATCGCGAACTTCATCGGGTTCATCCCGATCCGGTCGGACGCGCAATGAGGGCTCGTCTCTTTCTCTTCCTGCTGGCGCTGGTCGCGGCAACGGTGGCGCCGGCCGCGGTGCTCGCGCAGGCGCCCGTCGCGCCGGACAACGCCGCGCAGCTCTCGCAGCGGCAGGCCACGTACACCTGGGAGAAGCAGGACAAGGGGCCGGATCTCCTGGTGGCGAGCTTCAGCTTCGTCGACATCGCGGACGCCGGCATCCGGCAGAAGCTCTCGAGCGGGCTCTCGAGCGTCATCGTGATGCGCGCCTACGTGTTCCGCGAGGGCACGACCGATCCCGTGGCGCTCGCCGCGCGCACGTGCCGGGTGGCGTACGACCTGTGGGACGAGGTCTATCGCCTCAAGATCTCCGGGCCTGGCGGCGAGCGGGACGGCGCGGCGCTGAACATCGACGGCGTGCTCCGGCAGTGCTTCGAGGCGCGCAGGCTGACGGTCGCGGATCGGTCGCTGCTCGCTGCTGGCAAGCCGCATTTCCTGGGGGCGATCGTCGAGGTCGATCCCGTGAACGCGCAGATGGTGGAGGAGATGCGCAAGTGGGTGTCGCGTCCGGCGGGCTCCACGGGCATCGGCCCGGCCGACGCACTGTTCGGGTCGTTCGTGGGCCTGCTGATGCGTCAGACGAGCGCGGCGGGGCGTACGCTGCGCTTCCGGACGCAGTCGATCACGCCCTGAACTGGCCGCGCAGCGCCGGGTGCCGTACGATTTCAAGGATGGGTCGACCCCTGCACGTCCTGCTCGCGATCGCGGCGCTCTCGCTGCTCGGGGCCGGCACGCCGCCAGCGCCGCCGCCGAAGGTCACGCGGGTGCACGTCGACAAGAGCGCGCGCAAGATGGACCTGTTCGACGGCGACACGCTGGTCGCGAGCTATACGGTGGCGGTGGGCCGCGGCGGCGCGGGCCCGAAGAAGCGGGAAGGGGATCTCGTGACGCCGGTGGGCCGGTACCGCGTGGTGAAGCATCTGCCTTCGCACCTGCGCATCTTCCTCCAGCTCGACTACCCGAACGCGGACGACCGCGCCCGCTTCGAGGAGCTGAAGAAGCGCGGCGACCTCCCGAAGAACGCGACCATCGGCGGCGACATCGGCATCCACGGCGAGCCGCCGGAGGCGAAGCCGTTCAAGAAGGCCGAGTACCTGAGCCACGGCTGCGTGGTGCTCGAGGACGCGGAGATCGACCAGGTGGCGCGAATGGTCCCCGACGGAACCACCGTGGAGATCGATGACTAGCGAGCGCGCGGGTCGCGCGGTCGCGCGGGTCGTGCGTCAGAGCGGGCGTTCGAGCTGCGCGGCGTGAAAGAGCTGGAGGTCGGTCGCGGCCCCGCAGCCTGATCGCCTCGCTCGCGCGCACTGTGGCGCTCCTGCGCCATCCGTGAGGTCGAAAGCCGCGTCGTCACGTGGGTTTCGCTCTGGCGTGCGAAGTGCA
>JAYTHX010000427.1:0-9981 GCA_043732195.1 Polyangiaceae bacterium
GGATATTCAGGTAATTTCGATATCGACTCGAGGCCGTGACATCGTAGAAGAGGCGACCGACGAGGAAGCGCGGGGTGACGATGCCGAGCTCGCCCCGGATCGAGGCGTCGGAGAGCTCGTGAGGCGTGGCCTCCACCGTCGACTCCACGGATGCACGCGCCAGGCCATCGCCGAGCGGGACCGCATAGGCGGCGCCGGCGTACGTGCCGACGAAATCGCGCGTCGAGCCGAGCGCGCGCAGCGTGGGATACACGCGCAGCCACAGGTCGTGACCGAGCCGGTGGTCCTCCTGCAGCCCGAGCGTGTCGAGGTCGAGGGTGCGCAGGTAATTGCTGGTGTAGCCGTGCCACTGGAGGAACGGTCCGGCGCGGTCCTCGCCGGTCGGCACCACCGCGCGCTGGAAAGCGGCGACCGAGCGCGGGTCGAGCGTCGGGTCGTCGAGCACGCCGAACTTCGCGTGCTGCAAGGAGGCGCCGAGGGAGAGGTCGTTCTTCGTCTCCCAGCCGAACGAGCGCGTGAGCTTCGCGTGCTCCTCGAAGGTACGCTCGCGGTAGACCCAGGGCACGGGCGCGGCGCCCGGCGCATTGGGCGTGAAGGTCGCCACCGCGGCGTTGACGTAGCGGCGCCGCACGCGGTCCGCGAACGTCGTGCCGAAGCCCCACGCCCACTCGGTATGCGAGGTGACGAGCGGCTTCTCGATGCTCGCCGAGCCGTAGCTTCCTTCGAGCTGGCCGCTCTCGCGGTTCACGACGACGTTGCCGTCCACCGCGAGGCCGAGATAGCGGCCATCGAGGCGGGGGATCTGGTAGCTCGCGCCGAGCGCGAACGTCTTCGGCTCGAGGACGAAGCGGCCCAGCGCGGTGTGATGGATCCCGGCGATGTTCGCCTCCTTCGGCTCCAGCGTGAGCGACTCGATGCCGCCGCCCGTCACCGCGAGATCGAGGTCGACGTAGAGGCTCCACACGTCCTTCGTGATGACCAGGAGGCGCACGCGATCGGGCGTCGAGCCCACCAGCGGCACGCACACCACGAGCGAAAGCTGCGAGAGCTTGCGGAGGTTGCGCGCCGACTCGTCGACAGCGACGCCGTGCCAGGCGTCACCCTCGCGGACCAGCAGCTCGCGGCGAAGCACCCACGGCCGCGAGGTGGTGTGGACGACGTCGACCGCGGTGGGGATCCCGTCGTGCGCGTCGATCGGGTCGAGGCGCACGATCTCGATGCGCTCGATGATCTTCCCCTCGGGCGCAGGATCGAGGGCGCCGCCCACCTGGGCCTGCGCGTCGCGGACCGCCTGCTGCTCGTAGTCGGAGTATGCGCCGGTCAGCGACCGAGGGTCCGCCGCAGCCGTCCTGGAGGCGAGCGCGAAGGCGAGCAGCAGCGAGAACGAAAGCGACCTTTGCACGAGCGTGGCCGCCCCCCTCCGCAAGGACCGGTCCAGTGCCGATCCCCGCGCTTCGCCAGGGGGCGTAGCGCGGGCGTGCAGCGAGCTTCACACGTGCGACGGCGCGATGCACACCGATTCACGCCAGGGTCAGCTGGCGCGGCGCGTGAACGTGGTCGACGAGAGCTCGGCGAACGCGGCGTTCGCCTTTCCCAGCTCCGCGGCGAGCGAGTCGCGCTCGTGGAGCAGCGCCTCGAGCCTGCGGATGGTCGTGGCGTAGTCGGCGTTGATCTCGACGAGCGCGCGGGTCGCCTCGCGGCGGAGCGCCTCGAGCTCCAGCGGCGTCTCCGTCACCAGCCCGAAGGCTGCCGCCGCGTCGGCGACGATCTCGGGGAGACGCTGCAGGACGCCCTCGGCGTCCTCGGGCTCGAAGCCGACGGCGCACAGCGCGCTCAGCGCCTCCTCGACGCTCGCCTCGACGTCGCTGCCCTCCCAGATCGCAGAGACGCGCTCGGCCGCCCACGCCACCCGGGCGTAGCCGCTGAGGCCGGGGGTCCGGTCATGGTGCGCCGCGATGGCATCCGCGATCTCGGCGGGAAGGTCGAAGCTGCGTACGAGCTCGGCGCCGATCTCCGCGTGTGTGCGCATCCCCGACGCGCGCTCGAAGGCGACGCGCTCGGGCGCGGGCATGCGCACGAGCGTGGCGGTGTGCGGGTCGTCGCGCAGTGTCGAGAGCATGCCCACCTCGAGCAGGAGGCCCACGAGGAACCCTTCGTCGGCGGCGATCCCGCAGCGCCCGGCGATGATGCCGCCGGCCGCTGCCCGGCGCAGGACCTGGCCGAGGACCGTCGCGCCGTCACGGCCGACGGGCGCCATGTCGGAGACCAGGAGGCCCAGCGCGACACTGCGCAGCCCGCGCGTGCCGATCATCATGCAGGCATTCCGGACCGAAGCAGCCTTCTGGCGGAGGCCGAACGCCGCGCTGTTGGCGACGCGGAGGACCCGCATGGCGAACGCGGGGTCGGCCTCGGCGAGCCGCGCGAGGTCGGCGACGGTGACGTCGCACGACGCGGCCTCGCGAATGATTCGATGGGCCAGCAGGCTGGCAGGTGCCTTCGGAGGAGCCTTCATCATTCTCTCATCCGGGAGAACGGTCGTTCGGCACGGACCTTGAGGCTCTGTGCGGGACGCACTCGTTGAATGCGCCGAGATCCTCGTCACAGGCGTTCGTGACCAGGCAGGCAACGAACGAACGAACGAACGAATCGCCGGCGGTCGCGCGGAACGAATCGGACCGCCGCATCGCTTCGTACGTCGTGCAGCGCGTCCGGCAGGCCGCGGCGTCGAACTTCGCGTCGTGACCCTACTCGCCCTGCGAGATCACGAGGTGGTCCTCGAGCCAGGCGAGGCTCTCGCGCGCGACCGTCTCGTCCGCCATGATCGTGCGATGATCGCGCTGGTCGATCACGAGGAGCCGGCTGTGCGACGGGGCGGCGGCATGGAGCGCCTCGCTGTGCTCGGGCGGGACGGTGTCGTCGGCGCGGCCGTGCAGGAGCAGCACCGACGCCGTCGTCCGCCCGATCGCCGCGACGGAGTCGGCCTCCTCGGGTCGAAAGCCCCCGAGCGCTCCCGCATGCACCATCGCGGCCTCGACGTCGGCGCGCGAGACGAACCAGGCGGGCACGAGGCGCGACGCGTAGAGCGGGACGATCTCGATCATGCGCGTGAAGGTCGCGATCGTCACCACGGCGCGCACCCGCGGATCGCGCTGCGCGAGCTGCAGCGCCGCCGCGCCCCCGTAAGACGTGCCGTAGGCCCCGACCGGCAGCGCGAGCTCACCGCGCAACGACAGCGCGTCGAGCACCTGCTGGAGATCGACGCCCTCCCTCGGCCCGTACGAAAGCCAGTCGCCCGTGGAGTGGCCGTGTCCCCGCAGGTCGACGAGCACCGCGCGAAAGCCGCTCTGCGCCAGGCGCTCGGCAACGGCCAGGAGCGACAGCTTCGTGTTCCGGATACCGTGAAGGAGGAGCACCGTACCTCGCGGCCGGGCGCCGCGCCCGTCGACGACCCACAGTGAGAGGGAGGCGGCAGGAGACCCGACCTCGACGTGCAGCTCGCGTGCGGTCACGTCCGCTGCCAGCGCCGCGGGAGGCGGGTCACTCCCCAGCTGAGCGACGGTCCTCCCTGCGTTCGGCGCCCGCGCGATCGCGCCCGGCAGCCACGCCGCGCGCCAGACGTACGCAGCGACGATCAGCGCGGTCGCCGCCAGCATCAGCGCCGCTCCCACGCGGAGCAGCCGCCCGATCCAGCGGCGCCTCCGCGAGCTTGCGACCCTCACCGGGCGGAATCTAGCACGCTGCGGCGCAGACCCCGCGCGATGGCTACAGAGCCTCCTCGGGGGCGTGGGCGCACTCCTCCGGCGCGTCGTGCGGCTCGAGCTGGAGCGTCGCGTGGTGGATGCCGAAGCGCTTGCGTAGCACGTCGGCCGTGTCGCGCAGGAAGGCTGGTGGGCAGCGCACGCAAGAGACAAGATGAGCGGTGAGCGCGTTCTCGGTGGTGCTCATGCCCCAGATGTGGAGGTCGTGGACCTCGGTCACGCCGTGGAGGCCGCAGAGGAAGCTGCGCACCTCGTCGGGGTCGATGCCGTCGGGCACCGCGTCGAGCGCGAGGTTCAGCGAGTCCCGCAGCAGCGACCACGTGCTGCCCAGGATCACCAGCGAGACCGCGAGGCTCGCGGCCGCGTCGAGCCACGTCCAGTCCGTGAAGATCATGAGCGCCCCCGCGACGACGACGCCGCCCGAGACCGCCGCATCGGCGACGAGGTGCGTGAACGCGCCGCGCACGTTCACGTCGCTCTTGCGCTGCCGCAGGAAGGGCAGCGCCGAGCCGAGGTTCACCACCACGCCGACCGCAGCCACCACCAGCACCACCGAGCCACGGATCTCCGTGCCCCCGGTGCGCAGCCGCCCGATCGCCTCCCAGCTCACCGCGCCCACGCCGACGAGGAGGAGCACCGCGTTCGCGACCGACGCGAGGATCGTCGAGCGGCGGAATCCATACGTGCGTCGCGGCGAAGGCTTCCGCGTCGCGAGATGCGCGGCGCCCCATGCGAGCAGGAGGCCGAGCACGTCCCCGAAGTTGTGCGCCGCGTCCGCCACGAGCGCCATGGAGTGCGCGTGGACGCCCGCGGCGAGCTCGAACGCGACGAACAGCGCGTTCAGCGAGATGCTGATGACGAACGCCCGGCCGCTCGTCGGCCCGTGGACATGGCCGGGCCCGTGAGAGTGCCCCGCGTGGTCGTGGTCGTGGTCGTGGTCGTGCTCGTGCTCGTGCTCGTGCGCCATGGCCTGGAGAACCCTAGCGCGTTCACTTCACCAGTTGAACAATTGATGCACCATTCTCGCCGGACGGCCCTGCTGGCCGCCGTGCCGCAGGCCGCGTGACCCGCAGGCTGCGTGACTAGAGCGAGCCGTTGAGCGGGTCGAAAGCGCTGACGCTCTTGGCGAACGGGTCGTTCGACACCTCGGCGTACGGCGTCACGATCGGCTTTCCGGCGGCGATGCGGCGCGCGTCGCGCTTGTCGTCCCCGCGCATGCGGCGCGCGAGGTCGATCTCGCGCAGCCGGCGCTGCTGCTCCTTCGAGAGCCGCTCGAGGTCGCGCTGGCTGTGGTGCGGCACGTCCTCCATGTCCTTCGCGTTGCGGAGAGCGCGGGAGGCCGCGTGCGCGTGCGCGTGCCCGTGCGCGCGCATCTCGGTCTGCAGCGGGACGGTCAGCACCCCGTTGCTGTCGGCCCACGCGACCCCGACGCCGGTGCTCGCGAGCACGGCCGCGATGGCGATCCCCAGGACCGCGTAGCGCGAGCGCTTGGTGGCGACGCGGAAGTTCGTCTCGTCGTCCTCGTTGCGGATGTGCCACGGGGCGCCGTTCGCGAGGTCGGCGGCCGGCTCACCCGTCTCGAGCGCATCCGGGAAGACGCTCATCGGTGGCGTCTCGAGCTCGGCGGCCTCGGCAAGCGTGGTCCACACCTTCGCACCAACGGCCAGGACGGCCGTGCGACCGTCGACCAGACCACAGCGGAAGGCGCGCTCGAGCGCGGTCGCATCCGTGATCTCGATCTCGCCGCTGGGGAGGCGCATGAACCACGTCTCGGTCTTGAACTTACGATTGAAAGCCATACGGGTTGGTACGGCCACCGCGAGCAAGGATTAAAAGCGGATGGGGTGGCTCGCCTGGATGATGCCGGGATTCAGGTTCCCGGTCGGTCCTTCGTAGGTCGAGTCCGTCTTGCGGAAGAGGAAGTAGCCGCCGACCGTCATGCCGCTGACGAACACCGCGCCGCCCGCGATCCAGGCCCACGTGGGGAGCCCGCTCGAGGACGCCGGCTTCAGGGTGACGCGGACCTCGCGGACCTGCTTGTCGGCGACGATGATCTCCGCCTCGTAGGGGATCTTGTTCGGGCTCGTCACGCGCAGCGCGATGCCTTCGGCGAGCGTGACGAGCGAGAGCAGGGTGACCGCGGCGACGCTACGGACCAGAGCAGATCGGACGCGCATGGACACGCGGAGGATAGTCGACCGGCACGGCGGGCACGGCGGGCGTCGCCTAGTCTCGCGCGTCGGGGGGCGTCCCGCGCAAGCTACGGCTTCGTGCCGTTCGCGGCGCAGCCCCACGCCTCCATCGTGAGCGTCCCGTCCCCGTCGAACCAGAGGTGCGTACCGCTCTTGTGGAGCGTCCACGAGTGCCCTTCGCGAGCTCCATCGGCTTCGCCACGGGGATGGTCTGGCTGGCCGCGAAGAGGTGGTCCTCGCTGTCGGGCGCCAGGATCCGGGGGAGGAAGGCGGAGACGAGGTTGGCCGGCGCCGGCTGCGGCCCTGATGAACGCCGCGTAGCCCGCGGCGGAGTCGGTCTCGAAGCAGTCATACTTCATCGACATGCCGAGGTGACGGTCCGGACCCCCGAAACTTGAGGGAAGCTGCGCCAGCAGGTTCAATGGCTGCGATGAGCCCCTGGAGATTCCGCACGATCGGCGTGGTGGGCACGCTCGGCGTGCTGCTCGTCGCGGGCCCGGCCGCCGCCGACCCGCCGGCGCTCGAGGTGCAGGAGGTCGCGGCCACGGGATCGATGCCGAAGGGCGCGACCCTCTCGCCCGACGGCACGCGGTTCTACGTCACGAACTTCGGTCAGTTCGATACGCGGAACGTGACCATCTACGATGCGCACACGCTCGCCATGCTCGATCAGATCGACGTGCCGGGAATCATCTGCGAGAGCGCGCTCTCTCCCGACGGCGCGACGCTCTACCTCTCGAACTTCTCGCGCCACTCGGTGATGTTCGTGGACGTCGCCACGAAGAAGGTCACGCACGAGATCAAGACGGGCCAGCACCCGAAGGTGCTCGTCGCCTCCCCCGACGGCAAGAGCGTGTTCGCCGCGAACTGGACGTCGAAGTCGGTCACACAGATCGACGTGGCGACCGCGAGCGTCCTGCGCACCCTCGACGTGGGCAAACAGCCGCGCGGAATGGCGATGACGAGGAGCGGCAAGCTGTATGTCGCGAACTTCTACAGCGACTCGATCGACGTGTTCGAGGGCGCAAAGCTCGAGAAGAAGCACCGCATCGCGGTGTGCAAGTGCCCGCGACACCTCGCGCTCTCACCCGACGACGCGACGCTCTACATCTCGTGCCTGAACGTCTCGCAGCTGCACGCAATGGACCTGGCGACCGAGAACGTGCAGCACCAGGTACAGATCGGGAGCTCCCCGAAGAGCATCGCCGTCTCCAAGGATGGAAGATACGTGTACTCTGCAGACTACGGCGAGGGCCGCAGCGTCTCGGTGGTGGACACGCACGACTGGACGGCGCGCGTCTTCCCGATCGCGGCGATGGACCGAGGGAGCGGCGTCGCGGTGGCGCCGGACGGCCAGCACGCGCTGGTGACGGGCTGGTACGACGGCCACGTCTACCTGGTGGGCTTCGAGGGCACGGGCGGCCACCCCGACGAGTCGAGGCGCCGGATGCGCCGCTGGCAGTTCACGCCGCGGCATCCCGATCCGGGCGATTGAGGCGCGGCGCGGCGTTCAGCGGACGGCGCTGCCGTCGCTTCGGATCTTCGTCATCTTGGGCCCTGCGGCGGCGACTGGCGCGGCGGGCGCCTTGCGCATCGCGACGGCGCGCGGCGGGGGAGCGGGCGTGGCGGGCGCGCCGGTGGTGGGCGGCGGCGGGAGCTTGATGGCGGCGGCGACCGGCAGCGCGGGCGGCGCTTCGACTGTCTCCGCAGGCGGCGGCGGCGGCGCGGCGGGAGCGGCGCTGGCAGTGACCGCCTTCCGTGGCGTCGACGAGCCGCTGCCGAGACCGATCACGAGCCCGATGAGCAGCAGCGCGCCGGCTGCGCCGGCGAGCGCGAGGCGAATGCGCGGCTTCCTGAGCATCCCGGTGAGGGTGGGCTCCGCGTCGTCGTGGGCGATGTCCGTGGTGTAGGGCGACGCGATGCTGCAGAGATCCGGCGGCCGGAGGTCCCCCGCAGGCGAGGCGGAGGCCCTTGCGCAGATCGCGTAGAGGTCGACGACTTCGGAGTCTTCGGAGGTCACGCCTCCCTCGCTGCAAGGTCGCATCCATCGCGAAGCGGCCACCCGGGGCGGAAAAAGGCGCTGCCGGACGCGATTGGCCTCGCGCCCGCACGGGGTTGCGGCGTTTCCCCAGTGGTCGGCGGCCAGGCCGGCTGGATCGCCGATCACTCCAGAAGCCGACGTCTTCGAGCGCGCACGGCCGGCGCCCGTGCGTGCACGGCGCGCGCCGGGCGTCGTAGACGCTCCAGGGCATCGCGGGCGGCGTCCTGCTTCGCCGCGGACGGTGAAAGACCCGCTTCATCGGTTGACGATCAGGTCGCCCCGCTCTTGCCTGCGGCCTGCGTCGACTTCTTCCTGGGCTTGCCTCCGCCCTTCTTCGCGCCCTTCGTGGCCGTGGATTTCTTGCCGGCGGAGGCCTCCGCAGGATCCTTGCCCGCGGTGAACGGCGGAATGATGTCCGAGCCGTCCTTCGTCGACGACGGCGTGGTGTCCTTCGGCGGCTCGCTGGTGCTCTCGGCAGACACGGCCGGTGCGGGTGATCCAACCGGTGTCGACTCGGCGACCTCGGTGGTGGGCGCCTTCGCCTCCGGCTTGCTGCCGCCGCACGCCGCGGTCAGCGCGAAGAGAACCGAGAAACCCACTGCGGCGAAGGCTCGAGAACGGGAGATACGCATCACCTGAAGACCTCTGTTTCCGACGGCATCACTGGAGACCCGGAGTCACGGAGCATTTTCACGTGGGTCTCGAACAGCTGCAGGCGCGCGGCGACTGGACGGGGCGCACCTGCAGATCGCTCCGAGCCTCCCGTGAATCTCGTCTCCCTCGATCGCCTTAAATGACGACGGCCGGCCGGAGCGCGAGGCTCCGGCCGGCCGTTGGATCGTCAAGCCGAGATCAGATGACCGCGTCTTTGACGGCCTTGACCGGACGGGCGCGAACGCCCTTGCTCGCCGGCTTCGCCGCGAACTTCTGCTTCTCCTTCGTGAAGGGGTTGATCCCCTCACGCGCCGGACGGGCCGGCTTCTTCACGACCACGAACTTCGCGAAGCCGGGGAGCACGAAGATGCCCGTCTTCTTGAGCTCGCGGTGTCCGACCGTCACCAGGGTCTCGACGACGAGCTTGACCTGCTTGCGCGAGAGCTCCTCGCCGATCGCGTTGGTGACCGCCTCGAGGATGGCGCTCTTCGAGAGCGGCTTGGTGCTCGACTTCTTCGCTGATGCTGATTTTGCCATGAGAAACCTCACTTCCAACGAAAAGCGCTACGGCTATCTGATCGCCGGAGCAACAGAAAACCCCTTGTGGCAGGCCGAAATTTGACGATTTCACAGATCGACGAACCGCCAGCTGCCCTTCTTCGGCTGCTCCAGGACCAGATTCACGAACGCTCGGACCTTCGCAGAGAGCAATCGCGTGCTCGGATAGACGACGTGAATCGGCGCCGGCGGAGGCTCGAAATCCTCGAGAATTACGCGAAATCGCGCGCTTCGTACGGCCGCGGCGACCTGGTGGGCGAGCTGCATCGTGACCCCGCCGACGTGCTCCGCATGATGCATGGCGGCATCGGCACTGTTCGTGACGAACGTCGGGACGAACGTCACGCGTTCGTCGGGCTCGGAGCTCGAGGCGCCTCGCTGCGACCGGAAGGTCCATTCGGGAGCCTGCCGGACGCCGGTGAAGTGAATCAGATCGTGCCCGGCGAGGTCCCGCGGCCTGCGTAGCTTCTTGCGACGCGCGAGGTACTGCGGCGTGGCCACGACCACGCGCCGCGTCTCGCCGACGCGCCTCGCGACCAGACTCGAGTCGTCGAGCTCGCCGATGCGCACCGCAGCGTCGACGCCTTCGTCCACCAGGTTCACGAGGCGATCGGCAAGCGTGAGCTCGCACAGGAGCGCGGGATGACGCGCGGCGAGCTTCGACATCAGTGGCGAGACATGGAGGCGACCGAACAGGTTCGGGGCTGCCACCACGAAGCGTCCCTGCGGCTCGCTCCGGTCGGCCGCGGCGATCGACTCGGCTTCCGCGACGTCGGCG
>JAYTHX010000428.1:0-9978 GCA_043732195.1 Polyangiaceae bacterium
CCCTCGATGCTGGGCGCGCTCTCCGATCCCGGGATCGGCACGAGCCCCACGCACGTCGTCGAGGCGCTCGAGGGGATCGCGTCGAGCGTCGCCGACGCGCTCGTGCGTCACCTCGCGACCCTGCCGCCGCGCACGCTCCTGCTGGTGCTGGGCGACCACGGCTTCTGCGTCGACAAGCGCGGGCACGTCAGCGACGGTGGTGCCTCACCCGAAGAGGTGCTCGTGCCCTGCTTCGCGTACCTCACCGCCGATCTTCACTGAGCCCGACGGACCTGCACGCAGTCTGTGGCCGTGCCCCAGGCGAACGCGAGAGGGGGCCCACCGCCGCGGCCGAAGCGCTGCACGAGCGGCGTCGCCACCCCGAACGCGAGCGCGGAGATCAGCGCGAGGACGGTCCTTCGCAGCGCAGGCCGCTCCATGCTCGAGCCGCGGCGACCACGTCGCGCCGACGATGCTACGCTCTCGCGCATGATGCCGCCGCACTTGCGTCCCGTGCTCCTGGAGCTCGAAGCGCGTGTGAGCCGCCGGTTCGCCGGGAGGCGGTGCGAGGTGCGCGTCTCCGGCTCCTACGCGCGGGGCGAAGCGCACGAGAACTCGGACGTCGACGTCCTGGTGCTCGTCGACGGCCACGGCGCGGTCCAAGGCCGGACCGGGACGAGGCTTCGTGACCGAAGTCGAGCGCGACGACGAGCGCCCATGACGGCCCCGGCGCTACTCGACGCTCTTGCGTTCGTCGCGAAGGCCACGGCTTGCCTGCAGGACCGCGCGAGGCTCGCCTCCGATCCCGGTCCGGGCGGCTGAGGGCGCATGAGCACCCTCATCGATCGCTGGCTCGCGCGCGCCGCGGACGAGCACACGGCGATCCTCGGCGCGACCTCGGCGTCCAGCTACGCCGACCTGGTGGCGCGCTCGGGGCACGTCGCCGCGGCGCTGCTCGGGGCGCGCGCCACGCTGGACGGCGAGCGCGTCGCGATCCTGGTGGGGCCGGACGCCGCGTTCGTGGAGGCGTTCTTCGGCGTGCTGCTCGCGGGCGGCTGCGTCGTGGTGCTCTCGCCGCTGCATCCCGCGCCCGAGACCCGTTACTTCTGCGACGACGCCGAGGTGCGCACCGTCCTCGTCTCCGACGACCTCGCGCCGCTCGCCGCGACGCTCGCCATCGACTTCGACGTGCGTGCGCTCGCGCCGATCATCGCCGCGACGCTCCCGCTCCGTGACCCCGTGGTGCGAAGCGAGGGCTCCCCTGCCCTCCAGCTCTACACGAGCGGCACGACCGGGAAGCCGAAGGGCGCCGTGATCACGCACGCGAACCTCGCCGTGCAGCAACGTCTCGTGCGCGAGGCGTGGGGCTTCCGCGAGGGCGACGTGCTTCTGCACGCGCTGCCGCTGCACCACATGCACGGTCTCGCCATCGCGCTCCTCACCGCGCTCGGCGCCGGAGCGACCACACGGCTCACCACCTTCGACGCACCCGCGATCTGGGAGGCGATGGCGACCGCCACGGTGTTCATGGGCGTGCCCGCGATGTATCACCGCCTCCTCGGCGCGGAGTCCGCCGCCGACGACGCGACGCGCGCCCGCTGGGGCGCTGGCGCGAAGCAGCTCCGCCTCGCGACGAGCGGCAGCGCCGCGCTCCCCGTGACGCTTGCCGAGCGCTGGCGCGCGATCACGGGGCGCATCCCGCTCGAGCGCTTCGGCATGACGGAGATCGGCGTCGGGATCACCAACGTGCTCGACGGCGAGCGCTTCCCGGGCTGCGTCGGCTTCCCGTTGCCCACGGTCGAGACGCGCATCGTCGGCGACGACGGTCGCGACGCCGCGCTCGGCGAGCTGTGGATCCGCGGCCCGAGCGTGTTCGCCGGCTACCACCGGCGCGTCGCCGAGACGGAGGCGGCGTTCGTCCCGGATCCCGCCGGCGGAGCGTCGTGGTTCCGGACCGGCGACACCGTCACGCGCGATGCGCCTCCTTGCGGGCCGTTCAAGATCCTCGGACGGACGAGCGTCGATATTCTCAAGAGCGGGGGCTACAAGCTCAGCGCCCTCGAGATCGAGGAGGTCCTCCGCGAGCATCCCGGGGTGGGCGAGGTCGCCGTGATCGGCCTCCCCGACGAGGCGTGGGGCGACCGGGTGGTGGCGTGCGTGGTGCGCAAGGCCGCCGCGGCCGGCCCCGACGCCGCGGCCCTGCGGGCCTTTGCGAAGGAGCGACTCGCGGCCTACAAGGTCCCGAAGGACGTCGTCTTCCTCGACGAGCTCCCCAAGAATGCCCTGGGAAAAGTCGTCAAGCCCGCGCTTCTCGCACAGGTAGCGGCCGCCGGACCGTCGCGGCAGTGAGGAATGGCGCAGCGATCTGCAGTTGAGACGTCTGTGTTTCGTGGCGTGCCGACGGCGCCGCGCTAACCTGCCGTCCCGTGATGCAATCCTCGCGCGTCCTCCTTGCATTTTCCTTCGCTGGTCTCGTCGGCTGTAGCGCCTCCACCGGGCGCGGCGGCTACGAGGATCCCGCACCGACGACCCCGACCGATCCGACGCCCACGCCGTCGCCCGGGGCCTTCACCAAGGATCCCGTCAAGCCGCCGGTCACGCCAGCCGGCGAGGTGAACGAGGTCTTCGGCCACAGCGCCGATTCGCTCTTCCGGCTCGACCCGAAGACCAACATTGTCACCGACGTGGGGCCGTTCACGAACTGCGCGTCCATCATCGACATCGCGCTCGACGAGGCGTCGACGCTCTATGCCGTCAGCTTCACCGGGCTCTACACCGTCGACAAGACGACGGCGAAGTGCACCTCGGTGGCGACCGGCAACTACCCGAACTCGCTCTCCTTCGTGCCGAAGGGCACCGTCGATCAGAACGAGGAGGCGCTCGTCGGTTACGTCGACGCCGACTACGTGCGCATCGACACCAAGACCGGAGCGCAGACGAAGATCGGCACGCTCGGCGGCGGGCTCAAGTCGAGCGGCGACATCGTGTCGGTCAAGGGCGGCAAGACCTTCCTCACCGTCAAGGGCACCGGCAACAACTGCACGACCAACGATTGTCTCGTCGAGGTCGACCCGGTCACCGGCAAGCTCGTGAAGAACTGGGGCTCGATCGAGCACCACAACGTCTTCGGGCTCTCGTTCTGGGGCGGCAAGGTCTACGGCTTCGACGACAGCGGCAGCCTCTTCGAGGTGACGTTCGGCAGCTCGAGCATCACCACGACCACGATCGCCATGCCGAGCAAGCCGGCGAACCTGAGCTTCTGGGGCGCGGGATCGTCGACGTCGGCGCCGCTGGTCTCGCCGACGAAGTAGGCCTACTTCTTCTTCGCCGCCGGCCTGGCCGCGGGGACCGTGGGCCTGGCTCCGGCCTTCGCCGGCTTGACCGGCGCCGTCGCGGGAGACGTGGCGGCGACCTTCGGCGCCCGCAGGTCGATGCGCGCGAGCTTCCAGTGGCCCTGCTCCCAGCGGAGCGCGACCTCGCGGCTGTCCCAGTTGCCGAGGCGCACGCGATAGCGAACCTCGTCGGCCGAGAGGATGTCTCGCACGTCATCCGGGTTCACGTCGCTGCAGATCTCGAGCGCGTTCGTGCCGCCCGAGAAGCCGATCATCGATTGCACGCGGAGCAGCGTGGCGATCCGCATGGCCCGCACCGAGTCGTTCTGCCAGAGCTGACCGAAGCCCTCGTCGTCGATGGCCATGACCGCGGTGAGGCCCTCGCTGCCGGTGAGGTTGTTGGAGATCATCGTCTCCATGAGCAGCATGCGCGGCTTCTTCGAGGCGAGCTCCCCCACGAAGCCGAGGCACGCGAGGCGTGATGAGTCGCGCCGCTGCTGCGCGGAGCTCCGTCGAGACTCCGCGGCGTCGGAGCGGCGGATGGTGTCGAGGATCGACTCCGACGGCACGGCGAGCCCCACCGCCTCGCGGTTCGTCACCTTGAGCGTGTTGACGCCGAGGACGTGGCCGCCCTCGTCGGTGAGCGGGCCGCCGCTCGAGCCGGGATCGATGGGCGCGGTGTGCTGGACGAACACGAGCGGCCGCGCCGACTCCTCGAGACGGAAGCTCTCGTTCGACACGAAGCCGCGCGTGGTCTGGTACGAGGGCCGCCCCGCCATCCCCGGGAAGCCGGTGGCGATGACGCCCTGCTGATCCTTCGCGGTCGCGACCGCGAACGCGAAGCCCTTGTCGAAGGGCAGCTTCTTCGCCGGCCGCAGCACGGCGACGTCGTGAATCGAGTCGGTGTAGACGATGTCGGCCGGCCCGAGGCTCGTGCCGTCGGCCTGCTCGAGCAACGCGCGGTCCGCGAGCTCGACGACGTGGCGGTTCGTGATGATGAGCGTTTCGGTGCCGCCGGCGGCGGCGGCACGCACGATGACGAAGCCGCTGCCGAACGCGCCCTTGGCGCGTGCATGGTAGAACGCGCGCTCTGCGGGATCCTTCGCGCGGTCCGCGAGGCCCTCGAACGTCTCGTCGATCCCGGCCGGCGGCTTCACGCGCACGAGCACGGTGAGCTTGCGCAGGTCCGGCTTCGGCTCGGCGACGAACTTCGCGCTCGCCAGCGGCTGCGCCGGCGCGCTCTTGCATTGCACGGAGAAGTCCTCGAACGCGGCGCTGACCGCCTTCTCGATCCCGCTCCAGCGCGCCCCGAGCGCCACCATCGCGGCGGACTGAGCCTCCACCAGCTTCCCGATCGCGCGCGTGGCGGCGACGGACCGGTCACGCGACGCCGAGACCTTGGGCGTGGTCAGCCGAAGGCCGGCGAGCTCTTCGGCGACCCTGGACTGATCGGCGAACGTCGCGCCGTCGAGCTTCTTGAGGGCCTCGGTCACCGCCGCGCACTCGCGGGGGGCCTTCTTGCCCTCGCACGCGGCGCGCAGCTCGGGATACGCGGCGTCGGCCTCCTTCGCGAGCGGGCCCAGCGCCGTCGCCGACTGCTCGATCTTCTCCCGCTCCACGCGCGCGAAGTCGTTCGCCTGCTGGAGCGCGGTGCCGGCGCGCCTCAGGACGTCGCGCATCGTGGCGTCGTCACCCTTGAGCGTCGCCAGCTGCGCCTCGAGGTCGCCCGACGCATGCTCGAACGTGAGGAGCATCTCCAGCACGCCGGCGTACGATACGCGGCGCGGCTTGCCCGCCTCACCGACCTCCTCCAGCACCTCGGCGAAGCGCGCCATATGACTGCTCAGCGCCGCGCAGGTCCCGCCGGGAGCGGCGCCCGCGGACGGTGACGCCGCGGCCTTCGGCGCCCCACGGCAGCCCAGCGCGGCAAATGCGCTCAGCGCACTCAGCGCGCCGATCACGAAGGCAGACCGGGCGACGAAGTGGTGAGGCATGAGTTTCCTGGTAGAGCCGTGCGCACTCCAAAGGTCGCACGATTTCGGCGCCGAGCAAGGGCGGCGGGATCGCTCAGCGGAGGCTACGCATGTGACCGCGGAGCTCTTCGGCCTTGGCGAGCCCCATGTGCTTCCACACGATGCGTCCCTCCCCATCCAGGACGACTACGGTCGGCACCGCCGAGATCTCCCCGAACGGACCCCCAGGTCCCATCGCCGACGCGTCGCCGAGCGCCACCGGGAACTCCACCTTGAGCGCCGAGATGTACGCTTCGACCAGGACGATCTCCTTGCGCGGATGCAGCGCGATCAGCGCGTAGTTCACCTTCGCGCCGTCGTTCTTCGCCATCGCGACGAGGTAGTCGATCTGGGCCTGCCCCACGATGTCGCCCGTCGTCACGAAGGCGAGCACGGTGGGCTTGCCGCGGTGCGCAGCGCTCGAGACCAGGCGCTCGTCGAGCGGGTCGAAGACGTAGAGCACCGGTCGCTCGGGGAGGCCCGTCCCCGGCTTGTCGGAGACGCCGACCGCGGTGAGGTCCCTCTGCTTTCCCGCGCAGCCAGAGGCGACGAGCAGGACCGCGAGCAGCACGAACGCGCGCGGGCTCAGCTCAATCATCTCCCTTCTGTCCGATGAAGTTGTCGGTCTTGTTCGCGAAGAGGACGTTGAACGTGGTCAGGGAGCCGTAGCAGCCGGTGATGTAGCCCTGCATCGCGACCTTCTCCTCCGGAACGAGCTTCGGGTGCGCGTTGATCTTCTGTTCCAGCACGCGGAGCTTGTCGCGGATCATCACCACCTTGGAGAACAGCGAATCGATGGGGATGCGCTTCTCGGCGGTGCCCTCCTTCCCCGGCTTGAGGATCATCTCGCCGCCCTCCCAGCGCGCCCCGATCGGGGCGCTGCCCAGGCCCAGCTCGTCGCGGAGGACCTCGCGCAGCACTTCACGGAACTCGTCGGCGTTCATGTCGAGCAACTCCTCCGGCAATTGAAGCGCGAGCCTTTCGGGCTCGCCGTGGACCGTGGGCAGGGAGCGGGCGCGCGAACTCGGGTCACGCCCGCCGAACCCTCGGGAGCGCGTCGGCACCGCGGACTTCCCGACGGTGAACGTGCCCTTCTTGACGTACTGCGAGCACGTGTTGTGCGCGTAGAGCGGTGACGGCCAGACCCCGAGGAGGCAGTCGCCATGGCGACGGACCTCGCCGTTCTCGTCGATCGTCTCCACCACCCGCACGAAGCGCGCGCAGGATCCGCAGCGCTTGTCCTGATCCTGCGGGTCGGCCATGGCGCCTATTCCTCGTGACCGCCGGGCGCTTCGGAGTCGGCATCGTCCGCAGCGGGGAGGTCGGGGGCGAAGAGATCGATGTAGCGCATCAGCGCCGGCGGGGCCGCGCGGCCGGCCCGGCGGTCGGCGACGACGGCGTGCGCAAGCTCTTCCACGACCTGCGGCAGCGGCGCATCGACCATCGGGGCGCCGATGTCGCGCGCGCAGGTCTCAACCTCGTTGCGGTGCACGAGCCATTCGTGGCGCGCGTCGTGGATGCCGTGGTCCTGATGGTAGCGGCAGAGCAGCAGCTCCACGAAGTCGAGGTAGAGCGGCGAGACGATCAGGCACACGCGCTCGCCGTTCTTCCAGCCGACGAGGGCCCGGGGCGGCGTGCTGCGCTTGACGGTGCTCGTCACGTTCCGGGCGATGCGGAAGCGGCGCTCCTCGTCCTGCTCGACCGCGAGGAGCGGCGCATAGAGCGCGATCGCAGGCACGGCGACCGACGGCGCGTCGGCCTCGAGCGCGTCGAGCCAGGCATCACGCCCGTCGTCGTTCAGCGACTGGTAGGCGAGCGCGGCGGCGGTGGCGGCTTCCGCGTTCGTCGCGAGCGCGGTCAGCCACGTGCGCCACGCGGCGTGGGTGCGCGGGTCGAGCGACGTCACGCGGTCGGTCGCCGCGAGACGCAGGCTGGCCACGCTCGGCACGTCGTCGTCGTGTTCGTTGCCGTCGGTCATCGAACGGCCGCGAACCCTATCAGGGTTCTCGCGGACCGGAAGTCACGACGGCTAGTTTCACGACATCGCGCGTGACGCCCTTGACTTCCCTCGTCCGACCCTGGGACTTTGAACGCGGATCCTTCGATGTCGCCGACGCCGCCGCCCCCTGATTCACCCGAGGTGCTCGCGCGCCTCGGCGAGGGGCTCGATCTCGTCGACCTCGTCGCCCGCCAGCTGCGCCGACAGTTCGGCCCGTACGTGACGGTCGAGGACCTCGTCTCGACCGGACGCGAGGCGCTCCTCGCCGCGGCCCGCAGCTTCGATCCCGAGCGCGGCCTCGAGTTCCGCCGCTGGGCAAACCTGCGCATCCGCGGCGCGATGATCGACTCGGTGCGCTCGGGCGGGAATCTTCCGCGGCGCGTCTACCGGAAGCTGCGCGCGGTGCAGGCCGCCGACCGCGTCCACGAGGCCGCCGCCGAGGAGCAGGGCGCGGCCCCGCCCCGGACCGCCGAGGAAGCCGACGGAGCCCTCGCCGATCAGCTCGGGACCGCGGCCATGGCCATGGCCATCGGCTTTCTCTCGATGCGCTCGGGCGACGCCATCGAGGACGCGCAGGACACGAGCACGAGCCCCGAGGAGGCGGTCGGACAGGCGGAGATCCTCGAGGCCATCCGCGCCGCCATCGCCGAACGCCCCGAGGCGGAGCGCCATCTCCTCCAGCGTCACTACTTCGACGACGTGAACTTCGACGAGGCCGCGAAGGAGCTCGGGCTGTCGAAGTCGTGGGCGAGCCGCCTGCATGCGCGGGCCATCGAGGGCCTCGCGAAGACGCTGCGAAATCGCGGCGTCCGCGGCTGAACGATTCGCCGCCGACGATTTCTGGCAACCGCAGCGCGGCGCGGCCGACGAGGCCGGACATGCGAATCGGTGGCGAGAATGGATTGCGGCAGGCCCCCGTGGCCAAGGGCGAGGTCACGGCTCGGGCAGGTGGCGCGACAGGCGCGGCAGAGGACGGCCCGAGCCCGTTCGCCCGGGTCCTCCGTGGCCTCGGCCGCGAGGTCGACCACGGAGGGAAGGTGGTGCGCCGCGCCATCGACGGCGGCGGCAAGGACCTCGGCTCGGGCGAGCTCCTGGCGCTCCAGGCGGGCGTCTATCGCTACAGCGAGGCCGTCGATCTCTCCGCCAAGCTCATCGATCGCGCGACCAGCGGGATCAAGACGGTGCTCCAGGGGCAGTGATGCGCTAGACGGAGGCGATGTCCCGCGAGCGCATCCTCATCGCCATGTCCGGCGGCGTCGATTCCGCCGTGGCCGCGGCGCGGCTCGTCGACCAAGGGCACGACGTCGTGGGCGTCACGCTTCATCTCTGGGACTACCCCGACGAAGGAGACGCGCGCTCGCACGGCCGCTGCTGCGCGCCCGAAGATCAGTACGACGCACGACGCACCGCCGACCTGCTCGGCATCCCTCACTTCACGTTCGACCGCCGCGAGCTCTTCGCGAAGACGGTGGTGGAGCCGTTCGTCGAGGCCTACCTTGCGGGCGAGACGCCGAGCCCATGCACCGCATGCAACCGCGGCGTGAAGATCGCCGGGCTCGTCGCGCTCGCCGACCGGCTCGGCGCAGCGCGCGTCGCGACGGGCCACTACGCGCGCCTCGGTCACACGAGCGACGGGCTCCCGTTCCTCCGCGAGGGCGCGGACGCCTCGAAGGACCAGAGCTACTTCCTCTACGCCACGCGGCGCGAGCTGATCGAGCGCCTCGTCTTTCCGCTCGGCGACAGCCAGAAGCCGGAGGTCCGCGCCGAGGCGGTATCGCGCAATCTCCCGGGCGCGACGAAGGGCGAGAGCCAGGAGCTCTGCTTCGTCGGTGCGGGCGCCGGCGCGTATGCCTCGTTCGTCGAGCAGCGCGCGCCCGGTCGCGTGCGACCGGGCCCGGTCGTCGATGCCGAGGGACGCGTGGTGGGCGCGCACGAAGGCATTCATCGCTTCACCATCGGTCAGCGCAAGGGCCTCGGCATCGCCGCGGCGCAGCGCACGTTCGTCACCGCGATCGACGCCGCGACCGGCACCGTCCACCTCGGCGACGGCGATCGCCTCCAGGCGCAGGCCGCCGAGCTCGACGACGTCGTGCTCGCGCCCGGGGTCATGCTGCCGCTCGATGCCCGCGTGCGCGTTCGCTACCGCCACGAGGGCGCAATGGCGCGCATAGAAGGCCGCGGCGAGGGCACTGCGATCGTGCGCTTCACGGCGCCGGTGCGCGCGGTGAGCCGCGGTCAGGTCGCCGTCTTCTACGACGGCGATCGCGTGCTCGGAGGTGGACGCATCCTCTCCGCAGAGCCTAAGCTGCCCTCGTGAAGCGCCGCTCCTCGCTGCTGGCCTTCGCGGGCTGCGTCTTCGCGCTCGCCGGCGGAGCGATGCTGACGCCGGCGTGCTCGCAGGGTGAAGGCGCGGGCAAGGTGGCGGGCACGCTGAACGTGCCGAACTGCTGGACCGGCCCGTTCGAGCTCTCCGCGGACTTCCTCGCGGGTGTGCCGTTCCGCGAATCGCTCCAGCTGCGCATCCAGAGCGGCTCCGACTTCCAGAGCTTCAGCGATGGCATGACGATCCTCCTCTCGGACATCAACAAGGTCCGGCCGGACACCGCGAACGGTTTCGCGGGCCGCTACGGTCAGCCGCTCGTCGTCGATCTCCCGC
>JAYTHX010000429.1:0-9950 GCA_043732195.1 Polyangiaceae bacterium
GGCGCCTCATCCGCGCCGCCGGGCCCTTCTGCGGGCCCGATCTGGCACGCCGCCACACACCGGAGGAACGGAGGAACAGCCTCGGAGCTCGGGACCATCGAGGGGCCGATCATGCGCGGCCGATCGGCCGGCGCCCGGAGGAGTTGTCACAAGAACGACCGCGCGCGCCCTATGCTCGCGCCCGATGCCGCGCGCGGAGGACGAGGCGCTACGCACACACGCGCTCGAGGCGCTCGGCCCGCTCGGCGACGCGCTGGCGCGCGAGGCGCTCGAGCGAGGCATGGTGAGCGTCGAGGCCGACGTCGTGACATGGGAAGGCACCCAGGGCACGATGCTCGGTCATCGCCTCGTCGTCACGCTGGAAGCCGACCTGCACGCGCGAACGACCGCGAGCCACGCCACCCGCGACGCCGTGACCGCGGCGCTCTCGGCGGCGATGGCCGAGCGGCCCGGTCACGCGGTGAGCGACGTGCGGCTCGAGGTCGGCGTCGCGGCCCGGGCGTCGAGCCCGTATCGCGATCGCTGACCAGGGACGACCTGCTTCAGCAGGGCATCGATCCGGTCATCACCAGCGGCCTGACGTGGGTGCCGAGCGGCGACCCCTGCGTGACGGAGACGGCATCCCGGACGGCCGTGATCGCTGCCCGGCGGACGCGAAGAACGTCTGCAAGGTGGTCGGTCGCGGGGGCGTCGTCGGAAGCGTCGACCTCCCGCTCTCGCCCTGAGCGGACGGTCTGCGCTGCGCGCGCGTCGCCGGGACGAGCGCGCGCGCCCGCTGCTCGCGGGTTCCGCGCGCAACCGCGGCGGCGGTGACGGGTCCGGGGGTTTCGCAAAAAAAGAGCGGACCCGGCGTTCAGGCGTCGAACACCTCGCGTGCGTCGGCGGTGAGCGGGATCGATCGCTCCGCCAGCCCCAGCGTCGCCGCGAGGGTCCCGACGAGCTCGTTTTCTCGCTCGTTCGCCTCGTGGTCGACCATGGTGAGGCCCACCGCCACCTTGAACGCCGTCTCCCGCAGCTCGCCGGAAACCGTGGGCCCGAGCTCGCGGATCCGATCTTCGCCGCGAATCGTCTGCGCGTTCATCAGGAAGCCGCCCAGGAGCTCGTCGACGTCCTCTTGCTTCGCCTCTTGACCGCGGACCGCGCTCATCAATTCCCGGAACGCAGCGAGCTCCTCGTCGGCCAGCTGGCCGTCCCCCGCGCTCACCAGGAAGGCCAGCTCGAGGACGGCATCGCCCTGGGCGCGGTCGGCAATCGGCGACGAGACCAGCTTCGCGATGGGCATGAAATTCACACTACAACGAGGCCGCCTCCGATCTTTCGCACCGAGTGCGTACCGGACGCATCGAGGAGCCCTCCGAAGGCCTGCCGCGCCCTGAAATCCGCGGTATGAGGGCTGGCCTGTCCCTTGCTACTGGGTGATTCAATGATTCAACCACTTTCCAAGCCCCGCCCCGCCTCCAAGACGTCTCGCCTCAAGGCCATGCTGAAGGGGCCGAGCCTCTCGTTTCTCATGGAGGCGCACAACGGTCTCTCGGCGAAGATCGCCGAGGAGGCGGGCTTCGAGGGCATCTGGGGCAGCGGCCTCTCCATCTCGGCGGCGCTCGGCGTCCGGGACAACAACGAGGCGAGCTGGACGCAGGTCCTCGAGGTCGTGGAGTTCATGGCCGACGCCACGAGCGTCCCCATCCTCCTCGACGGCGACACCGGCTACGGCAACTTCAACTCCGCGCGCCGGCTCGTCATGAAGCTCGAGCAGCGCGGCGTCGCTGGCGTCTGCATGGAGGACAAGATCTTCCCGAAGACGAACAGCTTCCTCCGCTCGACCGCGCAGCCCCTCGCCGACATGGAGGAGTTCGCCGGCAAGATCCGCGCAGCCAAGGAGGCCCAGCGGGACGACGACTTCGTGGTCGTCGCGCGCGTCGAGGCGCTCATCGCCGGTCACGGCATGGAGGAGGCGCTGAAGCGCGGCGAGGCCTACCGCAAGGCCGGCGCCGACGCGGTGCTCATCCACTCCCGCGAGCGCCACCCGGACGAGATCCTGCAGTTCAAGAAGGAGTGGGGCGATCGCCTCCCGCTCGTGATCGTCCCGACGAAGTACTACACCACGCCCACCGAGGTCTTCCGCGAGGCCGGCTTCAAGGTCGTCATCTGGGCAAACCACCTGATGCGCTCCGCGCTGAGCGCGATGCAGGTCACCGCGAAGCAGATCTACACGGCGCAGACGCTCATCGGCGTCGAGGAGAAGGTCGCGACGCTCGCGGAGGTCTTCCGCCTCCAGGGCGAGAGCGAGCTGGAGCAGGCGGAGAAGGCGTATCTGCCCAAGGGCGGACCGATCGCGCGCGGCATCGTCCTCGCCGCCGGCCGTGGTGACGAGCTCGGTGAGCTCGTGAAGGATCGCCCGAAGTCGATGGTGCCGATCGCCGGCAAGCCGATCCTCGAGCACATCCTCGACGCGTACCGCTCCGCGAACGTGCGTGACCTGGTGGTCGTGCGCGGCTTCGCGAAGGCCGCGGTCGACGTGCAGGGCGCGACGTTCGTCGACAACGACGCGTTCGACAGCACCGGCGAGCTCGCCTCGCTCGCTACCGCGAAATCCGCGCTCGACGGCCCGTGCATCGTCTCGTACGGCGACGTCCTCTTCAAGAAGTACGTCCTCGACGAGCTCCTCGAGACCGAGGGCGACTTCGTCGTCGCCGTCGACTCCATGCCCGTCGACAAGAAGCGCAGCCGACGCGCCGACTGGGTGGTCTGCTCGGAGGCCCACTCGCGCAGCACGCTGCTCGCGAACGTGCAGCTCAAGGACGTCCTCACCGATCCCACCTCGCCCACCATCTCCGGCGAGTGGACCGGCCTCCTCAAGCTCTCGAACACCGGCGCCAAGCAGGTGCTCGCGATGATGGAGGCAATGCCCAAGGCAGAGCTCGACAAGGCCTCGATGCCCGACCTCCTCCGCCGCCTCGTGCGGGAGGGCAAGAACGTGCGCGTCGTCTACACGCGCGGCGGCTGGCTCGACGTCAACACGCTCGGCGACGTCGTCAAGGGGAGCGCCTTCCAGTGATCGACGCGAAGTCCTTCTGCGACGCGGCGAGGGAGCTCGGCTTCTCGCTCTACACCGGCGTTCCGTGCTCGTACGTGAAGCCGTTCATCAACTACGTCATCGATGCACCGGACCTCACGTACATCGGCGCGACGAACGAGGGTGACGCCGTTGCCATCGCCACCGGCGCCGAGCTGGGCGGCAAGCGCGGCATCGTCATGATGCAGAACTCCGGCCTCGGTAACGCGGTGAGCCCCCTCACCTCGCTGAACGCGGTGTTCCGCATCCCGGTTCTCATGATCGTCACGCTCCGTGGCGAGCCGGGCGGCCCGGCCGACGAGCCGCAGCACGAGCTGATGGGCCAGATCACGACGAAGATGCTCGAGACGATGAACGTCGCGTGGGACTGGTTTCCGCGCGAGGCCGCGGAGATCGGCCCGACCCTCGCGAAGGCCGTCGGGCACATGCGCGAGACCAACCTCCCCTTCTGCCTCGTGATGAAGAAGGACAGCGTCGAGGCGCACAAGCTGAAGACGAAGCCCGCCGTTCGCCCCGCCGAGGCGGTGAAGCCCGTCGCGGTCAGCGCCGCCGCCGCCCCCGGCGAGAAGCGTCCGTCCCGCGAGGAGGCGCTCCGCGCCGTGCAGCGCGCCGCCACACCGCGTGACATCGTCATCGCTACCACCGGCTTCACCGGACGCGAGCTCTACGCGTGCGATGACCGCCCCAACCAGCTCTACGTCGTCGGCTCGATGGGCTGCGCGTCGAGCATCGGCCTCGGCCTCGCGTGGGCCCGGCCCGACCGCCGCGTCGTCGTCCTCGACGGCGACGGCGCGATGCTCATGCGCCTCGGCGCGCTCGCCACTCTCGCCTACGAGGCGCCTCCGAACCTCGTCCACGTCCTCCTCGACAACGAGGCCCACGAGTCGACCGGCGGTCAGTCCACCGTCGCGCACTCCATGGACCTCGCCGGCGTCGCGCAGGCGTGCGGCTACGTGAACGTCGCGAAGATCGACACGGTCGCGCAGCTCGAGTCGTTCGTCGGCGATCCGCAGCCGGGCCTCCGCTTCGTCCACCTGAAGACCCGCCACGGCGTGCCCGACGACCTCCCGCGCCCGAAGGTCACGCCGCAGGCGGTCGCCGGGCGGATCCGTGAGATCCTCGCGCAATGATCACGAAGCTGCTGAACCCCGGCCCGGTCTCGATGACCGAGCGGGTACGTGCTGCGCTCGCGTCGGAGGACGTCTGCCATCGCGAGCCCGAGTTCAAGGAGCTCCTCGGCCGCGTGCGCGAGCGGCTCACCGGCGTCTACGCGGAGGCCAAGCCCGCCGGCTACGTCCCGGTGCTGGTCGGAGGGTCGGGCACCTGCGCGGTCGAGACCATGCTCTCGCTGGTCGCGAAGGACGAGACCTCGCTCGTGGTCGCGAACGGCGTCTACGGCGAGCGCATCGCCGCGATGCTGAAGGCGCAGGGCAAGGCCTGCAAGGTGATTGCTTCGCCGTGGACGAGCGGGATCGATCTCGAGGCCGTGGACGAGGCGCTCTCGCGCGGGCCCCGCGAAGGACTGAAGCCCTTCGGCCACGTCCTCACCGTTCACCACGAGACCACCACCGGGCGCCTCAACGACGTCGCCGGTCTCGGGGCGCTCGCGCAGAAGTACGGCGTCCCGATGCTGCTCGACGCCGTGTCGAGCTTCGCGGGCGAGGACCTCCAGCTCGCCGGGTGGAACATCGAGGCGCTCGCCGCCACTGCCAACAAGTGCGTGCATGGTGCACCGGGCGTCTCCTTCGTGCTCACGAGGGAGAGCGCGCTGAAGCGCCCGAGTGGCGCCACCAGCGTCTACCTCGATCTCTCGCGGCACGCTGCTGACCAGGCCAAGGGATCGACGCCCTTCACCCTCCCCACCCACGTGACCCGCGCGTTCGACGAGGCCCTTGCCGAGCTCGCCGACGAGGGCGGCTGGCACAAGCGGCACGCCACGTACCAGGCTCGCTCCGCGCGGGTGCGGAGCGTGTGCCGCGAGGCGAATGCGCCGCTCCTGCTCGATCGCGAGGACGCGTACAGCGCGATCCTCACGTCGTTCCGGCTGCCCGCCAGCCGCAGCTACGAGAATCTCCACGCCGCGCTACGGCGTGACGGCTTCGTCATCTACGCCGGACAGGGAAAGTTCGATGGAGCCATCTTCCGCATCGCCGTCATGGGAGACCTCTCCGCCTCCGACCTCGACCGTCTCGCGGCCTCGCTCCGACGCGACCTCTCGTGAGGTGACGTCACTCGACTCGCGGCGCGCGCTCGCCGAGCACCTGACCGATTTCCTGAACCGGGCGTACCGGTACCCGGCCTCGCGCGCGCTGTTCCGGATCGCCGGCGGGCTTCCGCTGCGCCCCGATCACATCACGTACCTCCACACGACGATCGGCGTGATCGGCGCGTCGTTCATCGCGTGGGGCGACCGCTGGGCGATGGTCGCGGCGTTCTTCCTGCTCGAGATCCGCATGGTCCTCGACTGCTACGACGGCGTCCTGGCCCGCGGGAAGAACCTCTCCTCGCCGCGCGGCCGCACCATCGACGAGCTGGGCGACGCGCTCTCCTACGTCGCCATCTGCATCGGCATGACGATCCACGTCGCGCGCACGCGTCCCGATTTGCCGCTCTCGGTCGTCGTGGCGCTGGGCGTCGTGGTGCTCATCGCCGGCGCCATGTCCGGCCACGCTTATGACTTCTACAAGCGTCTGCTCGGCACGGCGCTGAAGGACGGCCGCGACGCGATCGCCGAGGAGCTCGAGCAGAAGGAGGCGATCGTCCGCGTGGGCGGCGCTCCCTGGATCACGCGCTTCGGCATCTGGTTCGACCGCTGGCAGATCCGCCTCTACGCGCCCACCGTCGCGAACGACGACCGCGCGGCGGCGGTCATCGCCGCTTCGGACTCGTTCGGCATGAAGGTGCTCGTGCGCGTGATCGGGCTGCTGTCGTGGGACAACGTCCTCGCGTTCATGTCGGTCGCGATCCTTCTCGATCGCGTGCTCGAGATCGAGCTGCTGTGCCTCGCTTACGGAGTCCTGATGTTCATCACCGCGCGCTTCATGCTCTGGCGCGTCATCGGCAAACGAGAGGTAGCCGCAGCATGACGAAGATCGACAAGGCCATCATCCTCGCGGCGGGCATGGGCAAGCGCATCGCAGGCGCCGGCGGTCCGCCGAAGCCGCTCCTCCCGCTCGACGACTCCGGCTCGCTGACCTTCCTCGACTGGCACCTGCGCGCCTTGGCGGCGCACGGCGTGCGCGAGATCTACCTGGTGGGCAGCAAGGCCACGTTCGGTACGCAGGTGGCGGCGATGGCCGACCACCCGGCCACATGGATCATGAACGATTTCCCGGGCGACGTCTCGGGCAGCGGGCACTCCACGCATCTTGCGTTCACGAGCGGTCGCGACATCCTCGACGGCACGTCGCGCGTCATCCTGATGGATGCCGACGTCGTCTACGACCCGTCGATCTACGCCGAGCTCGCGGGCGCGGCGCCATCGGGCCCGGCCCGCTCGAAGACCCTCGTGTGCGGTCGCTTCCGCGAGACCGACGAGGAGGTCATCGTCTTTGCCGACGAGCGCGGCATCCCGCGCCTCCACGGCAAGGGCCTCCTGGGCACGCCGATGGTCCAGGGCCTGACGTGCCTCGGCGAGGCGACCGGCCACCTGCTGCTCGAGCCGGGCGATCACGCGAGCTGGAAGGCCGCCGCGGCGTGGTGCATGAGGTTCTCCACCGCGAAGACCCGCACCGAGCACGAGGACATCACCGGCCGCATGTTCGCGATGGGCGCGCTCGACGCGGTCGTCTTCGAGGACGAGACGCGCTGCATGGAGTGCGACACGCCCGACGAGTACGCGGTGGTCCGCAAGGAAATGGTCCCGCGCTGGGTGGGCAAGCTCCCGCGCTGACGTTCCGGGAGATTTCTTCTCAAGGTCCGCGGCGAACCTCCGTCCTCGGGAGACGTGCAGTCCTTCGCAGAAGTCCTCGCCGACGAGCTCGCCCGGCTCGACCCCGCCGAGGTGCCGCCTTCGTCGGCGTTCGCGCTGCCGAAGCCGTCGTTCGAGCTGGGCCTGATGAGCGCGCTGAGCGAGGCGTTCTTCCTCACGGCGGCACCGGCTGCCGTCCCCGCTCCGCTTCCCGCGCTTCCCGCGCCAGTCGCGGCGGCGCCCGTCGACCGCCTGCTCCGCGGCTTCCGCGAGCTGCACGTCGAGCCGACCATCGCGGCGCTGAAGCTGGATCTCTTCGAGGACTGAGGACCGCTGCGCGGGCTTAACGAACGCCCGCGCGCGCCGTTGGAGATAGATGGGATCTTCTGTCGCGCACGGGGGTAGGGTGCCGCATCCCCCCGATGAAGCCTGTCGCGCCCGCGGTCTCCTCGTCCACGCTCCCGTGGGCGGACGGCGCCTACAGCGTCAAACGTCACGGCGTGACGATCGCGAGCTGCGATAGCGAGCCCGTCCAGACACCGGGCTGCATCCAGGCACACGGGGTGCTCTTCGTTCTTCGCCCCGCCGACCTCGTGATCCTCCAGGTGAGCGAGAGCTCGCACGCGCTGCTCGGCCTGGCGCCGAACGAGCTGCTCGGCCGATCGGTCAGCGTCGTCATCGGGGAGTCGCAACAGGTCCTGCTGCGCCAGCTCCTCGACCAGGACGGCCCCGACGACAACCCGGTCTACGTCGTCACGATCCCGGCGCGGCTCGGCGGATCACCGCTCGACGTCACCGTCCACACCGTCGACGGCATCGTGATCGTCGAGCTCGAGGCGACGGGGCGGGGCGACGGCGTCGAGCCCGACTACGTCGGCCTGCTCCAGAAGACCGTCGCCCGGCTGCAGTCTGCGCGCACCCTGGGCGAGCTGAGTCACACCCTGGCCGTCGAGGTCCGCGCGCTCACCGGCTTCGACCGCGTGATGGTCTACCGGTTCCACGAAGACCATCACGGCGAGGTCTTCGCGGAGAGCCACGACCCGAGCTGTGTGCCGTGGCTCGGCCTGCACTATCCCGCGGAGGACATCCCCAAGCCCGCCCGCGCGGTCTTCGCGAAGACGTGGTGCCGGCCGCTGCCCGACGTGGCGGGCTCGCTCGCCGAGCTCGTACCGCTGGTCCACCCCGAGACCGGCCGGCCGCTCACGATGACCCACTGCGCGCTGCGCGGCGCGTCGGTGATGTACACCGAGTACCTGCAGAACATGCGGGTCACGGCCGGACTCACGATGGCGCTCCGCGAGGAGGGCAAGCTCTGGGGCCTCGTCGCTTGCCACCACTATGCGGGGGCGAGGCATCTCGGCTATCCGGTGCGCGCGGCGTGCGAGTTCGTCGCGCAGATCGCCTCGCTCCAGCTGCCGGCGACCGCGAGCCGCGAGCACCTGCTCGATCGCCTGCGCATCGAGTCCGTGCACAACGATCTCGTCGCGCGGGCCGTCCAGGACGACGGGCTCGCGGTCTTCGTCGATGACCGTTCGGGCATGCTCGATGGGCTCGATGCCGGGGGCGCCGCGGTCTTCCACGACGGCCGCTGGCGGACCGTCGGCCTCACGCCCGACGACCACGAGCTCGACGAGCTCGCCGTCTGGCTGGAGCAGCGCCCCGAGCTCCGGCCCGGGACGCGCCGCGTGTTCGCGACCGATCGCCTGTCCGACGTCTACCCGGCCGGCGCGGCCTTCGCGGAGAGCGCGAGCGGGCTCCTCGTGATCGCGCTCTCCCGGACCCAGCGCGACCTCATGCTCTGGTTCCGTCCGGAGACCCCCGCCGTCGTCGACTGGGCTGGCGATCCGCACGACAAACCGACCACCCACGGTCCGCACGGACCGCGCCTCACCCCGCGCGCCAGCTTCGATCGGTTCCGGGAGTCGGTGAAGAACCGCTCGCTGCCCTGGCTGACCGTCGAGATCGACGCTGCGGCGAGGCTCCGGATCCTCGTGATGGATGTCATCGTCGGGCGGTCGCAGCAGCTCGCGGAGCTCAACGCGAATCTCACGCGTAGCAACGAGGATCTGGACACGTTCGCGTACGTCGCGAGCCACGATCTGAAGGAGCCGCTCCGCGGCATCCAGTACTTCACGCATCAGCTGCTCGCCGACTCGACGCGCTCCGACGAGGATCAGCGACAGAAGCTCGAGGTGCTCATGCGGCTGACGGTCCGCATGGACGGTCTGCTCGACTCGCTCCTCCACTTCTCACAGGTGGGGAGGGCCGCGCTCGCGTTCGAGGTCGTCGATCTCGACGAGGTGGTCCGCGAGGCGCTGGAGATCGTCGGCTTCCGCACCGCCGGACCGAACGTGCAGATCGTGGTCGAGCGCCGCTTGCCCGATCAGCCGTGTGACCGGATCCGGGTCCGCGAGATCTTCGTGAACCTCCTCTCGAACGCGTTGAAGTACAGCGACGCGTCGTCGAAGCGCATCGAGGTCGGTTACCTCGCGACGCACGAGTCCGGCCCACGTCCCGGCGCCGCCCCGGAGGCGACGCGCCAGACGATCTTTTTCGTGAAGGACAACGGCATCGGCATCGCCGCGCGACACCTCGACGACGTCTTCAAGATCTTCCGGCGCCTCCACGCGGAGGGCGCCTACGGCGGCGGGAACGGCGCAGGGCTGACCATCGTGCAGAAGCTCGTCGAGCGCCATGGCGGCCGGGTGTGGTTCGACTCCACGCCCGACGTCGGCTCGACTTGCTACTTCACGCTCGCCGGCGATACTTCGTGACGAGCCGACCCGAGCGCGCCTGGCGCGTGCTCGTCGTGGACGACAACGCCCAGGATCGAGCCGAGGCGAGGCGCCTCTTGCTCACCAGCTCGGATCGGCGCTACGCGTTCACCGAGGCCGATAGCGTGGAGCAGGCGATGACGGCGATCGCAGCGGCGTCGGACGGACCACCGGACCTCGCGTTCGTCGA
>JAYTHX010000430.1:0-9916 GCA_043732195.1 Polyangiaceae bacterium
CCGAGCTTGTACGTCGACGTCACGTCGGGATCGCCGTGGAGGCTTCGCGCGACGGCGCGCGGCAGCTGGTACGGCAGCCAGTAGATGACCATGCCCACCAGCGCGAGCGGCAGCGTGAGCACGCGCAGCGCGCCCCAGGCCACGCGCTCCGGCGCGATCGCCGGCTCGAGCCCGCCGTCCTCGCCCGCCGCCACGGCGACGCTCCTCCGGGCGAAGCGTGCGACCAGCGCGTCGCTCGCGCCCGCATCCTCGAGCGCCGACCAGTACGCCGCGACGCGCGACTCGATCGCCGTCACCGCCTCGGGCGCGCACGTGGCGAGGAGGCGCCGCGCCGCCTCGATGCGCCGACCGATCTCGTTGAGGAGCGCGAGCGAGCGCACCGCGGACCCGAGCGAGGGGTCGCCGTTGGCGAACATCTCGGCCGCGCGGACCACGAGGATGCGCTCTTCCCAGGTCGCGCCCTCGACGAGCAGCTCCGAGAGATCGTCGCGGATGACGTCGGTGATGGCCTGCGCGAGATCGGCGTCGGGTCTGGCCGTCACGACGTCGTCCACGGCGCGCACCGGGCCGAACAGGACGAGCGTGCGCGAGCGGAACACCTCGCGATCGTCGAACTCGAGCGCGACGGCCTGGAACGTGAGGTCCTCGCCGCCGTTCGCGCGCGCGTGCGCGAGCATGCGCCCGGCGCCGGTGCGGAGCGCGATGAGGTGCGGCTCGTTGTGGCTGGTGCCCTCGGGGAAGATGAGGATGTTGCCGCGGCCCGCGAGATGCGCGCCGACCCGCTCGAAGACCGCGTCGTTGTCCTTCGCGGTCTTGGTGGGGTCGTCGCGCTTGCGGACGATGGGAACGGCATCGGCGGCGTCGAGCAGCCAGGCGAGGCCGGGGATCTTCCAGAGCGTGCTCTTCGCGACCGGCGAGATCGGGCAGGGCGCCTGCGTGAGCACGAGGATGGGGTCGACGAGCGCGTTCACGTGGTTCGCGGCGAAGATGCGGCCACCGGTGTCGGGCCGCGGGACTGCGCCGCCGATCTCCACCTCGCGGAAATAGATCCCGAGGACGCGCTGGAAGACGAAGCGGATCGCCCCGCGAACGGTGCCGAATCCCCGTACCGCGGCGCGATCGGTCATCGGCGCCCAGTATCCCCGGGATCTACGCTTTACGGAACTTCACGTTCCCGGCGAGCAACGATCGCCTGACGAGGCCGGTCCAACGGCTACCCTCGAATGATGGTGCGAACACGCAGCTTCCTTCTCGTCGCGGCGGTCGCCCTCGCAGCCTGTGGCGGCGGGGCGTCGGTGCGGGCGCCGAGGACCGCCGGGCCGTCGCCGTCGCCCGTCGCGCGGCCGAGCGCGACCGCGTTCGGCTCTCGAGGGATCGACGCCGCGCTGCGCGGGGCGTGGCAGAAGGAGGGCCTCACGCCGGCGCCGGGCGCCGACGACGCGACCTTCGTACGCCGCGCCTACCTCGACATCGTCGGGACCATCCCTGCGCCCGAGGCCACGAGCGGGTTCGTCGCGAGCGCCGATCCGGACAAGCGCAAGAAGCTCGTCGACACTCTCCTCGCGAGCCCGCAGTACGCCGAGCACTGGATGAATTACTGGGACGACGTCCTGATGGGGCGGGAGGTGAAGTCGAAGAGCGTCGATCGGGTCGCCTTCCGCTACTGGCTACGCGCGCGCTTCGAGGCCAATGCGCCGTGGAACCGGATCGTCTCGGAGCTCGTGTCGGCGACCGGGCAGAACAGCATCGGCGGCACGCGCGTGCGGCTGCCGCAGGCGATGGCCATGACCATCCCGCTCGGCACCACGGTCCCGCAGAAGGGCGAGGAGGACGCCACTGACCTCGCGCAGATCAACGGCGCCGTGAACTGGACGCTTCGCTTCGAGCAGACACCGCAGGACCTCTCGGGCAATGCCTCGCGCATCTTCCTCGGCGTGCAGATCCAGTGCGCGCAGTGCCACGACCACAAGACCGAGAACTGGAAGCAGGACGACTACCGCCGCTTCGCGTCGGCATTCCTGCACCAGAAGGCCGACCCCATCGATCGCGGCAAGCCGATGGGGAACATCAGGCGCGTCGACCTCGTCGATCTCGCGAAGGTCGGGCCGCGCTTCGCGAAGAACGCCGACGTCGCGCCCATCGCGGCCGCGAAGGCCACCGCGCTCGACGGGACCGACCTCGACCAGGGCATCGGCACGCGCAAGGCGCTCGCCGCGTGGATGACCGCGAAGGAGAATCCCTGGTTCGCGAAGGCTTTCGTGAATCGCCTGTGGGGCCACTTCCTGGGACGCGGGTTCTACGACCCGGTCGACGACATGCGCGCGGTGAACACGCCCGCGCTGCCGGAGCTCCTCGACCGCATCGCGGCCGACTTCGCGGCCCACGACTTCGACGTGCCGTACCTGATCCGCACGATCTGCGCGACCGAGGCCTACCAGCTCGCGGCGAGCGCGAGCGCGAACGCGAACGCGAACGCGAAGACCGACCCCGAGAACCGCCTCTGGACACGCTTCCACCTCGTGCCGCTCGGCCCGGAGGAGCTGCTGAACGCGCTCCTGCGCGCCACGGATCTCGAGACCGCGGCGAAGAAGTCCGGCATCCAGAACCTCGATGCGCTTCGCGCGCAGCTCGTGCGGCAGTACGCGTTCCTCTTCGACGTCGACGAGACCGACGACGTGCCCGACTACTCGGGGACCGTCACGCAGGCGCTCTCGCTGCTCAACGGTCAGCTGGTGGGGCAGGGCGTGCGCTCCGTCCCCGGCTCCGCCCTCGACGACGTGCTGGCGAAGCCCGGCGACGACGCCGCGAAGATCGATGCCCTCGTCCTGCGCGTGCTCTCGCGCTCGCCCACCGAGGCCGAACGGACGACGTGGGTCGACTATGTGCAAACTGCAATTAAAACTCCGCGCGCCACCATCCCCCCGCCGAAGCGCGGGGGGCCGGGCGCAGGGCCGCTCGCCCGACTCGGCGTGAAGGCGGCGCCCGCCGATACGCGGCGCGCGGCCTACGAGGACGTCATGTGGGCGCTCCTCAACTCCAGCGAGTTCGTCTTCAACCACTGAAGGGACGGCCAGTCATGCTCACACGACGAGATCTGCTACGCGCGGGAGCGACCACCGGGCTCGGGCTCGTGGTCTCGCGCTGGCTCGAGGCGAGCGCGCTCGCCGATGACGCGGCGCCCAAGGGGAAGGCGAAGAGCGTCATCCTCCTCTACATGAACGGCGGGCCCTCCCACATCGACACGTGGGATCCGAAGACCGGCAAGGTGGCGGGGCCGAACAAGGCGATCAAGACGAGCGCGCCGGGCGTCGTGATCAGCGAGCACCTGCCGCTGCTGGCGGCGAAGGCGAACAAGCTCGCGATCGTCCGCGGCATGACGAGCAAGGAGGGCAACCACCAGCGCGCGCAGTTCCTGCTGCGCACGGGCTACTCGCCGAACCCGACGGTGCAGCACCCGACGCTCGCTGCGTGGGTGAACAAGAAGCTCGGCGAGCCGCCCAGCGGGCTGCCCGGCAGCGTCAGCCTCGGCGGACCGAGCCTGGGCGCCGGCTTCTTCGGGGTGCAGTACGGTCCGTTCGTCGTCCAGACGCCGGGGCAGCTGCCGCAGAACGTGGCGTACGGGCCCGGCGTCGACGACGCCCGCTTCGAGGCGCGCCGCGGGCTGCTCGACGGGCTCGAGGCAGGCTTCGCCGCGCAGACCGGCGACGCGAAGATCGAGGGGCGCCGCGCGCTCTACGGCAAGGCCGAGCGCCTCATGCACGCGACGGCACTGAAGGCCTTCGATGCGTCGGAGGAGCCCGAGGCGGTGCGCACGGCGTTCGGCGACACGCCGTTCGGGCGCGGTTGCCTCACCGCGTCGCGGCTCGTGGCCTCGGGCGTGCGCTTCGTCGAGGTCACGCTCGACGGCTGGGACACGCACCAGGACGTCTTCGGACGCACGAAGAAGCTGATGGGCACGCTCGACCCCGCGATGAGCGCGCTGCTCGATGATCTCCAGCGTCGAGGCCTCGCCGACAGCACGCTCGTCGTGTGGATGGGCGATTTCGGGCGCACGCCGAACATCAACGGCAACGAGGGACGCGACCACTTCCCGAACGCCTGGAGCGCGGTGCTCGCGGGCGCGGGGATCCGCGGAGGCGTCGTGCACGGCGAGACCGACGCGCAGGGCGCGAAGGTGGTGAAGGACGCGGTGACGGTGCCGAACCTCCTCGCCACCATCGCCACCGCGCTCGGCCTGGACCCTGCGGACGTCGCGCAATCGCCCGCGGGCCGGCCGATCTCGCTCACCGACGGCGGGGCCCCGGTGCGCGCGATTCTCGCGTGACCCCGGCAGGGCGAGGCGGCCCGAAGGAAGGGTTTCCGCGCGCACCGCGTACCCGGGGGACATGCTCGCGCGAACCTGCATTCCCGTCGCTGCGCTGCTCACGGTCGTGGTGGCATGCTCCGGTAGCGGAGCGAGCCCCATCCCCGCCGCGCCGGAGGAGCCGCTGAGCGGCCCGGGCGATCCGACCATCACGGTGCCCGCCGATCCCGAGGGACCGCACGCCCTCGGCAGCATCCAGCTCGGCGAGACGCACCCCTCTGGCGCCGGCGCGACGCAGAGCGTGGTGACCGCGTCGTTCGTGCCCGACGCCGCCGCCGCCGCGCAGCCGTGCACGAAGGCGGTCGCGGGGTGCGAGCTCGCCGTGCCGTGCGGCGGCGCCGGCGCGAAACCCCTCGAGGCCTTCGACGCGGGCGCCATCACCGTCGCTGGCGCCGCCACCCAGCTCGTGCAGGCGTCGCCCTCCCTCGCGCAGCTGCCGCGCAGCAGCGTCTGGGGCGCAGGCGCGTTGCCCATCACCTGGATCAAGGGCGCAGACGCGGTCCGCATCACCGTCGCCGGCGCCGGCGGCTCGCTGCGCTGCACGGCCGACGACGCGCTGGGGCGCTTCGCCATCCCGCGTGACGTGATCAAGGCCGCGCTCGGGCCCGCGCCGGCGAGCACCATCACCTTGGCGCTGGCGCGCGAGCGGATCGAGATCAAGAAGGGCCAGAAGAGCAAGGGGCAGCTCGCGAACGCGACGGTGCAGCCGACGGGCTGGCTCTCCCTGGCGACGACGTCGACCGAGACCGCCTCGTTCACGTGTTCGGGCGCGGAGTGCACGGGCGTCGTCCCGCCCACGAGCTGCCAGGACTGCCGGACGTCGCTGTGCAAGACGGAGTTCGATGCCTGCACCGCGGACGCGACGTGCCCGATGCTGCGCACGTGCCTCGACGACTGCACGACGGCGGCGTGCAAGAACGTGTGCCTCGTGAAGTGGCCGGACCCGACCGCAAAGGCGAAGAACGGCGCGCTCTTCAAGTGCCAGTGCACGACGAGCTGCGCGACGGAATGCGCGCTGGACTGCAAGTAGCGCCGGCTCCCTCTTCGAGAGTCACAGGAGGCTCGGATCGTTCGGATGTGGATCGCCGCGATCCCGGCAGCGCGCCGGGCCTCCGAGCCGCCCGTGATCTCGTTCCCTCGGGGCGGGCGCGTCGCGCTCACGGCGACCACGACCGTTCCGGTGCCGGCTGGCGCGCAAGGCGGCAACTTCTGTAGTCCGTGATGCGATCGGCAAGGCCCCCATCGCGTGCGGCGGGGGCTTCGCTTCTTCGTTCTGACGCAGCGCGTGGGACGCGGCGCGAGGCTCGTCTTTCACCCCGCGAGCGATCGAGGTAAGGGGAGAGCCGGCCATGAGCACCTCCTCCCACGACCAGGCGCGACCTGCAGCACCCACGGGGGCCACGACGCTCTCCCGTGAGCTGAGCCTCCAGCTCCACGACCTCATGCTGCGATCGCGGATCCTCGAGGACCGCCTGATCACGATGTACAAGCAGGGGGACGGCTACTTCTGGATCGGCGGTCCCGGCGAGGAAGCCTTCAACTGCTCGCTCGGTCTGCTCGTCGACAAGGGCCAGGGCCCCGAGCACGACTATCTGCATCTCCACTATCGCTCCAGCGGCACCCTGCTCGCGCTGGGCATCGACCCGATCGACGCGCTGCGCCAGATGAAGAACACCGCGAGCGACCCGTTCTCGCGCGGCCGCAACTTCGCGGGCCACTACTCGGTGCGGAAGTGGAACGTCGCGCCGGTGAGCTCGCCCATCGAGGTGCAGTTCTCGATCGCCATCGGCACCGCGCAGGCCCAGCGCAAGACCAAGGGCATCAGCATCGTGCAGGGCGGCGACGCCGGCACCGCGGAGGGCGACTTCGCCACGGCGCTCGTGTGGAGCTCGCGCAAGGGCCAGGAGCTGCCGCTCCTGATGATCGTCACCAACAACCAGTACGGCATCTCGACGCCCTTCGAGGGCCAGCACGGCGAGAGCCGCATCGCGGATCGCGGCAAGGCCTTCGGCATCCAGACTGCCACCATCGACGGCAACGACCCCGACACCGCGTACTTCGCGCTGAAGAAGGCCATCGACTACGTGCGTACCGAGCGCAAGCCGTACCTCCTCGAGGCCATGGTCTCGCGGCTCCGCGGCCACTCGTCGGCGAGCGGCGCGAACTTCGTGAAGGAGGAGACCGACTGCCTCGGCCGCTTCGAGGATCGCCTCGCCGAGAAGAAGTTCCTGACTCGCGAGCAGATGAAGGAGATGCGTGATAAGTACACGCAGTTCCTGCTCGATGCGTCGAAGAAGGTCCGGGAGGAACCCTTCCCGGCGCCGGAGTCGATCTGGGACTACGTGTTCGCGGAGAAGAACCACGTCGGAGGCGAGAAGTAAGATGGCGACCATGGTGCAGGCCATTCGCATGGCCCTCCACGTCGGCGAGGATCGCCTCGGCGTGACGGACATCTTCGGTGAGGACGTCGGGCAGCCGCTCGGCGGCGTCTTCACCGCGACGCAGGGGCTCAAGACCACCTGGAACACCCCGCTCGACGAGCGCGGCGTCATCGGTATGGCCATCGGCCTCGCGCTCGCGGGGCGCAAGCCGGTCGCCGAGATCCAGTTCTGCGACTACGCGTTCAACACCATCGATCTGCTCAAGATCGCCGGCAGCACGTACTGGACGACCGGCGGTGACTGGAACGTTCCGATGGTGATGATGACCCCCGTGGGCGCCGGCATCCGCGGCAGCATCTACCACTCGCACTCGTTCGACGCACAGGCGACGCGCATCCCCGGCTGGAAGATCGTGATGCCGTCGAACCCGCGCGACGCGTACGGGCTCCTGCTCAGCGCGATCCAGGACCCGAACCCCGTGATGTTCCTGAAGCCGAAGGCGCTGCTGCGCGTGAAGGCGAAGGCCGGCGAGGAGCTTCCGGGCGAGCCCTCCGACGAGAAGGTGCTCTCGAAGATGATCGACGCGCCGCTCGGTGACCGCTCGAAGTGGCGTCCCGAGTGGCCGAAGCTCGAGGAGCTCTTCATCCCGATCGGCAAGGCGCGCATCGCGCGGGCCGGCAAGGACGTCACCGTCCTCACGTACGGACGCAACGTCCCGATGGCGGTGGCCGCAGCCGACGAGCTGGCGAGCGAGGGCATCCAGGCCGAGATCGTCGACCTGCGCTCGCTGCATCCGTACGACTGGGAGGCGATCAAGGAGAGCGTGCGCAAGACGAACCGCGTCCTCTGCGTGAACGAGGACACCGAGATCACGAACTTCGGCGAGCACCTGATCCGGCGCATCGTCGACGAGCTGTTCTACGAGCTGCACGCGCCGCCGAAGCTCCTCGCGGGCGCGCACCTCCCGGGCATCGGCCTGGCCGACACCCTCGAGATGGCGAGCGTTCCCCAGAAGGACGGCATCAAGAAGGCGATCGCCGCGCTCGCGAAGCACCTGCCCTGAGAGGGTCCCGGCTCGCGTATCGGGCCGCCGGTCCCTACTCTCGAGAGGTGCAGCGCGTCGTTGCGGTGGTGATGGTCGGGGCAGGGCTCGCTGCCTGCAATGCGCTCACGGGCGTGGGCGACCTGTCGACCGGCGAGGTCGGTGGGTCGTCCTCCGGCGCGAGTGGTAGCTCGGGGACGTCGGGCGGTGGCGACGGCGGGCGCCCGCCCTTCGACGCGGCGCTGCCCACGGGCGGCGGAACGCTCGACACCGCGTTCGGCACGAACGGGGTCGTGCTCTCCGGCCTGCTCGACGTCGTGACCTCGGTCGCGCTGCACACCGACGGCACGATCGCTGTTGCCGGCGCGTCGTCCGGTCAGCTCGCGGTCGTGCAGCTCACCGCGAGCGGCACGGTCGACACCTCGTTCGGTACCGGTGGTCGCGTGATCGCGTGATCGCGTGATCGCGTGATCGCGGGCGCGCTCACGGCGTCGCGCGCCGACGCCGTGCTCGTCGACCCGAGCGATCGCCTCGTCGCCGCTGGCTCTGCGTTCGTCACCGCGCAGGACGGCTCGCCGGCCTCGCATGGCCTCCTCGTGCGCATCGCAGCCAGCAAGCTCGACACGTCGTTCGGCTTCGGTGGGAAGCGAACCTTCGCCGTTGAAGACGAGGCGGTGACCGCGATCGTGAACAGCCCTCTCGGCGGCTACTTCGCTGCGTGATCCTGCGACTCTCCGCGCAGGGCGGAACCAACGATCTCTTCTTCGGGACGTTCGGGCTCGTCACGAGCTTCTTCGACGCGAAGAGCGCCGACAGCGTCGCGACCGCCATCGTCCTCCAGTCCGAAGGCAAGCTCGTGGTGGTCGGCACGGCCGCCGGCCAGCTCGCGGTCGCGCGTGTGAACCCGTAGGCGCTAGTCTTCTTCGTCCGGCACCCCGCCGCCCATGCGCGCGAGGTCCTCCTGGCGGACCTTCTCGGCGTTGAACCACGTGTTCGCGCGTCTCGACACCACGCCCGGCCAGGAGCGCGAGATCCGCGCGGCCATCGAGGACATGCGCGATCGCGCGCAGGACGCGAAGGGCGGCCTGCCCGAGACGCGCGCCAGCCTGGCGCGCAGCATCGCCGGCGAGACGTTCGACGACGCCGCCTTCGAGGCGGTGAGCGCGCGCGTCGACGCGACCAGCGAGAAGATGAAGGACGCGCTCGCCTCGGCGCTGAAGCGCATCCACGGCGTGCTCGACCCGAAGCAGCGCGAGCGCCTCGGCGTGCTGGTCGGTTCGGGCGGTTTCGGTCGCTGGGGCCGCGGCGGTGGTGGTGGCCCGTATCGACGTGGCGCGGAGACCTAGCGCGTGAGGCCGAGGACGCGGGGGGCGTCGGGGTCCATCTTCGCGACGCGCCTCTCGAGCTCAGCGAGCTTCGCGGTGAGGATCGGATCGGTGGCGGCGCGCTCGCGGACCTGCGCCGGGCGCGCCACGGCGAACGCGAACGTCTCGGCCTTGTCCTCCTCGACCGCGCTCGTCGCATAGGAGGACACGAAGCCCCCCGACATGAAGGGATCGAGCGGGCCCGCGGCCCATGCGGCGCGCAGCGTGCGGCCGCCGGCGCCGTAGGCGAAGCCCGGGCCGTTGAGCGCCTCCCACGGCCCGTCCGGGGAGATCGTTCCGTCGTCGGCGAGGTCGGCGAAGTGGAAGATCTCGTGGTGGAGGCCGCGCGTGAGGTCGCTGTCGGTCCCCGAGATGTCGAGGAGCAGCAGCCCCGCGACGTTGGGCAGGGAAGGGATGCTGTTCTCGCCCTCCTTGAGGTCGTCGATGAAGACGATGCCCTTCATGTGCATGGCCGAGAGGAACTTCTGCGGATAGCGTTCGAGCTCGCGCGTGACGACGGACCGCGTGAAGGCGAGGCGCGGCCCCGCGGGCGGCGTCCCGTGCACGGGGCCGTGCGTGAGCTCGATGTGGAACGGCTGCGTGGCGTCGAGCAGGGCCACGCCCTTGACCCGCGCGCCGACGACGGTGAAGCCGAGCTTCTCGGCATCGGGCGGCAGGGCGTTGTCGCCCTTCTCCGAGCCCGACGCGTTCCGCGCCATGATCCCCACACCGGTGGCGAGCGCGATGGCCCCGCAGACGAACAACA
>JAYTHX010000431.1:0-9871 GCA_043732195.1 Polyangiaceae bacterium
CAGCTCGCGAAGCTCTTCGACCTCGACCACGCTCTCCAGCATGTCCCGGGCATCGTCGACCGCGCCCTCGGCTAGTGGGGCTTCGGCCCCTCGCTTCGCGAGCCTCCCCATGCGCGACCAAGCCGGCGCGATGCGCCTTCGGCGCCCGGCGCTGCGCGCCGCAGACGCGCCTAGGTTCCGCCCTACGGGCTACCGGGTCATTGCGAGGGCTGCGATCACCATCGCGGTGACCAGGCACATCGTCAGGCCGGTCATGATGGTGAGGGCCCAGCGCGCGTCGCTCGAGTAGCGCTTGCTGCTCCACACCGCCGCCAGGCCGATGGGCGGCAGGAGGATGAGCAGCGAGCCCAGCGCCACGGGGTCTTCCCACCACGCGCCGCGCGGATTCGCCGACGCCGCGAGCTGGCCCACGCCCGCAGCCGCCATCGCCGCCCTCTGTGCATACTGCACGTGTTGTGCGTGCGCCTGCTGCGCGGCCACGCGCGGGTCGACGATGCGGCCCGGCACGAACGCCGCGAACTCGCGGACGTCCTTGCGGGCGTCACGACGGTGCGCGATCACCTCGTGGGCGGGCGTCGGCCAGTAGACCGGCGGGGGCGGCAGCGCCGACGCCGGGACCTGCGGGAACATCGCGCGGAGCTTTTCGGGCACCGGCATGAACACGCATTTGCGGAGCGCGGACTTGCCGCCCCGCAGGTCTCCCCACTTCGGACCTGCATCGCGAGGCGACTCGCGCAACCACCCGTTACCGATCAGCGTTCCGAATCCACGTGCACGCGCGAGGCTTCGAGGGGTCGGTCGCATCCGGTCCTGTCAGGATGATACGCCCCGGCGGCCGCGCAACCTCCTCCGCATCATGTCGTCCGTCGGGGTGACATGCTCCTCCGCCGACGCACCGCGGCACGCGCGATCAAATAGAAGATCGGCGGCAGGTGCCGGAGCCGCAGCTTGCTGACCTCGTCGCCGTAGACGGGGCGCACCGGGACCTCGACGACCCGCAAATCCCGGGCTCTCAGCTGCCCGAGAAGGTCGTTGGGGTAGCCGAACCCCGGCCACATCCCGTCGAGGTCCACCTGCTGGGCCGCCGCGCGGGAGAGCGCGGTGAACCCACATTGGCTATCGGAGATGCGCTGGCCGATGGCCGCCGACGTCAGCCGGGTGAAGACCTGCCCGCCGATCCAGCGCGCGAGCCCCATCGACTGCCGTACGGCGGGGTCCCGGAAGCGGTCGCCCTTCACGTAATCCGCCCCGCCGCGGACGATGGGCAGCGCCACCCGCACGAGATCGTTCGGGTCCATCTGGCCGTCGCCGGCCATGACGCAGAGGGCGTCCGTCGGGCGGGACGTGCGGCGGAGGCCCAGCTGGTAGCCCGTGATCAGCGCGCCGCCGACCCCGCGCGGCCGCGGGTGGGGCTCGACATGGACGCGCTGGTCGCCCGTCGCGAGCGCGACCGCGCCGGTGCGATCGCTGCTGCCGTCGTCGATGACGAGGATGTCGTCGACGAACCGAGGCATGGTCTCGATGACCCTTCCGACGTGTAGCTCTTCGTGGAAGGCCGGAACGACGACCACGACGCGAGATCCTTCGAGCACCTGAAATCAATCCTCGCAGACAAAGACCCCGCCATGACACCTGGCCGTCACACGACTAGAGTATCGCCCGATCATGGCGCGAATCTTGGTCATCGAGGACGAGCCGGACATCCAGCAGATCCTCGAATACAACCTGCGCGAGAAGGGCCACAAGGTCTTCATCGCGGGCAAAGGCGAGGAGGGGCTCCGCATCGCACGCGAGAAGCGCCCCGACCTCGTCCTCCTCGACCTCATGCTTCCGGACATCCCAGGGACCGAGATCTGCAAAGCGCTCAAGAGCGACCCCAACCTCCGAAACACGCAGGTGGTGATGCTCACCGCGAAGGGCGAGGAGATCGATCGCGTGGTCGGCTTCGAGCTCGGCGCCGACGATTACGTCGTGAAGCCGTTCAGCGTGCGCGAGCTGCTCCTGCGCGTGCAGGCCATCCTGCGTCGCTCGCAGGGCGAGCAGGAAGCGGCGCCGGGCTTCCAGTTCGGCAGCCTGCGCGTCGACCGCGAGGCGCATCGCGTGTGGGCGAAGGACGCAGAGCTCGAGCTCACGGCGCTCGAGTTCAAGCTGCTGGTGACGCTCTTCGACCGCAAGAACCGCGTGCAGACGCGCGCGGCGCTCCTCAGCGACGTCTGGGGCATCGACGCCGACATCACCACCCGCACCGTCGACACGCACGTGAAGCGCCTCCGCGAGAAGCTCGGCGAGGCCGGGATCTACATCGAGACCGTGCGCGGCGTCGGGTATCGGTTCGCCGACAACCCGGAAGAGGCGACCGGGTGAAAGGAAAGCTACGCGTCCGCATCCTGATCGCCGCGTGGGCCTTGACGACGCTGTGCGTCCTCGGCTCGCTGGCGATCGTCGGATCAGGCGCTTTCGGGCTCGCGACGATCGTCGTCGCGCTGCTCGCCGGCGCGGTCGTCGCGTTCGGGATGAGCGAGCTCTCGGTGCGCTGGTTCGACGACGCGGTGCGGCCGCTCACCGACGCCGCGCGGCGCATGCACGAGGGTGACCTCACCGTGCGCTCGCGCGTCACCCGCGAGCAGGACGTCGGCCAGCTCGGCGCCACGTTCGACCAGCTCGCGAGCAGCCTCTCGCAGACGGTCGGCGAGCTGCGGAGCGAGCGCGATCTCGTGAGCCGCATCCTCGACGGCATGCAGGAGGGCGTCCTCCTCCTCGACAACGAGGGCAAGGTGGCCCTCATGAACCCCGCGCTGCGCGAGATGCTGCTCCTGCGCGCCGACCTCCTCGGCCAGCCGCTGCTCGAGGTGGTGCGGCACGCCGAACTCAAGGAGCTGCTCGATCGCGCGCGGACCACCCGCACTACCTGCTCGGGCGAGGTGGAGCTCGGCGGGCTCAAGCCGCGGCGCCTGCTGGTGCGCGGCACCGCGTTCACCCAGCTGCGCGGGCGCGACAGCGCGGGCCGCGAGCAAGAGAACACGCGCGGGCTCCTCGCCGTCTTCTTCGACGTCACCGACATCCGCCGCCTCGAGTCGCTGCGCCGCGACTTCGTGGCCAACGTCTCGCACGAGCTGCGCACGCCGGTCACCGCCGTGCTCTCCGCCGCCGAGACGCTCGAGATGGCGCTGGGCCGCGACCCCGAGCAGGCAAAGCGCTTCCTCGCCATCATCGAGCGCAACGCGGCGCGCCTCCAGCGGCTCATCGAGGACCTGCTCGATCTCTCGCGCATCGAGTCGCGCGAGCTGCGGCTGCGGCCCGAGCGCTTCCCGTTCGACCCGTTCGCGACGCACCTGCTCGGCATGTTCAAGGAGCGCGCCGACAAGCGACGCATCGCGTACCGCCTCGAGTCCGCGAAGGGCCTCGAGATCGAGGTCGACCGGCGCGCGCTCGAGCAGGTGCTCACAAACCTCGTCGACAACGCCGTGAAGTACTGCCCCGAAGGCTCCACGGTGGTGCTGCGCGCCGAGCGCACCGAGGGTGCCAGCCCGGGGGTGCGCCTGTGCGTCGAGGACGACGGCGGAGGCATCGAGGAGAAGCACTTGCCGCGCCTGTTCGAGCGCTTCTACCGCGTCGATGCCGGTCGCTCGCGTGAGATGGGCGGCACGGGGCTTGGGCTCTCGATCGTGAAGCACCTCGTCGAGGCAATGGGCGGCACCATCGACGTCGTGAGCGCGCTCGGCAAGGGCACGACGTTCGACGTGAAGCTGCCCGACGCGAGCACGCGCATGAAAGACAAGTCGTCGTCCGACGACCTCACGCGCGAGGCGCGAGAGAACGCAGCATGAGCCGCTGGCCGCTCGTCCGCGGTCCGCACGTGGGCGTTGGCCTGCCGTGCGCGCGCTCAGCACGCTGCATCTCGCGGCGCTCGCAGGCGGCGCGCGTCTCGGATCACACGGCCTTCCTCTACATCGGTGAGCGCGTGGAGTACGATCGCGCGGGCGTCATCTTCACGAGGCCCTCCGACCCCCGCACCGAGGACGACATCACCGGTCGCGCCGGCTGACGCGCGAGAACCCATGCCCCGCCTCCACACCGATCAAGCGTACGAAGGCGAGCTGCGGCGCATCCGCGAGATGCTGCTCATGATGGGCGCGAAGGTCGAGGAGATGCTCGGGCAGGCGATGAAGGCGCTCGTCGAGCGCGACAGCGAGCTCGCCGAGAACACGCTCTACATCGACCGCCAGATCAACCGCCTCGAGATCGAGGTCGACGACCTTTGCCTGCGCGTCCTCGCCCGGCGCCAGCCGGTGGCCAGCGATCTGCGCTTCATCACCATGGCGCTCAAGGTCGTCACCGATCTCGAGCGCATGGGAGACCTCGGCGTGAACATCTGTGAGCGCGTGCTCGAGCTGAACGAGGAGCCGCCGCTCAAGCCTTACCTCGAGGTCGTGAACATGGCGGAGGCCGCGCAGGAGATGCTGCGCGAGGCGCTCGATGCGTTCGTGGCGGGCGACGCCGCCCGCGCGCAGGCCATCATCGAGCGCGACTCCAAGGTCGACGCCTACTACGCGGCGATCTTCCGCGAGCTCCTCACCTGCATGATGGAGAACCCGCGCAACATCTTTCGCGCGACGCGCGAGCAGTCGATCGCGAAGTACATCGAGCGCATCGCCGACCACGCGACGAACGTCGCGGAGATGGTGGTGTTCATGGTGCACGGCAAGGACATCCGCCACGCGGGCAAGCTGGACCGCCGCAGCACCGCGCGCCCGTAGCGCCGAGATTCGCAGGAGGCGCGGAGCGGTTTCGAAGAGGCTGAGGGCTACTTCGGTGGGTTGGCGGTGCCGCCGCCCGGTTTGCAGCCGTCGGCGGACTCCTGGATGGCGGCGATTCCCCGGCGCGTTCGCACACGCCTGACGAGGTGGTCGATTGAATGCGCGGCGGGGAGCGGCGTCCAACCGCCCTTCGCTCGCTTTCCTTTCCTCGAGGTGATTCATGATGGTTCGCGTTTCTGCGGCGTTCTGCGTCTTTTTCCTGGCGGCCTGCTCCAGCGAGGTCTTGACCAACCCGGTCCCGGCCACCTCGCCGAACCCGGATCCCCCGGCCGAGCCGACCACGCCGCCGAGCACCGACCCGCCGCCGGTCGTGAAGCCACCGGTGGCCACCGCGCCGAAGCTGAGCATCGACAGCGCGTTCACCGACATCGTCGACGCCGCGAACGACATCTACGGCGTCACTGCCGCGCCCGACGGCAAGATCCTCGTCAGCCTGCGCAAGGCCGGCGGCGCGATCGGCTGGGGCAGCGGCACCATCGTGCGGCGCTACCTCGCGACCGGCGCGCTCGACACCACGTTCGGCACCGCCGGCTCCACCACCACGTTGCTCGTCGCGAACCCGAACGCCATCGCGCTCGACGCGCAGGGCCGCGTCCTGGTCGGCGGCACGGGCCTCTACGATCCCGGCACCACGAGCGACAGCGGCCGCGAGATCGTCGTGGCCCGGTTCGGCGCGCAGGGCGCGCTCGACACCACGTACGGCTCGAGCGGCCGCGCCATCCTCAGCTTCTCGCCCGCGAACACCTCCACCACCGCGGTGCGCGTGCGGCCCGACGGCGGCGCGCTGGCCGTCGTGTACGGACGGACCAGCGGCAACGAGACCTACGGCGTCTTCATGGTCAGCAGCACCGGCAGCGCGGTCAGCGCGTTCGGCACGAGCGGCTTTGTCTCCAGCGCCTACCCGCTCGACGGCGCATTCGTGCTGCCCGACGGTCGCAGCGTCGTCCCCGACCAGGGCGGGCTCTGGGCGTACGACGCCACGGGCAAGGCGGAGATCACGTCGTTCGGCGCCGCGCCCGCGTTCGTCGCGCTGTCGCGGCTCGGCAAGGACGGCGCGATCACCGTCCTGCGCGCCGACAACAAGGTCCACGTCGAGCGCTACACTGCGGCCGGCGCGAAGGACCCCACGTTCACGAGCGTCGTGGTCGGCAAGGACGCGACGGATCTCGCGGTGCGCGACGACGGCTCGGTCGTGATCGCGGTGGGCGGCGGGCTCTCGTGGATCCCGAAGGCGGGCGGCCCCGCGACCGAGCTGCTGAATCCGGTGAGCGCCGGCCATCTCGAGCTGACGAAGGACGGTAAGCTGCTCGTCACGAACGCCGCGAGCTCCCCGATCGTCAAGCGCTACACATTCTAGCGGGCGTCCTCGCCGAGGCGAGGCGCCGTCACAGCGCCTCGGCCTCGATGTCCGCACGGAGCTGCGCGAGCGTGGGAAGGTCGACGGCCTTCGACTCGAGCTCGTAGGCCTCCGCGCGCAGCGCGCCCAGCTGCTCGGCGATCCGCTCGGGCGCGGTGCCACCGGCGCTCTTCTTCGCCGCCACCGCGACGCGCGGGTCGAGCACCGCGAGCACCGATGCGTCGAACAGCGGGTTCACGGCCTGCGCCTCGGCGAGCGTGATCTGCATGAGCGTGACGGAGCGCTCGCGCGCGAGGTGCACGAGCTGACCGGTTGCCTTGTAGGCCTCGCGGAAGGGCAGGCCCTTGCGCACCAGCGCCTCGGCGACGTCGGTGGCCTGTGTCGAGCCGTCGGAGACCGCGAGCAGGCACCGCTCGCGATCGAACGTGAGGTGAATCATCGCCGCGCGCACCGCGCGCACCGCGCCGCGCACGAGCGGCCCCGTGTCGAGGGTGGGCTGCCGATCGTCCTGGAGGTCGCGGGCGTAGCCCGTGGGCAAGCCCTTCACGAGCGTGAGCATCGCGATGAGGTTGCCGACGCCGCGCGCCGTCTTGCCGCGGACCAGCTCGAAGACGTCGGGGTTCTTCTTCTGCGGCATCATGCTCGAGCCAGCCGCGATGGCGTCGCCGATCTTCAGGAACGCGAACTCGCTGGTGGTGAAATCGATGACGTCGGTCGAGAGGCGGCTCAGCGCGAGGAGCGTGCGCGCCCCGGCCCAGGTCCAGTCGAGCGTGAAGTCGCGATCGCCGATGGTGTCGAGCGCGTTCGCGGTGATGGTCGGGAAGCGCAGGAGCCCGGCGACCACGTCGCGGTCGATCGGCAGCGAGGTGCCCGAGCAGGCGCCGCAGCCGAGCGGCGAGATGTTCGCGCGGTCGATGGCGACGCGCAGCGTGTCGCCGGCGCGGAGCAGCTGGTTCGCCCACGCGATCAGCAGGAACGCCGCGGAGATCGGCTGCGCGCGCTGCCGGTGCGTGTACGCGGGGAGGATGACGTCGCGCTCGGCGTCGGCGCGCTCGGCGAGCTCCTTCACCAGCGTGGCGACCTCGCGCAGCGTCAGCGCGGCCTGGTCGCGCACGTGGAGGCGCAGGGCGAGCGCGACCTGATCGTTGCGCGACCGCGCCGCGTGGAGGCGCTTGCCCACCTGGCCGAGGTCGCGCGTGAGGCGCGCCTCGATGGCCATGTGCACGTCCTCTTCGCCGTCGTCGAGGACGAGCTTGCCCTCCATCGCGTCGTCGAACATCGCGAGGAGCTTGCCACGCAGCTGCCGTGCGTCGCCGAGGTCGAGCAGCCCGACCTTTCGGAGCATCGTGACGTGCGCGGCGCTGCCGAGCAGATCCTCACGGACCAGGGTGCGATCGTGGACCAGCGAGGTCGTCCATGCGAGCAGCTCCGGGACCATCTCGGTCCGGCCTGTCGCGTCCGTCCGGGCAAGATTTCCTTCCGGGCAGCACGGCGCTTCGTCCATCGGACCCTCCGTCTTCTTCTCGCCGGGGGTATGACCGGCGCTTCACAGTCCGCAGTCGCGGTCGTTCAGTGGGGCTGCTGTGCGCCGCGGCGCGGCGGCGGCGCCGCGGGGGTCGGCGGAGGTGTGGTCGGGGGCGTCGGACGCGCCGTCGGAGGGGGCGTCGGAGGGGGCGTCGGAGGGGGCGCGGTCTGCGTCGCCGCCGCCTGCTGCACCACGGTTCCTGCGGGCGATCCCATCGTTTCCGTCGGATCCTTGGGGGGCGTGCTGAGCGCCCAGATCAGGCCGACGGAGAGAAAGAGCACCGCGCCCACGGCGGGAAGCCACATCGGCGTGTGCGGCTCGGGCGGCGGCGGCGGGCCGTGGTCCTCGTGCGCGTCGTCCTCGTCGTGCGCGTCGTGCGCGTCGTGCGCGTCGTGCGAATGCGTAGAAGAGGTCTGATTTCCGTCACTTGAACTCATGGCTCACCCGGCATGGTGTTTCCCATCCTTCGCGCGGTCGTGTCAAGCCACACGCCCTCGCGGGCGGCGCGGCGCTCGCGGTCGCCCCGGGCACGGCGGGTGCTAGATTCGGTGTTGAATGGCGCGCCCGACCTCCCTCGCTTCAACCCTCGTCGCCTCCATGCTCGTGCTCGCGGGGGTGGCCGCGACCGGCGCTCCTGCGCTGGCGGCTCCGCCTCTGGCGGCGTTGCCGGGCTCCGAGCCGGCCAAGCCCGCCAGCGTCCCCGCGCAGAACCAGAACGACGTGAACGGCTTCACCGCCGAGCAGGTGCGGCGCGGCGTCGTGCAGATCGAGCAGGGCGGGCGGCCGCTCGCCGTCGGCACCGTGCTTCTCAAAGACGGCCGCGTGCTCACCTCGCTTTCCGGCCTCGGGGCCGTCGATCAGCCGGAGATCCGCTACGCCGACGGCACGGTCGTGAAGGCGAAGATCGGTCACACCGACAAGGCATGGGACCTCGCGCTCCTCATCCCGCTCACCGGCAAGTGGGTCGATGGGCTCGTCCCCACCGACTCCGATCCCCAGGGCGCCGATCTCCGCTCGTTCCTCCCCAAGGCGGGCAAGCTCGCCGCGGCGCCGGTGGGCGTGAAGGGCCGGCTCGACGCGAAGTCGAAGGGCGGAGACGCACTGAAGAGCGCGCTCGATCTCGATCTCAAAGGCAGCCCCAGCACCCCCGGCGCCCCGCTCGTCGACGGCAACGGCCGCGTGGTCGGCATCGTCGTTCGCGCCTGCAAGGACGGCGGCGCTGCCCCGGCGGCCGCGCCCGGTGCTCCGGCGCCCGCCGCGGCGCCATGCAGCGGCATCAGCATCGGCGCGCCCGTCTACGCGCTTCGCGGCTTCCTCATCAAGACGCCCGCGACCGCGGTGCAGCCCGCCCCGTGGCTCGGCATGGGCGGCGCGCCGAACGTCGAGGGCAGCGTCAAGGGCGTGAAGGTGATGGGCGTCGCGCCTGGCAGCCCCGCCGAGAAAGCCGGCCTCAAGCCCTCCGAGGACACCATCGTCGCCATCGACGGGGCGCCCACCGAGAGCCCCGAGGCGCTCGCCGAGGTCATCTCCAGACGCTCGATCGGTCAGCAGGTCAAGTTCCTCGTCTTCAGCGGAGGCAAATTCCGCGAGGCGATGGTCACGCTGCGCGCGGCGCCGTAACGCGCATCAACGAAGAGCGCGGTTGACACGAGACCCCTCGCCCCACGACCATTCTCGCGTGGGACTCCGCATCGAGGTTGCCGGCGAGACGAACGTCGGGATGAAGCGCACGCACAACGAGGACAACTTCTCGATCATCGAGGACAGTGGCCTCTACGTCGTGGCCGATGGAATGGGCGGCCACGCCTCGGGCGAGGTCGCCAGCAAGATGGCGGTGGATTCCTTGAAGGAGTTCTTCGCCGCGACGGCGCAGGATCCCGAGCGGACCTGGCCGTACAAGATGGATCGCGCCAAGGGCTACGAGGAGAACCGGCTCATCACCGGCATCAAGCTCGCGAACCTCCGCATCTACGAGACGGCGCAGCGCGAGGCCGGCAAGCGCGGCATGGGCACCACCATCGTCGTGATGTTCGCGGTCGAGGAGGGCGTCTACGTCGCGCACGTCGGAGATTCCCGCGGCTACCGCATTCGCGACGGCAAGATCGAGCAGCTCAGCGAGGACCACTCGCTGCTGAACGACTACATCAAGATGAAGCGCCTCACGCCGGAAGA
>JAYTHX010000432.1:0-9871 GCA_043732195.1 Polyangiaceae bacterium
GGCGGCTGGGACGCGGGCCGCGCGACGCGCGCGAGGAACACCCGTAACAAAACGTCGATGCCCGCAGCGCTCTCTCGAGCGGCGCGGGCATCGTGTGAGCTCGAGCACCTCTGCAGGAGTAGCTCTGGCTCGACTTCAGAGAACGACTACCAGCGGTAGTGAGCGAAGGCCTTGTTGGCCTCCGCCATCTTGTGCGTGTCGTCCTTCTTCTTGACCGCGTTGCCGCGGCCCTGCGAAGCGTCGAGGAACTCGCCGGCAAGGCGCTCGCGCATCGTCTTCTCGCCGCGGGCGCGAGCGTTCATCACGATCCAGCGCATCGCGAGCGCGACGCGGCGCTCCGGGCGGACCTCGACGGGGACCTGGTAGGTGGCACCGCCGACGCGGCGGCTCTTGACCTCCAGCTTCGGCTTGACCGCATCGAGCGCCTTGCGGAAGACCTCGAGCGGGTCCTCCTTCGCGCGCTCGGTGATGACATCGAACGCGCCGTAGAGGATGCCCTCGGCCACGGCCTTGCCGCCGCCGTACATCAGCGTGTTCGTGAACTTCGAGACAAGCTTGTCCTTGTACTTCGGGTCCGGAATGATGTTCCGCTTCGGTACTTCTCGTCGACGGGGCATAGCGGCAGCTTTCTACTCAGGATCTAGCAGTCGAAATCATCATGCGCCCGAGGTCGGTCTCGGGAGCTCGAGGGGCGGAACCCCTCGAAACAAGAACAGAGAAAACGTCAGGTTTTCGGGCGCTTGACGCCGTACTTGGAGCGCTTCCGGTTGCGGTTGGCTTTGTTCGTGGACGACGGGCCGATGGCGCCCGACGCGTCCAGGGTGCCACGGACGACGTGGTAGCGCACGCCGGGGAGGTCCTTGACGCGGCCGCCGCGGATCAGGACCACCGAGTGCTCCTGGAGGTTGTGCCCCTCCCCCGGGATGTACGAGGTGACTTCCATGCCGTTCGTCAGACGCACGCGGCAGACCTTGCGGAGGGCTGAGTTCGGCTTCTTCGGGGTCGTGGTGTACACGCGCACGCAAACGCCGCGCTTCTGCGGACAGCTCTTGAGAGCCGGCGACGCGGTCTTGACGCGCGCGGCCAGACGCCCGTGATTGATGAGCTGATTGATGGTCGGCATCGGAGAGAGTCCTGCTCGTTTCTTGGCTGGAAAGCGAGGGAGCGAGCGCTGTTGCCGGAGCAAAAACGCAGCTGGGGCCTCGGGAGGCGCGCACTCTAGTCGCGGCGCCTTGCCTGTCAAGAGGTGTCGGAAAGGTGCACGAAACGCGGGCGATCGCCCCTACTTCTTGGTGGGCGCGGCGGGCGCGTCCGGGGTGCGGGTGACGTCGAGGTGGAAGCCGTAGCCCGCTCAGCTGCGGACGAGGACGACGAACACGACCACGCCGAGCAGAATGCGATAGACGCCGAACGGGGCGAGGCCGCGCTTCTTCAGGTACGCGATGAAGCCAGCGATGACCGCCCAGGCCACGAGGAACGAGACGACGAGGCCGATGGCGAGGTTCAGCCCCCCCACGCCAGCCAGCGCGGCGCGCGACTTGTACGCCTCGTAGAGGGTGGCGGCGCCGAGCGTCGGCAGGCCGAGCAGGAACGAGAACTCCGCAGCGGTCGCGGTGGAGAGGCCCGTCAGCTGCCCGGTGACGATCGTGCACATCGAGCGCGACGAGCCGGGCCACATCGAGACGCACTGCCCGAGGCCGATGACGAACGCGCGCCAGGGCGTGACGTGCTCGAGGCCGTCGAGGCCTGTTTTCGGCCCCGCGAAGCCGCCGGCTGCCCGCTGCTTCTTCGCGCGCAGCGCCTCGATGACGATCATCACGACGCCGCCGACCACGAGCGCGAGGGCGACGGGCTTCGCGCCGAACAGCGCCGCCTTGATGGCCTTGCGCAGCAGGAGCCCCGCCACCGCGGTCGGCGCGAAGCCGAGCACGAGCGCGACCAGCAGCGAGATGCTCGCGCGCTCCCCCTTGACGAGCCCGGTGGTGCGCTCCCAGAGGAGCCGCCGGTACTGCACGACCACCGCCAGGATCGCGCCGAGCTGGATCACGACGGCGAACGCGTCGACGCCCTCGCCCTCGAGGCCGAGGAGGCGGCTCACCAGGATCAGATGACCGGTCGACGAGACCGGGAGGTACTCGGTGATCCCTTCGACGATGCCGAGGATCGCGGCGTAGAGCGGATTCACGAGCGCCTCATGGGCGCCCTGCATATCAGAACGTCGCGTCGTCGGTGCGCTGCGCGGAGACGAGGCCGGTGACGTTGAGCGTCGCGCCGCGCGTGCGGAGGAAGACGCGACCGGTCGCGCCGCCGCCGCCCCCGCCGGTATCCGCGCCGTTGCTCCCCGGCTGCGGGAGCGCAGACGCGCTGACGTTGCCGCCGTTGCCGCCATTGCCCCCGTTGGTGCCGAAGCCGCCGATCGCCGTGAACAGCGGATAGGGCCCGTCTTCGCCGTCGTTGCCGAAGCTGTTCGAGTCGCCGCCTTCGCCGCCGGCGCCGCCCGAGGCCTCGATGGTGGCGCCCGCCGACACCATGATCCCTGCGACCGACTCGAGGAACACCAGACCACCCGCGCCGCCGCCGCCTCCGCCGCTGTAGCTTTCGCCGCCGTTGTTCTTGCAGCCGCCACCACCACCGCCACCGCCGACGTCGATGCCGCCGCTGCCGCTGATCATGATGCTTCGCGCCGCGGAGATCTGCAGGGCGCCGCCACCGGCACCGCCGCGGCCGCGGCCTCCGCAGACGCCCGCGGCGTGGCCACCGCCATGACCGCCGCCCGAGCCGCCGGCCAGCAGCGCACCGAGCGCGTTCGCGAGCGGACCGAGCGCGCCGCCCTTCACCGCGGCCTTGTCGCCGCCGACGTTGCCGGGCGTCCCGTGACCGGCGCCGCCGCCGCCCGAGGCGTCGCTTCCGGTCTTCGTGCCGCCGGTGCCCTTGCCGGCTCCCGCCGCGGGGGCGGCGCCGCCAGGCCCAGGCGTGGCGCCGTTGCCGAAGGCCGATACCGTGAAATTGATCACGACGTCGTGCAAGGCGACGATCACGAGCGGCCTATCACCCGTCACCGTGAGACGCGCGTTCGTGGTGAGCGAATCGACCGACCACACCGCGACCCCGTCGCTGAAGACGATGTCCGGCGACACGACCGGCGCGGCGCCATTCAGCGCGATGGTGCGCGCAGCCGTATCGACGATGCTCGCGGTGCTCACGACGACCGCAGGCGCGGTGAGCGAGTACACGGGCTGGATGTGGCTCGGCACGAACGCGACCCCGGCGTCAGGACGTACGGGCCCTCCCTCGATCGGCGCATCGACCGAGGCGTCGGTCGCGCCGTCCCGGTCGCTGCTGCCGTCACCCGGCGGCGGGAGGTTCGGGCCCCCCTCGGTACCGCCGTCGGCGCCGTCGGCGAAGGTCTTGCTGGCCACGGCGTCGAGGCCGCAACCGGTGGCGGCCGCTGCGCCGAACAGGAAGAGGAGAAGAGAGCGCCTCACGGAGATAACGTTATCACATGGGCCTCTTTCCGCCGCTCGGCGCCGACCCCGAGGAGGTGCGCGCCCTGCTCGCGCCGCTGCGGAACGACTTCTCCATCGCGCTCCACGCCGCGGATAACGCGTTCGCGGTGGGCGCGATCATCCGCGTCGCCCACAGCTTCCTCGCGCGCGAGATCCTCGTGATCGGGCAAGCGCCCTATTACGAGAAAGCCTCGATGGGCATGGAGAAGTACGAGACCATCGTGCGCTTCGACGATGACGAGGGCTTCCTGGCGCACGTCGGCGACCGGCCGCTGTGGGCGGTGGAGAAGGATCACGCGACGTCCAGCATCCACGCGGTAGAGGCGTTCCCCGAGGGCGTGGTGCTGCTCTTCGGCAGCGAGCGCTTCGGGATCCCCGAGGCGCTCGTCCGCCGCGCGCAGGCGGTGATCGCGATCCCCATCTACGGCGTCAACCACTCGCTGCCGCTCGCCATCGCGGCGGGCATCGTGATGAACGAGTGGGCGCGGCGCCGCTACGGGAGCGGCGCCCTCGTGCCCTGATCGGATCAGGCCGGCGTGGACAGCTTGTCCTGGGTCTTCGTCTCGAAGTCGGAGGCGTCGTGGCGCTCGTGGAGCTGCTCGGACGGCTCGCCGACGAGGCGGTTGACCATCCGCCCGCGCTTCGCGGCGGGGCGGGCCGCGATCGCGTCGGCCCAGCGGAGGACGTGCTTGTACTCCTGGACGCTCAGGAACTCGCCGGCGCTGTAGACGAGCCCCTTCACGAGCGCGCCGTACCAGGGCCAGACCGCGATATCGGCGATCGTGTAGGCGTCGCCCGCGAGGTACGGGCTCTCGGCGAGCCGGCGATCGAGCACGTCGAGCTGGCGCTTCGTCTCCATCGCGAAGCGGTCGATGGCGTACTCGATCTTGATCGGCGCGTAGGCGTAGAAGTGACCGAACCCGCCGCCCAGATACGGGGCCGAGCCCATCTGCCAGAACAGCCACGAGAGGCACTCGGCGCGGAGGGCCGGGTCGGTGGGGAGGAAGGCACCGAATTTCTCCGCGAGATGGACGAGGATCGCGCCCGACTCGAACACGCGGATCGGCTTGGGGCCGCTGCGGTCGACGAGCGCCGGGATCTTGGAGTTGGGGTTCACGGCGACGAAGCCGCTGCCGAACTGATCGCCCGTGTTGATGCGGATGGGCCACGCGTCGTACTCCGCGCCCGTGTGGCCGGCGGCGAGGAGCTCCTCGAGCATCACCGTGACCTTCACGCCGTTCGGGGTCGCGAGCGAGTAGAGCTGCAGGGAATGGCGGCCCACCGGGAGCTCCTTCTCGTGCGTCGCGCCCGCGATGGGTCGGTTCGTGCTGGCGAACGTGCCACCGTTCTCCTTGTCCCAGGTCCACACTTTCGGGGGCACGTACGCGGGCGATTCGCTCATGGGGGGCTTGGATTCCGGGACCTGCCAGGGCGTTCCGGCGGTGGATTCCGGTCATCACGAAGCTCATCAGCGCGAAGAGGCGTTCGAGCTCTCCCGCTTGTCCGGTGACGAGCCCGAGAAGGCCGAAGAGAAAGCTGCCCGCGATCCCGACAACGATGAACAACATGACCCGCCTCCCAGCGGCCGAGCCATGCGTTGCCGGCGCCTCGGGCGCTCGGCGCAGTCGCTCAGCGGCGGTCGAACGAGAGCAGCTTCCTCAGCTTGTTCGCCATCGCGCGCACGGGTGACGGGTGCTTGGCGGCCACGATCTCGCCGGTGCGGCCCGACACCGCGACGAAGAAGTCCTCCCCCGCCCGGCTGCGCGCCTCGCCCTCGTAGCGATAGCGTGCATAGTACAAGGGATAGAGACAGAACGTGCTCGCGTGGATCTTCGGCTCGTACTTCGAGTACAGCGCGTGCGTCGGGCTGATGGCCCGCAGCAACATGCCGCTCGCCATCGACTCGGCGCGGGCGCGGTCGACGTCGGCATCGACCACCTCGCCCGCGGCGAGCGCCTCCTGGGCGTTCGCGAGCGGCACCAGCTCGTTCATGCCGACCTCGAGCGGCGGCGCGCCCGCCATCTTGCCGAAGAAGGATGGGAGCTTCGCCTCGTAGGGGACCACCGTGCGCGCGGAGAGCATCACGATGCCGTCCTTGTGGCGCGCGCCGCCGGTGGGAATGGGGATGCTGCGGCCAGAGCTCCCGGTCATGGTGGAGAGGCCGATGTGGAAGCCGTCGACCGTCACCGCGACGCGCCAGAACGGCGCATAGACGAGCGCCGGCGCCGCGAGCTCCGCGCCCCCGATGTCCGACGGCTTGAGGATGCCGTCCTTCACCGCGCGCGCTACCGCATCCTGGCCGCGCTGCGCGTCGAGCGAAGCGGGCACGACGAAGATCTCGGAGGGCACGACCGCCTGCGGCAGCTTCGGAAACGTCGCCATGGCGCGCAGCGTAGCGCCGTCCGCAGCGTCGAGCACGGCCTCACGGCCTCACGGCCTCGCGGCCTCACGGCGCAGGCTGGCTGGCCTGGCTCTCCCACGCGCGGAGCTTGCTGCGCATCGCAGGGCCCTCGAACAGCTGCGGGCGTGAAGGCCGGAGGTTCTGGGTCTGCTCGGCGCGATCGATCGCCAGCACCGCGCCTCCGAACGCCTTGTCGAACGAGTGCTCGCGAACGAGCTGGTCACCGAACACCGCGCGGCCGAAGTCGGTGTAGGCGTTGCCCATCGCGCAGCCGTAGGAGTTCCGGTCGTCGGCGGCGGCGGTGGCGATCAAGGTGAACTCGTCCTGCAGCGGCCCGATGAACACGCCGGACTCGCAGCCCGAGATCACCAGCACGCGCCACTTGATGCCGGCGTTCGACCGCAGCGCCCGAGCGTGTCGGACCGCCCGCGCGAGCTCGCCTTCCCAGAAGAGCCCGCGCACCTCCTCGATGGCCGCCCAGCGCCGTGCCTCCGGGTGCGCGCGCACGAGGAGCATCGCGAGCGCGCGGCTGCGGCGTGGATCGCCGGCGAGCAGCGCGCGGCGGGGCAGGCGTCTCCAGCGCTCGGTGCCCATCCTCCGATGGTCGTCGACCGCGCGCGGCGACGCAATGCCCGCCGCGGAGAGTTACCTCCGGCGGCGCGCCACGAGGGCGCCGGCCAGCGCGAGACCCAGCAGCGCGAACGAGCTCGCGCTACGCCGGCCGCGGGTGCGCGTCGAGACGGACGAGACGGACGAGACTGAGCAGCCCGCGTCGTTCGCGGAGGTGGCCTTCGTCTCCGCCGCGCCCGGCGCTGCAGGGTCCGTCGCGCTCGTCTCGGTGCAGGTCTCGCCGTCGCACGGCGGGGCGTTGTCCTGCGGCGGGGGCGCGCCGGGGATCGTGCGCGTCCACACCGGCGCCGGGTACTCGCCCCTCGCCGCCGCCGTCACCGCGGCGTCGATGATGAGCTTCGCGTGCGCATCGGTGCGCGAGTAGATGGCCGAGAGGCACCGGTCCTTCGTCTGCGGACCTCGGGAGAGCGCGCCGAGCACGTACGGCGCGCCCGCCTCGAAGCTGCGCTGATCGAACGCGCCGCTGCCCGAGTCGCCCGAGCACACGTAGCCCGCGGTCACGAACTCCGCTGGGTCGTCCGAGAGCTTCGCCTTGTCGCCCGTGCAGTCCATGCTGCGGCTGCCGGGCACGCACAGCAGCGGGATGTTCTGGCGGATGCGGCGCTGGCCCGAGTCGCTCGCCGAAGGGTTCGTGATCCCGTAGCCCATCGCGGTGATGCTGCCGCCGAGGCGCGCGTCCGTCAGACCGAATTGAACGACCGGCGTGGCGGGCTCCGCCTCGGTCGCGGGGATGTTCTTCTCGAGGACGACGAGCGCGATGTCGTTGCCGCAAAAACCGTCGTTCGCGGGCGTGATGATCTCCGCGGCCGCGTAGTAGTTCTTCGCCTTGTACAGGTTCGGCTCGATCGTCACGAAGAGCGAAGAGGCCGGGATGCTGGGCGCGAACACGTCCGAGCACGTGACCGTGTCGTCTTCGGTCGGCGGCACCACGCAGTGGCGCGCCGTGAGCACGAGGTTCGGCGCGATGAGCGTACCGCTGCACACGCCGCCGAGCCGGTTCGCGACGCCGACCGCGAAGTTGTGCGCTGCGCTCGGATCGTACGTGCCGCCCTGGATGGCGCTCCCCTGCGTCTCCGTCCGGCCCTCGTCCGCGCTCCCGCCGACGCTCGCGCTACAGCCGGCCAGGAGCCCGACGGCGGCCGCCGCGAGGGCGAGGAAGCTAGAGGAATTTCGCATGGTTTCGGAAAACCCACAGCGGCACTGGATCACCAGCCCACCAGCGGGACCGGTGTTCTAGCGGCGGGGGGTGGATGTGCTCCTCTCGAACGCGTCTCCGCACCGGAGGGCTATATTCACGAGCCATGGCACTCCCCGCTCACCCCTCGCAGGACGCTCGGGTCTTCCTCTTCCACTGCGACGCGTACGACGCCGAGCGCATCCGGGCGCTCGTCGGTCAGGCGATGACCGCACTCGATCTCCGTCCGCACGGCCGCACGCTCGTGAAGCCGAACCTCGTCGCCGCCGGCGAGCTCTTCGCGCACGCGTACACGCGCCCGGAAATCGTCGAGGGCGTGCTCGGCGCGCTGAAGGACCGCGAGTCGAAGGACCAGGCAATGACCGAGCTTGCGGTCGGCGAGCGCTGCGCCATCACCATCCCCACGCGCTTCGCCTACGCCGAGGCCGGTTACGACCCGATGATCGAGCGCGCGGGCGCGAAGCGGTACTGCTTCGAGGAGGAGCCGCAGGTCGAGGTGCAGCTCACGCACGAGGGTCGCCTGCGCGACTACCTCTTCACGCCCGAGCCGGTGGCGAGGGCCGACTTCTTCGTGAACTGCCCGAAGTTCAAGGCGCACCCCTGGACCACCGTGACGTTCTCGATGAAGAACTACATCGGCATCCAGGACGATCGCCATCGGCTCATCGACCACGATCACGCGCTGAACCGGAAGGTCGCCGATCTTCAGTATGTGATCCAGCCGCAGCTCATCGTCATCGACTGCATTGTCGCGGGCGAGGGCCGGATGCTCACGCCCATCCCGCGCACCATGAACCTCGTGATCGTCGGCAACAACCAGGTCGCGATCGACGCGGTGGGCTGCATGATCATCGGGCTCGACCCGCTGAGCGTCGAGCACATCCGACTCGCCCACGAGCGCGGCTTCGGGCCCGTGGCCCTCGATCAGATACGCCTCGAAGGCGACGTCACGCTCGCCACCGCGCAGGAGCGCGCGAAGGGGTTCCAGGTCGGCCTCGTGAAGGTCGACAAGTACTTCGAGGGCACCAAGATCAAGGCCTACGCCGGCACGGCGCCCTCTTCCCCGGTCCGCTCCGCTCACCCCCCGACCGACGCCGACCCTTACTGCTGGGGCGGCTGTCCCGGGGTGATGGAGGAGGTCATCGAGATCCTCCGCCTCTACGACCCCCAGTGCGACGAGAAGCTGCCCAACATGCACCTCGTGTTCGGCAAGTACGACGGCCCGCTCGAGGTCGGCTACGGCGAGAAGATCATCTTCATCGGCGACTGCGTGGAGTGGAGCGGCGCCGTCGGCGGCGACCTCGTGAAGATCCGCAGCAAGTACGTCGACCGCTCGCAGCTCGACCCGCACACCGTGAAGCACCAGGACGTGTACGCGCGCATGCTCAAGATGACCGGCAAGCTGCGCGAGCTGAAGTCGAAGCCGTTCGTGCGCCTCGAGGGCTGCCCGGTGAGCATCGGCGAGCTGATCCTCCTGCTCGCGGAGCTCGGCGGCGTGCAGAATCCGTACTTCGACAAGCGCCAGATCGTGGGCTTCAACCGCTCGTACCTGTCGTGGCGCGGCCGCAGCGTGCTCAAGCGGGTGCTCGGCAAGCCCTACCAGATCCACGGCGTGACGCCGCGCGGCGAGGCCCGCCCCGTCGTGACGCCGCGCACGCCGCGCCCCGCGGAGAACGCCGGCGAGTGACGACGACCGCGGTCGGCGTGCTCGCGAGCGCTCCGCTGGCCGGTCGCTGCAAGCCAGGGCTGCTCGCGGCGCACAGCCCGGCGTGGGTGGCGGGCCTCCACGCGGCGATGCTCCGCGACACGCTCGACGGCCTGCAGGCGGTCGACGCCGCACACTACCTGGTGTTCGTCGACGACGCCGACGCGGAGGCGCTCGCCACGCTCGCGCGGCACGTCCCGGGGCCGTGGGAGCTCGTCGCGCAGGTGGGCGCGGATCGAGGCGAACGGCTCGAGCATGCGTTCGCCACGCTGTTCGCGCGCGGCGCCTCGTTCGCGGTGCTCGCGGCGAGCGACGCGCCGTCGGCGCCGAACGACGCGCTCGTGGAGGCTGTGAGCGATACCGTCCGTCGCGACGATCCCGTCGTCGCGCCGAGCGAGGACGGCGGCTACCACGTGCTCGGCCTGCCGCGCCCG
>JAYTHX010000433.1:0-9841 GCA_043732195.1 Polyangiaceae bacterium
TAGCAGAACAGACCGTGATTGACGGCCTCGAAGTGCGCGCGGCCCACCACCGCGATCGGCTGCGCCTCGACGATCGCGGTGCCGATGGCGTTCGTCCCGCGCGCGCTCTCGTCCCAGCGGGCGCCCTCGACGAGGCGCGTGCGCCGGACCTCGGCCGCGAACGCCGCGCCGCCGCGGGCGCGCACGATCACGCCGGCTCCGTCGGTCACGAGCGCGAGCAGGCCTTGCGGAGCGATCTCCGCCTCGAGCGCTTCGATCGCGTGCGTGCCGTCGCGGAGCGAGCCGAGCGCGCTGTCGCGCCGCACCGAGAGGTCGGCCAGGGCCACCCCGACCGGGTGCGCGGGGCCCTCCGCGATCGCGCCGAGCTCGCGCGCGCGGCGCCAGCGCGGGAGGATCTTTCCGGCGGGCGCCACCGCAGGCGTGATCGCCTCTGGCTCTCGCTGGAAGCGCTCCCACAGGCCTGGCTCCTCTTCGATCAATCGCAGCACGCAGTCGAAGCGTAGTCCCCTGCGGAAGACCCGCCACGTCCATCCTCTCGACGCGCCGCGGCGGCCTGGCTCGTTTCGCGACAGTTGACCGCCCCGGGGCGCGCAATGCGCCGCGTCACGCGCGCGGAGAACCGCGTCGTTTCATGGCGATCGTGCACGAACGCGGGATGGCCTGACCGGTGCACGTCGACGTTCGCATCCACCCAGGAGATCGACCATGACCTACGTGCCCCCCAATAGCGACGGCGCCCTCGTGAAGTTCCGCTCGCGGTACGAAAACTACATCGGCGGCCAGTGGGTCCCGCCCGTGAAAGGCCAGTACTTCGAGGACATCACGCCCGTCACCGGCAAGCCGTTCTGTGAGGTCGCGCGCTCGACGTCCGAGGACATCGAGAAGGCGCTCGACGCCGCGCATGCCGCGAAGGACGCGTGGGGCAAGACCTCCGCCGGCGACCGCGCGAACATCCTCAACAAGATCGCCGACCGCATCGAGCAGAACCTGGAGAAGCTCGCGATCGCCGAGGCCTGGGAGAACGGCAAGCCGGTGCGCGAGACGCTCGCCGCCGACCTTCCGCTCACCATCGATCATTTCCGCTACTTCGCGGGCTGCATCCGGGCGCAGGAGGGCGGGCTCTCGCAGCTCGACAACGACACGGTCGCGTACCACTTCAACGAGCCGCTCGGCGTCGTCGGGCAGATCATCCCCTGGAACTTCCCGCTGCTCATGGCGACGTGGAAGCTCGCGCCCGCGCTCGCTGCCGGCAACTGCGTGGTGCTCAAGCCGGCCGAGCAGACGCCCGCGTCGATCATGATGCTCGCTGATCTCATCGGCGATCTCCTGCCGCCGGGCGTGCTGAACATCGTCAACGGCTTCGGCATCGAGGCCGGCAAGCCGCTGGCTTCGAGCAACCGCATCGCGAAGATCGCGTTCACTGGCGAGACCACGACCGGTCGCCTGATCATGCAGTACGCGTCGGAGAACATCATTCCGGTCACGCTGGAGCTGGGCGGCAAGTCGCCGAACGTCTTCTTCGAGGACGTGTTCTCGAAGGACGACGACTTTGCGGACAAGGCGATGGAAGGTTTCGCGATGTTCGCGCTGAACCAGGGCGAGGTCTGCACGTGTCCCTCGCGCGCGCTCGTGCACGACAAGATCTACGGGCAGTTCATGGAGCGCGCCGTGGAGCGCGTGAAGAAGATGGTCGTCGGCAACCCGCTCGACCCGAAGACCACGGTCGGCGCGCAGGCCTCGAACGACCAGCTCGAGAAGATCCTCTCCTACGTCGACATCGGCAAGAAGGAGGGCGCCAAGGTGCTCATCGGCGGCGCGCGCGCCGAGCTCTCGGGCGATCTGAAGGGCGGCTACTACGTGCAGCCCACGATCTTCCAGGGCAAGAACGAGATGCGCGTCTTCCAGGAGGAGATCTTCGGACCGGTGGTGAGCGCCACCAGCTTCAGCGACTTCGACGACGCGATGAAGATCGCGAACCACTCGCTTTACGGCCTCGGCGCCGGGGTGTGGACGCGCGACGCGAACCAGGCCTACCGCGCGGGCCGCACCATCCAGGCCGGGCGCGTGTGGACGAACTGCTACCACCTCTACCCCGCGCACGCGGCGTTCGGCGGCTACAAGAACTCCGGCATCGGCCGCGAGAACCACAAGATGATGCTCTCGCACTACCAGCAGACGAAGAACCTGCTCGTCAGCTACTCGTCGAAGGCCATGGGGTTCTTCTGAGCGCATCATGACCGGCCCGATCAAGCGCGTGGACTGCACGCCTGCCGCGGAGAAGCTCGTGAGCGAGCTCCGCGCGCAGCACGGCTTGCTGCTGTTTCATCAGTCCGGTGGCTGTTGCGACGGGAGCTCACCGATGTGCTTCGCGCGCGGCGATTTCCGCATCGGGGAGCGCGACGTGTTCCTCGGCGTGGTCGCCGGCGCCCCGTTCTACATGGGCAGCGATCAGTTCGAATTCTGGAAGCACACCGCGCTCACGCTCGACGTCGTCCCCGGGCGGGGGAGCGGCTTCTCGCTCGAGGCGCCGGGCGGCGTGCGCTTCCTGATCCGCTCGCGCGTCTTCGAGACGCGCGAGCTCGACGCCCTGGAGGCAGCAGGCCCCCCGCTGCGAGGCCCCACCGCCTTCAGCGGGTGAGGTCTCGCGATCTCGGCGGGGTTACGCGTGCCTCTTCGCGTTCAGTTTCTTGCACGGGTCGCGGCGGAAGCATTTCGGGGAGTGGTCGTTCACCACGCCCGTTGCCTGGAGCCACGCGTACACGATCACCGGGCCCACGAACTTGAAGCCCCGCTTCTTCAGCGCCTTCGACATCTCCTCCGAGAGCGAACTCTTCGTCGGGACCGGGCCGGTGTTCTGGATGGCGGAGCCGCCCGCCATCGTCCACACGAACGTCGCGAAGTCCTCGCCCGCCGCCTTCATCGCGAGGTAAGCGCGCGCGTTACCGATGGTGGCGACGATCTTTGCGCGCGAGCGCACGATGCCCGGGTCCGCGAGGAGCCGCGTGACGTCCGCCTCGGTGAGCTTCGAGACCTTCACCAGATCGAAGCCCTTGAACGCCTTCCGGAACGCCTCGCGCTTGCGCAGGATGATCGACCAGGAGAGACCTGCCTGGAAGCCGTCGAGCATCAGCTTCTCCCAGAGCGCGCGGCTGTCGTGCTCGGGGACGCCCCACTCAACGTCGTGGTACGCGATCATCTGCGGGTCGCTGCCCGACCAGACACAGCGCTGCGGGCTCTTCATGCGCGCACTCTACTGGTCGTAGAGCCGCGCGGTGCGTCCGGTTGCCGTGGAGAGGCGCAGCGTGGCACCGTCGAGCGTGCGCTCGGCGCGGACCGACGCGAGGCGCGCCTCGGCGACCATCGCGCAGCCCCGCGGGCCAAGAATGCGACCACGGCGGAGACGAGCACGCTCGTGACGAGGCGCGCCCACTTCGGCTCGAAGCGCACGACGTCACCGAGCTCGTCACCCTCTCCGGCGTGGAGCGCGACGGCCTCGTCGCGGAAGAGTCGATCGCTGCCCGCCATGGAAGAGCACGCGAGCAAACCTGGCGCCGCGGCCCCGGTCGACCGCAATTGCTCGGCGTTCCTCGGGTGTGAAGCGCGCGGTGTGACGATGTCGATCCACCTGCGCTGGGTGGAGGTCATGGCCGCGAAGAGAGACGTGCGCAGGTGTGCCGAAACGACGGGACCGCGCGCGGAGTGATAGAGTTCGCCGCATGCTTACGGTGAAGAGCACGCTCGCCCTCGCGGCGTCGGTGGCGCTGGCAGGTACCTTCGCGGGCCTGGCTGCATGCGGTTCGGGCGATCCCCAGAGTCAGTTCGTCGATCCCGATGCGGGCGCCCTCGAGCCAGACGGATCGTCGATGCTCGGCGAGACGGGCCCGATCGTCCACGATGACTTCAAAGATCCGGTGTTCGCGGAAGGCGCGACGCCCGCCGCGCTCCAGGCGTTCGCCACGCCCGACGTGCAGGGCGACGCGGGAGACGCAGGCGGCGGCGGCGGCCCGTGCCTGTACGCGCCGCAGATCGGCACGCTGTTCCCGAACAACTGGCTGCGTCCGCGCTTCCAGTTCGTCGCCGGCGCGGCGGAGAACCTCTTCGAGATCAAGCTCGTGGTCCCGAACCAGACCTCGCCGCTCGTGATCTACACGACGAAGAGCGGCTACATCCTCGACAAGCATCTCTGGGAGGTGCTCCTGCAGACCGGCTCTGGCACCGTGCACCTCACGGTGCGCAGCGCCACCGTCGACGGCGCGGGCAAGGTCTTCGCCGGCCCGTTCAAGGGCACCGAGGGCGACTTCGAGGTCGCGCCCAGGTCGGTGCGCGCCACCGGCTCCGTTCTCTACTGGACCACGAGCGGCGGCACCGTCCTCAAGGGCTTCACCATCGGCGACGAGACGGTCCAGAGCGTCGTGACGCCCGGCTCCGTGCAGACGCAGTGCGTGGCGTGTCACACGTCCACGCCCGACGGGCTCTACGCCGGCATGACCGCCTCCTCGAGCGCCACCGACGGCACGCCCTCCTCGATCAGCATCCGCTCGGTGGATGGTCTCCTCAAGGAGCCGCCGTTCCTCAGCCTGCCCGCGAAGACGCTCCTCGCACGCCTCCAGTACGCGCCCACATTCTCCAAGGCACACTGGCAGGACGGCGACCACACGATGCTCTCGATGTTCACCGTCGCCATGAAGACCGAGATCGCCTGGACCGATCTGGAGGCAAAGTCGGACGTGCAGGACACTAGCTGGGGCGTGCTCGCGCGCACCGGCGACCCGGGCGCCGCATCCTCCGCGGTGTTCTCGCACGACGGCACGAAGGTCGGGTACGTGTCGGCCACGGCGAGCGGCGCAGGCGTCATCGCCACCGACGGCCGCATCCACGTCATCCCGTACGCGAACCGCAAGGGCGGCGCGGCGACCCCCGTGGCCGGCGCGAGCGACGCGGCATTCAACCAGTACTACCCGACGTTCTCCGCCGACGACGATCTGCTCGCGTTCAACCGCGTGCCCGCCACCGTCGGCAAATCGACGAGCTACAACAACCCCGCCGCCGAGGTCTACGTCGTGCCCACCACGGGCGGCACCGCCTCACGCCTCGCCGCGAACGATCCCGCGGCGTGCCTCGTCGCAAGGAAGAGTCCCGGCATCACGAACTCGTGGCCGAAGTGGTCGCCCGAGGTGCAGGAGGCCGGCGGCAAGAGCTACTACTTCCTCGTCTTCTCCTCGACGCGCAATCCGGCGAGCAACGGCCCGCAGCTCTACGTCGCGCCGATCGTCGTTCAGGGCGGCGTCGTGAAGTCGTACGCCGCGCTCGATCTCTGGAACCAGCCAGAGAGCGAGAACAACCACACGCCCGCGTGGGACGTGTTCCAGCTCCCCGGACCGAAGTAGGCTCTCAGTCGTTACCGGCGCCGCCCGCCTGCGGGCACGTACCCGCCTGGCTCGCGAGGCGGCAGCTCATGCTCTTGTACTTGCCGCTGCCGCCCGGCGAGACCGCGCAGCAGATCGTGCCCACCGCGCACCCCTGCGAGACGCAGTCACCGCAGTGCTCGCACGCCATGCCGATGCACGGCGGGGCCGTGCCGTTCGCGCCGCAGCACATCGTGCCGGCGGGCGCGCCGGCCGGAGGGCACGTGCTCGTCGGCGGAGCAGGAGGCGGGTTCGTGGGCGGCGGCGCGGGGACGCTGGCGTCCACCGGAGCCGCGACGTCCTTGGTGCTCGCGTCCACGCTCGGATCCGTGCTCGTGCCCGGCGCGGCGTCGGTCGTCGGGCTCGCGACCGTCGGGAGCGTGACCTGATCAGGCTCCGCGAACGGCTCGAGCTGCGGACGGGCGATGCACGCCGTGAGAACGGCGGCGAGCGAGAAGAGGACGAGAGCGGCGCGCATCCAGGATGTCTAGCTCATGGACGGCGTTCGCCAACGTGGCCAAAAGCCTCAAACCGCCGGTGCGGTGTACGATCGTCGCCCTTCTGCATCGAGCACCGTCGTGAAGTCGCCGAGCGACAGCGGCGGACGCGGCGGGAGCTCCTGCTCGCGCGCGGCGGTGCCGAGATGGATGAAGCCGATCATCTCCTCGCCTTCCCCGAGGCCGAGGCTCTCCGTCAGCGCCTTCGCCTTCGTGAACGGCACGCTCTTCCACACCGCCCCGACCCCGAGCGCGTGCGCCGCGAGCACGATGGCGTAGCCCGCGCACGAGGCGGTCGCCGTCTGCTCCCACGGCTCGATCTTGCCGGATTTCACCGACGCAATGAGCACCACGAGGGTCGGCGAGCGGAACGCCTTGTCGCGCATCTTCTGGAGCTTCACCGGCGCCATGCCCGGCATGTGCTCGGCGGCGGCGGCCACCAGCGCGTCGCCGAAGCGGCCGCGCCCCTCGCCCTCGGCGATCACGAAGCGGAACGGGCGGAGCAGCCCGTGATCGGGCACCGCGCCCGCGGCGAGCAGCATCTGCTGGAGCTGGGCGGGAGAGGGGCCCGGCTCGACGAGCGCCCCGGCGCTGCGCCGGTTGAGAATCAGCTCGAGGAGCGCCGCGTCGTTCATGCCTCTTTCTTCACTGGCGCCCGCACCCCCGTCAAGGGCTCCTCTGTTGATAGTCGTTTTCAACAGGGCTGGCGGCGGAGCTTGCTGCGTGGTGCCGACCGCATGCCTCGGCTCCTCGCTCTCGTCCTGCATCGCGAACCCGAAGGCGTTCGGCCCCGATCAACGAGACCGCCGAGGTCGTTGCCACCCTGGAAGCGCGCTTCACTGCCGCAGCCTCTCGTCAGGGCGGAGCTGCTGCACCGCGTCAACGGTCTGCTAGGGTGCACCGCTCGCGATGCCGTCGTCCCGCCGTATCCGCCGCGCGCTCGCGGCTTCTCTCGGAATTCTCCCGCTGGTCGGAGCGCTGGGGAGCGTCATCTGGATCATGATCGTGAGCGCGAGCACCGGCGCGCACGGCACCACTGCGGTGCTGCTCGACTGGGTGAAGGGGATGCTCGTGCATCCCATCGGACTCATCGTGCTCGTGCAGTCGCTCTACACTGGGTTGCTCAGCCTGCTGTGGATGCGCTACCGACCGTTCCGCATGCCCGTGGGCGCTGAGCTGCCGCGCGTCAGCGTGATCATCCCGGCGTTCAACGAGGGCCCGATGGTCGAGCGCAGCGTGCGCTCCGTCGCCGCGAGCGACTATCCGAAGGAGCTGCTCGAGATCATCGTCGTCGACGACGGCTCGCGTGACGACACGTTCTTCCACATGCAGCGCATCCGCCGCGAGCACGCGGGCTCGGTGAAGCTCGTGCGATTTGCCGGCAACCAGGGCAAGCGCGAGGCCCTGTGCGCCGGCTTCCGCGCCGCGAACGGCGAGATCCTGATCACCATCGACTCCGACAGCGAGATCGAGCCGCGCACCATCCGCGAGATGGTTGCGCCGTTCCTCGCCGATGCGAACGTGGGCGCCGTCGCCGGGCGCGTGGCGGTGCTCAACCGCGACACCGTCATCAGCCGCATGCTCGAGGTGCAGTACACGCTCGCGTTCGACTTCGGCCGCGCGGCGCAGTCCGCCTACCGCGGCGTCGCGTGCTGCCCGGGCGCGCTCTCCTCCTTCCGACGCGAGGCGGTGCTGCCTTTCCTCGAGGAGTGGTCGAGCCAGACCTTCCTCGGTCGGCCCGTGAACCACGGCGAGGACCAGGCGCTCACCAACATCGTGCTCCGCCAGGGTTACGACACCGTCTACCAGCGCACGGCCGTCGTCCACACGCTCGCGCCCACCACCTACACGCAGCTCTCGCGCATGTTCGTGCGCTGGGACCGGAGCTACGTCGTGGAGGGCTTGAGCTTCGCGAAGTTCATGTTCACGCGCTACCGGGAGAGGAATCGCATCCTGCCGGTCCTCACCTTCATGGTGACGAACCTGCGCATCGCGCTCTTCTTCTGGGCGCTGGTGCAGCTGCCCACGCTCTTCCGCGTCGACCTCCATCTGCTCGCTCACTCCTTCGCCGCGCTGCTCGTGGGGGCGCTCTTCTCGGCGCTCTACTACCTGCGCTTCGAGCGCAGCTTTCGCTTCCTCTACGGCGTGCTCTACGCCGTGTTCAGCGTGTTCATGCTCCAGTGGATCCTGCCGTGGGCCATCCTCACGGTGCGGGACGAGCGCTGGGGAACGCGCTGAGGCTGGGCTGACCGGCGAGCACGCGGCGCATCGCGCCCTGCGGTAGCGAGTAGCCGTCGGGGGCGGTGAGGTCGCCAGTCGGGACGAGCAAGCCGGTCTCGTCGAGCAGCTGGATGATCACGTTCGCCGCCTCCTCGGCCCGGCGCGCCGTCTCGTCGGGGGTGAGCGTGCGATCGATGCCGGTGCGCACGAAGTCCTCGGCGACGAAGCGCTTCGCGAGATCGCGCAGCACCGCGGTCGGCACCACGTCCTCGCGCGCGAGGCAGCGCAGGATCGCGCCGGCCGGGCTGCGGATCGGGGCGATCTCGGTCTCGATCCACACGCGCGTCGTCGAGCCCTCGCGGGCCTCGCGCTCGATCGCCTCGACGGCGCCCTCCACGCCGATCTCCACGGCGCCCAGGCTGCCCTCGCGCGCGCGCTCGCGATCGTAGAGCTCCAGGATCGAGGAGCCGATGCGGCGGAGCAGCAGCGGCACGCCCTGCGTCTCGTCGACGATGCGCGCCAGCGCGGCATCACTGAAGCGGATGCCCTGGCGCGCGCCCAGGCTGCGCATCATCGAGGTCGCCGCCTCCTCGCTGAGGCACGGCACGCACACGCGGGGGAACGTCCCCATGATCGACTGGTTGGCGAGCGTGCGCAGCGGCGCCCAGAGGAGCGGGTGGAGCGCGCTCGCGAGGAAGACCGACACCGGCGAGCCGCGCACCGAACCCGGGTGATCGCCGATCGCGCTCTTCAGGCGGCCGACGACGATCGCGAGGACGTCGAGCACGTGCGAGAGCTTCTCCGGTCCCACGCCGAGCACCTGCTCGATCTCGTCGAGCACCACGAGCAGCGGCGGCGCGCGGCCGGCCGAGCCTGCGGCGCAGCACTGCGAGAGCTCGCGGAACCACACGCTCAGCGCTGCGGCGTCGAGCTCGGTGCCCCGCGCCGGGACGTCGGGGAGCGTGCTGCCGGGCCAGCGCTCGCGTGCCGACTCCACGAGCCGAAGGCACGCGAAGCGCAGGATGGCGTCGACCGCGGGGAGCGGATCGCCGAGCGTGCCGATCTCGTGATCGAAGCCCATGAGGTCGACGTACGCCGAGGCCCCGGGCAGGCGCCGCGCGACCTCGAGCGCGAGCGACGACTTGCCGAAGCGGCGGAGGCCCGTGACCACGACCCAGTGCCCGGCCTGGGCCGACGCGAGGAGCCCCGAGACGAGGCGCTCGCGGTTGAAGAACTGCGCGGAGATCGTGATGCGCCCGCGCAGCTCGAACGGGTCACCGCGAAGCGACGACTCCTCGACGAGATCGAGCAGATCATGAGCGTTCTTCGACCATTTTGCGCGCGTCACGCCGATGGGCAGGATCTGGATGGCGCGCGAGCCGCCCTTCGCGGACCACGCGAGCATCGCGCGGATCGCAGACATGTCGGGCGAGGCGGCGTCGTCGTGCTCGAGCAGCACCACCGTGGCGCCCGTGCGGCGGGCGACGAACGCGGCATGGTTCACGTCGCGCTCGAGCACGCGCGTGCCCGACGGCGCGCGCATCACCAGCGCATGGCGGCCCCACCGCTCCCACGCCGGATCGTCGGGCAACGCGATGGCGAGCGTGTCCTGCCGCGAGGGCAGGAGGTTGCGCCAGCGATCGCGGCGGATGGTGAGGCCGATGCCCTCGAGGTGGCCGGTCGTCTCCTGCGCCCACGGTCCGAACGACGCGCGCGCCT
>JAYTHX010000434.1:0-9840 GCA_043732195.1 Polyangiaceae bacterium
TACGCGCCGTCGAGCGCGTCGAAGGCGTGGGCGTTCCACGTCGTCGAGCTGAGCTGGCCCTGGCGCAGCTTGCCGTACGCGAAGCCGTCGATGCGCGCCGCCCGCACGGTGGTGCTGATCGGGCCGCGCACCAGGCCGAGCGCGTCGGGCGAGGGGATGGCCGCGAGGTCGGGGAGGTCGAACGAGCGCACGCCGCCAGGCGCGGCGATGGTCCACGACACCAGGCCGTTGCCGGACGAGACCTGGATGACCTCCAGGTCGACGGGGCCGGTCGCGCCCGTGAACTCCACGTGCGTGCCGTTCCACGAGCCGTTGCCGGGCTGAAAGAGGACGGGCACGCCGAGGAAGCCGCCGAGGGCGACGGGGTCGTTCGCGTTGGTGGTGCGGATGCGCGAGACGATGCTCGCCGGACGGAGCAGGTCGGCGCCCGTCGCCGCGACGCCGCCGAGCACGTACTGCTCGCCCGACGCCGCGTGATCGAGCGAGGGGACCCCGACGAACGGGATGGTGGCCGGCGTGGGCAACGTGACGACGCGCAGCGCGCGCGGCAGGATCGCGTAGCCGGCGCTGCCGAGGGTCAGCGCGACGCTCGCCGCGAAGCGGTCCGGCCCGCGCGGTCCGGGCGCCGGCGGCTGCGGCGCGAGCGTGACCTGGTGGTCGAAGAGGACGTCCATCTTCAGGTCGACGCCGGTGACGTGCGTCTGCGCAGGCACCGAGATGCCGCGGGCGATTCCCATGGCGTAGGGCACGAAGCGCGGCGGCTCCTCGCTGCGATCCTCGAGCCCCGCGATCACGTAGAGCGTGACATTGCCGGGCAGCACGACGAGCGAGAACTGGTAGCCGCTCGTGCCCGCGGTGTCGGGCGTGATCGCCTCGTCCGCCGAGGGGAGCTGGAACGCTTCGTTGGGCGAGCCCGAGACCTCGAAGACGTACGCCGCCTGGCGCTCGGTCGGCTTCGAGGGCGCGGGGACGGTGGTCCATCCGGATCGCTGGAACTCGGCGCCGCCCGGGAAGAGCATGTTGCCGTCGATGAGGCCGCCGAAGCGACCGCCGCCGCCGCCCGTCGAAGGCGGATCGCCGTCGGCGCAGGCGGGATCGAGCGTGGGCGAGAGGTACATCGTCACGGTGTCGACCGGAACGTCGACGTACGACATCGGCTGGTGGCACTTCGCGGCGACGGTGACCGTGACCTTCGAGCCCGTGAGCCCGTTGATCTCGGTGACGCCGGTGGCGGCGGTGGCCTGAAGGATCCCCGTGGCGAGCGACGAGCCGGCGACCACCTTCGCGCCCGCGATCGGCACGCCGGTGAACGCGTCGAACGCGAGGACGCGCAGGCGCCCGCTCAGCGCGCCGCCGGACAGCCCGCCGCGGTAGCCGTCGGGCGAGTCGCTGTACGTGAAGGCATCGCGAGCCTGGAGCGTCTTGCCGTCGGACGTCTTGACGGTCACGTCCTTGGCGCCGGGCGCGCCGGCCGCCGTGAGGCACTCGAGCCGAGTGGCGCTGGACACGACCACGTTCGTGCACGCCACGCCGCCGATCGCGACCGTCGTACCGACCGCGCTCCAGCTCGTGCCGCTGCCGGTGAGCGCGATGCGCGTCCCGCCGCTGGTAGCGCCGCTGTCGGGCTGCACCACGAAGGCGTCGAAGTAGAACCCGTTGACGAGCGTGCGTTCCTTCGCGGTGGCCTCGTCACGGATACGTACGTCGACGAAGCCGGGCGGCCCCGCCGGCGTGACGATCGCCGCGCGCGTGGGATCGCTCGCGAGCACCGATGCCGGCGGCACCTCGATCCCGCCGAGGAACACGCGCAACTTCGAGGAGAAGCCGCGGCCGGAGAGGATGGAACGCGTGCCTCCCGTGAAGGGGCCGTGCGACGGATTGAGGCCCTCGAGCGCGAAGGGATCACCGAGGTCGACGTCGCTCCGTGAGAGGCCCGAGTCGCCGAGGTTCGTGCTCGACGGATCACTGCCGTCCTCCGCGGAGAGCAGCGCAGGCCCGGCGCCGGGCAGGCACGCGCCGAGCACGATCGCCGCGCCCGCGCAGGCGCCGAGCACGATCGCGGCGGAGCTGGCGAGGCCGAAACGAAGGCGCTTCACACCCGGAGGTTACGCGGCCACGGCCTCGAGCGCCACCGGTCCGACGAGGCGGACCGAGCTCACTTGAACGCGACGTCGAGCTGGTACGAAGGCGAGCCTGCGCGGCAGGGGCGCGGGGGCGCCGCCCCGTGGATCCTTGACCGCCCAGTCTCGCTCAGCCTGCGCGCGTCGCGCGCCGGAGAATGTCGATCGCGATCCGCTTGCGACCCTGAGGCACGTTCGGGAGCTCGTCGTTCGCGGCGCGGGTCGGTCTCGGCTGCGCAGCCGAGACCGGTGCCGCACCTGCGGCGGGCGTGTCGAGGCCCGCGTTCGGCCCGACGCACGCAGGGCACCCGAAGTCGCACGGGCAGCTCTCGACGAGGCGCAGCGCGCACGCGAGCAGCACCTCGCGCTGTTCGAAGATGCGCTCGGCGAGCCCGATGCCGCCGGGCGTGTGCTCGTAGAGGAAGAGGGTCGGCGAGTAGCCGGGCTGCGGCCCTCCGCGCATCTTGCGGGGCACCACCGGGACCGCGACGGGGAGATCGCTTCCAGTCTCCGCGGGCGCCGCGTCCCCGTCGAGCGCGGTGTCGCCCAGAGTGCAGCCGAGATCGCGCGGGTCGCACATCAGCGCGAGCGTCGACACCGTCTCGAGCGCGATGCCCGCGCCGCGCAGCCCGTCGATCGCGGCCGCACGTCCCTGCGGGATCTGCTGGCAGACGCTCTCCGGCACGGTCAGCCAGAAGGACGTCGTGTGCATCTGCATCTCGGGCAGACGCACGTCGCCGTAGCCCGCATTCTCGTGCGTATAGAACTTGATCTTCTTGTAGCCGACGACCTTCTCCACCACCGAGACCTCGCCCCAACCCGTGGGCCACGCGTCGTCGGAGGGGGCATCGACCACTGCGCGCTCGTTCGGTAGGTGCCCGGTGCCGAACTCCTCCATCACGCTGACCGTCGTGTAGGTCATCGCGTCAGTCCAGTAGTCCGGCTTCACCTTGCGGACGAACGCCTTGTGGTTCTCGTAGTCGAACTTCTCGACCTGCCAGCACTCGCCGTCGTGCTGGTAGATGGCCTGCTCGTGCACCATGGTGTGCGCCCCGCGCCAGTCGATCTCGGCGATGGTCTTGTCGTGCTCGGCGTCGATGATGACCACGTTGTCCCAGCCAATCGAGCGCAGCGACACGTTGTTGGCCGGGTATGCGTCGGCGGCCCAGTGGAAGGTGCCGCTCGTCTCGTGCAGGACCTTGTGCGCCATGAGGAACTCGAGCGCCGCCGCGGTGTCGGTCTCGTCGAGCGTGCCGTACTGCTCGCCGCGACGGAACGGGAGCTCGAACGCTCCGCATTTCAGGTGCTGGATGAGGATCTCGGGGTTGTCGGCGTCGATGCGCGCCTCCTCGACCGCGGCGCCGAGCAGGTACTCGGGCGCGCGCGCGAGGTACTGGTCGAGCGGCGCGCTCGACGTCACGAGCACGCAGATGCTGCGCTCACCGCGGCGGCCCGCGCGGCCGAAGCGCTGCCACGTCGCGGCGACGGAGCCGGGGTAGCCCGCGCAGACCACGGCATCGAGGCCGCCGATGTCGATGCCGAGCTCGAGCGCGTTCGTGGCGACGACGCAGAGCACCTCGCCGGCGCGCAGCTTGCGCTCGATCTCGCGGCGCTGCTCGGGCAGGTACCCGCCGCGGTAGCCCATGATGCGCGAGGCATCGATGTCGGGCGCCACCTTGTCGCGCAGGTAGCGGAGCATGACCTCGACGTTGTTGCGCGACTGCCCGAACACGATGGTCGGCACCTGGGCGCGCACGAGATCGGTGGCGAGCATGACCGCCTGCTTCACGTAGCTCGCGCGGATGCCGAGCTCCGCGTTCACGACCGGCGGGTTGAACATGAAGACGCGGCGCTCGCCCTGCGGCGCGCCGTTCTCGGTGATGGCGACGAGCTCGTGCTCCGGCGCGTCTTTGCCGTCCTTGCCGCCGATCCCGAAGATGCGCGCCGCGTGCTCGCGCGGGTTGCCGATGGTGGCGGTGGCGCCGATGAGCAGCGGCGTCGAGCCGTGGAACTTCGCGACGCGCATCAGGCGCCGCAGCACGTTCGCGACGTGCGAGCCGAACACGCCCTTGTAGGTGTGGAGCTCGTCGACCACGACGTAGCGGAGGTTCTGGAACGTGCGCGCCCACGCGGTGTGGTGCGGGAGGATCCCGGCATGCAGCATGTCCGGGTTCGTGAGGACGATCCCGGTGCGCTCGCGCGCGGCGCGCCGCGCGTCACCCGGGGTGTCGCCGTCGTAGACGACCGCGCCGCTCTCCAGCCCGCCCGCGCGCATCAGCTCGCGGAGGCCGGCCTCCTGATCACGGGCCAGCGCCTTCGTCGGGTAAAGGTAGAGGGCCCGCGCGTCGCGGTCCTCGAGCATCGTCGAGAGGACGGGAAGGTGGAAGCAGTAGCTCTTGCCGCTCGCCGTGGGCGTCGCCACCACCATCGCGCGGGTCCGCGGATCGCGCGCCGCGAGGAACGCGCGCGCCTGGTGCTCGTAGAGCTCCGTGACGCCGCGCCCGCGCAGCGCGAACGCGAGAGGCGTGGGCAGGCCGGCGGGGAAGGGCGCCATCGACGACGCGCGGGCAGGGAGCGTCTCGTCGGCGGTGAGACACGGCTTGACGATCCGGCTCTCGAGCCAGTCCTCGACGACCGCGTCGACGCCGCGGGGCGTCTTCCAGGGGATCCGGCTGCCCTTGCCTGATTTCGTCATGATGCCTGAACATCCAAGCAGGCTTTCGCGGGCGAGGAAAGCGAAAGGCGACCCCGCAACCGGCGTGACGGACGTGACAGGCTCCGGGCGATTGAGTACGGTTCGCGGTCCGTTCGCGAGCCCGGGCTGTCCCAGCGCTGAACATACGAACATCCAACTGCCCGCCCGCGAATGACCGACCCGATCGAAGCCCCGACGCCCGAGACCGCTCCTTCCGCCGAGCTCACGGGGCCGCCGCCGACCAAGGAGACCGCCTCGCCCGAGATCGTGCAGGGCGAAGGCCTCACGGACCCTCCCGCGCCCGGCTCCGACGTCGTGACCGCGCGCGGTCCTGAAGAGGAGCTCCTCGCGCCGAACATCCCGCGCCTCGAGCGGCCGATGGGCACGTCGCGCGCGATCCCCGAGACCATCCTCGGCCCGCGCCCCTCGCCGACGTTCCTCGCGGTCGTCGCGGTCGTCTCGCTCGCCTCGGACATCATCACGAAGCTCTGGGCGGAGAAGCGCCTCGAGGGCTACCCGGGCTACATCAACGTCGTCGACAACCACCTGATGTTCGTCCTCGCGAAGAACAAGGGCGGCGCGTGGGGCCTCCTCCAGGGCCAGAGCGAGAACGTGCGCCGGCCGTTCTTCCTCCTCGTGTCGGTCGCGGCGATCGCGTTCATCGTCACGCTCTACCGCCGCCTCCAGCCGCGCCAACACGCGCTGAAGTGGGGCCTGCCGCTCGTCCTCGGCGGCGCGCTCGGCAACGTGTTCGATCGCATCCGCTACGGCTTCGTCATCGACTTCATCGACTACCGCGCGGACTGGCTCCACAAGCTCAACGAGCTGATCCAGAAGAAGTACCCGTCGCACATCGTCACGGACCACTGGCCGACCTTCAACGTCGCGGACATCGCGATCTGCGTGGGCGTCGCGCTGATGGCCGTCGACATGCTGACCTCGCGGCGTGGCAAGAAGCCGGCGCCCCCGCCGGACGTCCCGATCGAGCCCGTGGCGGTCGTCGCCGAGCCGCCGGCCCCCGAGCCTGCGCTGGCCGCCGAGGAGCCCGCGCCCGAGGCGCCCAAGCCTGCGACCGCGTCGACGACCGAGAGCTGACGCGCGCGGGACGGCGATCCCGGCGCCCCTGACGCGCCGGTTCGACCTGCTCTCCGACTGAGTCGACGGGCCGACGGGCCGACGGGCCGACGGATTAGAGCTTGCCCGCGCGCAGGAGGCGCTCGGCGAGGTCCGCACGACGGAGCCGGCGCGAGCGCTCCGCGAGGACGATGCCCTCGAGGTGCTTGAAGGCGCTCTCCACGTCGTCGTTGACGACGAGGTAGTCGAAGAATCCGTAGTGCTCGATCTCGACCTTCGCCGCCTCGAAGCGACGCCGCACGACCTCCTCGGTCTCGCTGGCGCGTCCCCGGAGGCGACGTTCGAGCTCGATCATCGACGGAGGGAGGATGAACACCGCCACCGCGTCCGCATGCTTCGCGCGGATCTGACGGGCGCCCTGGTAGTCGATGTCGAAGATCATTCCCGCGCACCCGGGCTCGGACCGCGCGCGCTCGATCTCCGCGTGCGAGGTGCCATAGCAGTTGCCGTGCACCTCGGCCCACTCGACGAACGCCTCACGCTCGACCAGCCCGTCGAAGTCATTGCGCTCGATGAAGTGGTAATCGCGTCCGTCGTTCTCGTTCGTGCGCGGCTTACGCGTGGTGTGCGAGACGCTGAAGCGCATCGACGCGAAGCGCTCCTGGAGCTTACGCGTGAGCGTCGTCTTCCCGGCGCCGCTCGGCGAGGAGAGGATGAGGAGCAGGAAAGGGTCGACCATCGCGATGCGGGGAGCATAGCCCAGCTACTCGATGTTCTGAACCTGCTCTCGCATCCGTTCGATCTCGGCCTTCAGCTCGACGACCGAGTGCGCGATACCCGCATCCTGGCTCTTGGCCCCGACGGTGTTGGCCTCGCGGGCCATCTCCTGGAGGAGGAAGTCGAGGCGACGGCCGACCGCATCCGGGCGGGCCAGCAGCGACTCGAAGTGCGAGACGTGGCTCTCGAGCCGGGTCAGCTCCTCGCAGATGTCCACGCGGTCGGCATAGAGGGCGACCTCCTGCTCGAGCCGGCCGGGGTCGAGCTGCACGTCGGAGGCGAGGCGCAGGCGCTCCGCGCGGTCCTTCAGCTTCTTCTTGTAGATCTCGACCACGAACGGTGACCGTTCTTCGACCACGCGCGCCAGCTTCCGCACCGTGACCAAGCGGCGCAGGATGTCGTCGCCGAGGGCGTGGCCCTCGCGGAGGCGCATGGCGTCGAGCGCGCCCAGCGCGCTGTCGAAGGCCACGGACACCGCCGCCCGCACCGCGTCGCCGTCCTGCTCGATGGCGGGCACGAAGAGGTCGGGCACGGCGCCGAGCAGCGAGAGCGGGACATCCATACCGGGCGCGAGCTCGTCACGTAGGGCGACGAGCGCCAGGAACACGCTGCGCGCGCGCTCCTTGTGGATGCTGACCGCGCCCAGCGCGGCGGCCTCGACGCGCACCGTGACGTCGAAACGGCCGCGCGTTAGCCGCTCGCGCGCGAGGGTCTCGACGGCCGCCGCGAGGTCGGGGAGCTGGTTCGGCGCCCGCACGCGGACGTCGAGGTAGCGGTGATTGACGGCGCGGATCTCGACGCTGAGCTTGCCGCTCGGCGGAGTCGAGGGGTCACCGGAGAGCGGGGCGTCTCCGATGCCGAAGCCTGTCATGCTCCGCATCGAAGCGGTGCAGCCGCGAGCCCGGCGTCAGCCGAGCCCGCGCCTCCGCTTCGCAGCGTCGAGCGCGCGCGAGTACTCGATGTCCCAGGCGGCGGTGCCTTCCTTGAGGTGCTTGATCTGCGCGCGCACCTCGGTGTCGATCGCGGAGTCGGCCTGCATGTTCTTCTTGAAGATGGGCGCCATGCGCCGGCGGAGCGCGACGTCCTCGGCGTAGACCTCCTCGACGTGCGACGAGTGCATGAGCATCGCCACGACCTGGTCGAGCAGGTGGTCGAGCGACTCGTCACCCACCTTGATGCCGTGGTGCTCTGCAATCTGCTCGCGCACCTTGCCGAACTCGCCCTCGCTGCGGCCGGTCCGCGAGAGGAGGTCGCGGGTCTTCTCGTCGACGACCTTTTCGGTCTCCAGGTAGCTGCGGAGGACAGACTCCACGTCCGCAACCACCTCTTTCTGAGCGCCGGCGTCTTCGAGGTCGATGTCCTTCGACGAAAGGAGGGTGCGCACCACCTCCTGGGCAATCGACGGAACCTTGGCGCTGTAGAGTCGCATGAGCGCGGGAACCCTAACCCAACCCCTTCGAAAAGCGAAGCGATCCCCCCGCGTTTTCCGTATTCTCGAAGCATGAGCCGGACCCTCGGTGACGACTTCGAGGATGACGGTCCCGGCCTCGGGTCGCTCGATCTGGAGAAGGGAAGCCAGACCGGCGGGATGGGTGGCGGCGCGAGCAGCTACGACGGCGGCAACATGGACTTCGACGACCCCTTCGCCGATGACGTGGAGGGCGGACCGCTCGAGCTCGATCTGCCCTCGGGGAGCGCGACCGCGCTCCGGTCCGCCGCGCCGGCCGCGCTGAGCGCGCCACCGCCGGGCGGGCGGTCGGCGCCGCCGCCGGGCGCCGGTCCCGTCGTGCCCGACCTTTCGTTCGCTTCTTCGTCGTCGAGCCGCGCGAGCGGGCCTGCCCCCGCCGTGCCCCCCCCGGCCGCGTCCTCCTCGCAGCGATCGATCCCGCCGGTCGTGCCGTCGTCTCAGCGCTCGCTCGCGCCGACGATGAACGAAAGCGGTCCGCACTCGCACAGCCCGCCCTACGGGCCGGGCTACCATGCCGCCTCCCACGCGCCGGCGCCGCTGCCGCCCTCGCGCCCCGCGGCCGCCGCGGTGATCGCGAAGTACCCCGACCCTCCGGAGGAGATCTGGCGCGCGCCGAAGTACGCCATCCAGGTCCTCCTCCGCCAGTTCGAGCTGCGCAGTGATCTCGAGTCCCTGCGCCGGCGCCGCTCGCCCGACGTGCCGCTCTACGAGGCGGCGCTGACCGTCCACGACGCGCGAACGTTCCGGCTGGGACTCGCGATCAACATCGCCATTGTCGTCGTGTGCACGGTGCTCTTCTTCATGCCCGTGATCCTGCGCTTCATGCGCGCGGACTAGCGAAGCCGAGGCGTCCGCGCCTCATCCCCGCGAGCTGCGGGGGCCGCCCGGGCGCTTGCGCTCGGGGTTGGGCGGAGGCCGCACGCTGGTCGGAGGAGACCGCACGCTCGGCGGCGGCGGATCCTCGCGCGTGGGTCGCGGCGAGGTGACGGGCTTCTTCATCTCGCGCATGCCGAGCTGGAGCCGGCGGATGACCGCCTTCTTCTGGCGATCCTTGTACTTTGCATGCGAAGCCTCGCCCTGCTCGTTCGCCTGCTCGGTCTCCCGGTCGATGACCTGGAACTCGCAGACCACGAACACCACCGGCCCCAGCGCCCACGCGCTCGAGGGCGCTCGCTCGAGGAGCTTCCGCGGCAGCCGCACCGGCATGTCGACCACGAAGTGGATGACCCGGTAGTTGTCGGCGGAGAAGACGTTGTCGCTGGGCGTGTAGTCCTCGTCCGCGCCGGCCTGCATCTCCGCCAGGTACGACTTCAGGTGGTCCTGCTGCTGGCAGTACCGCTTGAACTGGAAGATCGAATTGATGCTCTGGCTGGGGATGACGTAGTTGAACGGGAAAAGCTTCTTCTGGAGGTACTGGACGATGGGGAAGATGTCGTCCCGCTCGCGCGTGACGATGCGGAAGCGCAGCTTGTCGAAGATCTGCGCGGAGACCGCCTCGCGCTTCGAGAGCAGCTTCGTGTAGAGCGAGTCCTTGTGCTTCCGGCCGCCGACGAACTCGGTGATCGGAAAGCCCTCGGCGAGCATGCTGCCGATCACGCGGTAGACCTTCTCCTCGACGAGGTGGAAGATCTCCTGGTCCGACATCGGGAGCATGAAGAGCAGCTCGCGCCCATCGAGGTGGTGGATGATGTGCATGCACTTCAGGA